>CAZHOV010000293.1:0-1621 GCA_964534315.1 uncultured Saprospiraceae bacterium | reverse complement strand
GACGAGTACCTTTTCAAGATTTTAGCAGGTTAAGGCTTACTTTGCGATTGCCCTGTGACAAAAGTAGACTTAGCTACTGTTTGTCAATTTGTTGTTTTGTACTAAAGACTTGGTGCAGCGCACCAATATCTTGGTAGTATTAAATCAGCCTATTTGATTTATGGTGCAGCGCACCATTACCTTAAAAAAATTCGGTATGCTTGGATTCATCAAAGAAACACCAAATGATTCAGATACTCGAGTGACTGAAACCAAACGTCCTGGTTTTTCACTACTGCTATTCCTCATCATCGCTACTGGTAGTCTCGCCATTTGGATGTCTTCTAAAGATTTTTTATTATGAAGGACAATTGCCTTCACTATTATCATGTAGGCAGCGTCCTACATGATAATTTGGAAGGGTGACAAGCCGGAACTGGCTCCGTGGCGTAAAGAAAAAATGGAACGGGAATTACAAGAACTGGACGAAGCGGAACAATACGTTCTAATCGCCGACTTATCGGGATTTTTCCCTTGTTACAGTTGTGTTACAAAAACCGAAATATTCTTAAACTTAGGAGAGGTATGGCGATATGGAGTTACCAGAAAAGGAGAAAAAGGCAGGTATTTTAAAGGAATGCCCGTGAAAAACTTAGCTTATTTAACCGAATTTGAGGGGACCCTACAGGAATGTCTCCGAGAAGAAAAACTTATCATGTAGGACATTGCCTACATGATTACAGCATAGGCAAAACCTTTTTTAGTTGCGTCCTTTGCTGAAAAATATATAACTATGCGTTGTTACCAGAAAACACAAAGCGGGAACAACCCTTAATTCGCCCCCCCGGCAATAAAAGAGATGATTAATGAAAAGTAAAGTAGAACTTAAAGGACCGATCTGGCTTGGAAGTATTTTTTGGCATGAATTAAAGGAAAAGTCATTTACTATCCGGCAGGTCGACGAATTACTCGCCAAAAATATCAACCTATCCGATTACGGTACGGGTATCCAAGCGATCCGTTTCGTGGCGATAACGGTCCGTCCAACGAACAATATCCACGAAGCTGGGATCGAATATAAACCACGCAAAAAAGAGCTTTATATCAACGCTAAACTGGATTATAAAGAGGTCGAAGAGGCTTCAATAGAGGACGTTCCGAAAATGGTGGCCGCCTCGTTTGTAGACCGGATTAGCCGGTACGAGGATGTTGGCGTGAAGGACGTAAACGTCCGAGCAACCGCATCTTGAGTCAATGCTAAAGTTGATCGACCTTTGTGATCAAAACAAGATATGGAAAAAACAACTGTTCGACAAAAGATGGCCGATATGTTGGCACAACAGGCTAGCTCTGGACTGAGCAAGAAAGACTTTTGTAAGGCTCGGGGGATTAATCCGGCTACGTTTTATTATTGGCAGCGAAAATTGCAGGAAGGTAAAGAGGCCCCCACCGACAAGGGATTTGAGCGGGTCCATCTGGTAGAGGAACATGAAGTGGAAGTTCAATTAGCGAATGGTCACTGGCTGGGGCTTCGGAGTCGATCATTGGAGACGCTGGCTGGTTTGGTTCGGGTAATGGGATCAACTCATGGTTAGCTTTTCGAGTAAACAACGCTATTTTCTGTATGGCTCTCCTACAGATA
>CAZHOV010000292.1:0-1808 GCA_964534315.1 uncultured Saprospiraceae bacterium | reverse complement strand
TAATGAATAATGAGTAATGAATAATGAGTAATGAATAATGAATAATGAATAATGAATAATGAAGGCTATCACCAGCTAAAGCTTGGCCAAAAAGGTAAACTACCTGGCAAGAGCACAATTATCAACCCACCATTTCAATGGTGGGGCAAACCAAATGATCCCCAAGCGTAAACGTTCGCCTGGCTATTCGGGTTGGGACGAGGACGTCCGAACCAGCAGGACTATTCGGGGAAAAGGTCGAAAATATAAATAGAGAGGCTGTTACCCCACCGTTAAAACGGTTGGTTGATAAGAGGCTTGACAAGTAAGTAATGAGAAATCATAAAGATTGATTTCCAGGGCTTGACAAAAAAGGTAGATATTAGAATGTGCAATGAGGAATGTGCAATATATGATACAAGAACCTCTGAGTACTCTGTGCCTCTGTGGTTCCCATTAGTGATGGATAATAAAAAAATTAATTATTTATTTTTAGGTTAATAGATAGGGTTTTTTACCACGTTATTTTAAGAAGTAATTAAATCGTGAAAAAAGTACTCAATAATATTGCTCAGTCATCCACCTTGCCTGCCGATTTCTACTTTGATAAGGCCATCTGGGAGCAGTTGAAAGAAGCCATTTTCGCCAAAAGCTGGCTCTACATTGGAGATGAGCAGGAAATTTTCAATGTAGCAGTCAATACCTATCCTTTTTTCTTATTGGAAAAATATATTGACGAGCCGCTGGTATTAACGAAAAAGGAGGAGGAGATTCGGTGCCTATCCAATGTATGTACGCATAGAGGGTTTATGGTAAGCCATCACCCTGGAAAAAATCGCAGGCTGGTTTGTTCTTACCATGGCCGACGGTTTAGCCTGGAAGGGGAATTTGAGTTCATGCCAGAATTTAAGGAAGTGGAAGACTTTCCAAGACCTTGTGAAAACCTAAAAGAATTGCCTTTAAAAAAATGGTCGAAATTTTTATTTACCAGCCTCGATCCAAAAATTGACTTCACAGAAATGTTGGAGGCTTTGGAAGAGCGGGTAGGCTTTTTAAATATTGAAGCATTCAAATATGCTCCGGAATATACCAAGACCTACAACGTACAGGCTCATTGGGCTTTATACATTGACAATTACCTTGAAGGGTTTCATATTCCGTTTGTGCATCCGACACTAAATGGTCTGTTGGATTACGGAAAATACGATACGATCTGTGACAAACATATGGTGCTACAGATAGGATATTCAGATAAGGGCACCGAGACCTTTGATTTACCTGAGGGGCATATTGATTATGGGAACGAAGTCTCTGCCTATTATTTCTGGTTCTTCCCCAATTTTATGCTCAACTTTTACCCCTGGGGCGTTCAGCTCAATATTGTCCGGCCGATATCCGAAGATTTTACCAAAGTAGATTTTTTGTACTACATTAAAGACCGGGATATCTGGAATCGTATGAGTGGCGACCAGATCGGCGAGAAAACCCAGCAAGAAGATGAGTGGGTAGTAGAAGGCGTACAAAAAGGTTTACGATCACGCTTTTACACCGACGGACGTTTTTCAGTGAAGCGGGAAACCGGTGTGCATCATTTTCATCGGTTGTTGAAGAGGTATCTTACCAAAACAAACACTGCATCGAAGTAAGGAGTTACGGATACAAAATCTTTTCATTCTTTAGGTAGGGGAAATCATCTAACATTAGACTATCGAAGCTCAAAACGGATTCGTGGAAGAGGTCATTATTCTTCAAGTAAGCGCAGATCTCGATAATCTAATTTAACGTGAGGTTCGGCGTAGCCGACCAAAAAAAGTTTAAAATTAGTTAAT
>CAZHOV010000291.1:0-2053 GCA_964534315.1 uncultured Saprospiraceae bacterium | reverse complement strand
AACCTTAATAATATTTTGCAATTTTACAAATCTTTCGCTTGCGAAAGATCAGTTTATAACTAACGGTAGTTCTCTGTGTCTCTCTGTGCCTCTGTGGTTGACCCTACGATGATAAGTCATTACCCCTAAACATTAGAGAATCGCCATCAGGCGAATAGCCTACGAGGTGGAAATGGCCTTTGATTGAGTAAGAATCCATAAGAAGAGATTTAAAAGGAAAATTCAAATTAGCGAAAAAATCAGATTTAGTTACAAATTTTTTTTCTCCTCCTGGGTACCCCCTAATCTATTCCTGCACAAAAGGGTGTAAAACGTATTCAACATCAAATAAAAAAATACATCATGAAAAAATCAATGTTCATCTTAGTTGTTAGTTTATTCTTCTTTTCAGCACCATCTTTCGCTCAAATTTTTGTAGGCCCAAAAATAGGTACCGGAATATCCACTTATCGTCTTTCCAGTCTATTAGGAGAAGATTGGGATGCTAAACCCCGCTTCAGTAATGCTTTTGGGGTAGCGCTGGAGTTCCCTATAGCTGCCGGTTTTTCAGTACAGGGAGAAACGTACTTAGTAAAAAAGGGAAGTAAGCTGGAACGTGAAATCCTTAGCCCGAACTTCGCCCTAACGCTCGTTGATGAAAATGGATTTCCAATCGGCGAATTACCTTTATATGCCGACTTTACAGAAAACCTGAACTATCTCGAAATTCCTGTTTTTGCGAAGTACGAAATTCCCGGAGATATGGTAGGCTTCCACGTCATGGCAGGCCCTGTATTAAGCCTTGGCCTCGGCGGAAAATACCAGATTTCATTGAAGGACGAAGACGGTAACTCCCGCTTAAATGCCGAATCAGACACCTATAATATGATCTTCGAGGATAATGGAGGCGATTTGGAAGAAGACATCGAATTCGGATCCTCTACGTCCGACCTTTACAAGGCAACTGATTTTGGTCTTGGCTTTGGAGCCGGAGTTTACATCGAAGCCGGTCCTGGAAGAATAAATGCCGACTTACGACTTGTAATGGGATTATCTAACATGATCGATACGACAGATCCTGACATCAGCCAATCCAATAATTTAGTTCAGTTCTCGCTGTCTTACTTGATTGCTATAGGAGGATAATCCTCCAGGCTCTAAATGACCAACCTGAATAATTCAAAAGACCAAAAGAATCGTTGTCAGATACTGGAAAGAGGAGCATTTTGCTTCCTCTTTCCTCCCTCAAAACTTTTAAAACCTTGTCATCATGAAGTGTAATAACTGTGGCTCGAACAATCCTTCAGACGCTTTAAAATGCCAAAATTGCAATGCACCTTTGCAAGGATCTATGATCCAACCTTCTGGCATCAAAAAAAAGAAGCAGATACCTGCTGAAGGAAAAGCTTGTAAAAATTGTGGCTTTGAAAACCCGGAAGATGCACTGAAATGTAAACAATGTAACGCACCGCTGCAAGGGTCTATGATCCTGTCCGGTTCGAATCCAGAACCTCTGATAGCGCAACCGGTAGAATCAAAACAGGAAACAAAAACATGCCCAAGTTGCGGGTACCCTAATATCCCCGATGCCATCAGCTGTGTCCAATGCAATTACAACTTTCAACAACCTAATATTGCCAAAACAGAACCCATTACACAATCCTCAAAACCACTATCTACCGAAACAATTACTCCCTGGGAAGAGGACACTCAAGAGCCAATACATCAATTTAGCTTAACCCCCCTTGACCACGAAACCCAACAACCGCTAACCCCGCAAACGTTCGAAGGAGATTCCGTTGCCCTCAACAGAAAAAATACAGACCCCGATAATTCAACCATCACCAGCAAAAAACAAGCAACGATCGTCTATCGAAACGGACAATGGGAAATCTCTAATAACAGTACGCTAAAAACAACTTTTATCCAGGTCAAAAACAACGAATCAACACCCCTGAAAAAAGGAGATATCATCCTCCTCGGTAATCGACTATTCGTGTTCAATCCTGAAGATTAAGTCTTAATAACTGATCTTTCGCAAGCGAAAGATTATGATTTTTGAATAATTTAGCAG
>CAZHOV010000290.1:0-2328 GCA_964534315.1 uncultured Saprospiraceae bacterium | reverse complement strand
TATTGCCTTTCACCAAAAAGTCTGACCTCCGGGATAATTACCCCTTTGGCCTGTTTACGACACCCATGGATAACATCCGAAGGATTCACGCCTCCAGCGGTACGACCGGTAAGCCAACGGTAGTGGGCTATACACAAAACGATCTGGATGTTTTCGATGAAGTCGTTGCCCGCTCATTGGTTTGTGCAGGGGCAAAGCCGGGCATGAAGCTGCATAATGCTTATGGTTACGGGTTGTTTACCGGAGGGCTGGGGCTTCATGGTGGAGCCACCAAACTGGGCATGGCAGTTATTCCGGTTTCGGGCGGTATAACCGACCGGCAGATTCGGCTGTTACAGGATTTTGAGCCGGAGGTGATCAGTTGTACGCCTTCGTATGCACAAACGTTGTCTGCCGAATTCGCTAAGCGCGGAATCGATACCAAAAAGCTGGCGCTGAAATATGCCATCCTGGGAGCCGAACCCTGGACGGAAGCCATAAGGGAGCAAGTGGAAGAGGGGCTGCATGTGACCGCAACCAATATTTACGGGCTCAGCGAAATCATAGGCCCCGGCGTTTCACAAGAAGACTTCGAAGAAAAAGGAACGGGAAGCTACATCTGGGAAGATCATTTTTATCCGGAAATCGTGCATAAAGAAACGGGTGAGCCCCTGCCTTACGGCGAAGAGGGCATTCTGGTTTTTACCACCCTTTCCAAAGAGGCCATGCCGCTATTGAGATATTGGACCAATGATATCTGCTCCATCAATTACGACGAAAACGCCAAGCGCACCCACATTAAAATGTCCTCCATAAAAGGGCGAGCCGATGATATGCTGATCATCAGAGGGGTAAACCTGTTTTATACGCAGGTGGAAGAGGTGATCAATCAATTTGATGCCTTAGTACCCAACTATCAACTGATTGTTACTAAACAAGGCGTGATGGATGCAGTCACGGTAAAGGTAGAAGTAGCTAAAGGGGGCGATCCTGCAAATGAAGAACTGGCCAGTCAATTGAAGAGCAAAATTAAAAACAACGTCGGTCTTTCCATGCACATAGAGTTGAAAGCACCCGGAAGTATGGAAATGAGCCAGGGCGGAAAGTTGAAACGAGTAGTGGATAGGAGGTAATGAGTAATGAATAATGAAGCAGGCTCAATTTTCATTATTCATTATTCATTATTAATTTTTAATATACATCACCTCCTTGACTGCTTTAATCACCTTTTCGGCATTAGGCATGTATTCCTCCACCAAGGTGGGGGCGTACGAAAGAGAAGTGTCAGCTGCATTGATCCGGGTAACCGGCGCATCTAGATAATCAAATGCATATTTTTGGATCTCATAAGCGATCTCTGCAGATACTCCCGCAAAAGGCCAGGATTCATCGATGACGACGAGTCGGTTGGTTTTTTTAACCGAGTCAACAATAGCTTGGTGGTCGAGCGGGCGGATGGTACGCAGGTCGATCACTTCGGCGGAAATATCTTCCTTTTCCAATTCTTCCGCCGCTTTTTCCGCTACCTCCATCATTTTATTGAAAGATACCAGCGTTACATCTGATCCTTCTTTTCGTACCGCCGCTTTTCCGATAGGAACCAGGTATTCTTCTTCCGGCACTTCTCCTTTTTTTCCATACAATTGCTCTGATTCCATTACGCACACCGGGTCATTATCTCTTATAGCCGATTTTAATAATCCTTTGGCATCATAGGGATCAATGATAGAAACCACTTTCAAACCGGGAACATTGGCCATCCAGCTTTCAAAGGTTTGAGAGTGTTGTTGAGCCAACTGACCGGCTGCACCCGAAGGACCCCGGAAAACGATGGGGCAGGAGTATTCGCCGGCAGATTGAGACAACGTTTTCGCCGCATTATTGACAATCTGATCAAACGCCAGAACTGCAAAGTTCCAAGTCATAAATTCAATGATCGGACGAAGGCCGTTCATGGCTGCACCCACGCCGATACCCGCAAATCCTAATTCGGCAATAGGGGTATCAATGACCCGTCTGGGGCCAAACTCGTCAAGCATACCACGGCTAACTTTGTAAGCGCCATTGTATTCTGCGACTTCTTCGCCCATTAAAAATACGGTTTCATCTCTGCGCATCTCTTCAGACATCGCCTCGTTTAATGCATCCCTGAGGGTTAATACTCTTGACATATTGTTTCCTTTTTTTGAACTGCAAATATAGGAAAGTGTGGGGAATAATTAGAAATTAGTAATTAATAATGAATAATTCCAGAGGACCGCTAGTTGGGACGTCCTCGTCCCAAACTAAATAAATTTTAAGCGGCAAATCAAAATTGCTTGTATAATAATTTGTTCGAATGAAATTGAC
>CAZHOV010000289.1:0-2419 GCA_964534315.1 uncultured Saprospiraceae bacterium | reverse complement strand
ACAAAACATGAAAAAATTCTCAATTCTCATTCTTTCCATAGTAATGCTTTCTTGTAATCAAAACAAGACGATGGAGGAAGACTCTGAAAATACACTACCATACCCTCCGAAGGAATTTAATGGTAAAATCGGGACTTCGTTTGAAGATTCGGAAGAAGATTATCCTCAGCCTTTTAAAACTCCGGAAGCTGCTCCCAACGTAGTAGTGATTCTTTTGGATGATGTAGGCTTTGGTCAGGCTGGAGTAATGGGAGGACCAATTCCTACGCCTACCATGGATAAATTAGCCGAAGAGGGTCTTACCTACACACGCTTTCACACCACAGGAGTTTGTAGCCCTACACGGGCAGCACTACTCACCGGCAGAAATCATCATCAAGTAGGATTTGGGACTATTTCGGAATTATCTACCGGCTATCCAGGATACAATAGCATTTGGGGTAAAAATGTAGGGACTGTGGCCGAAGTATTAAAACAAAATGGCTATAGTACCGCAGCTTGGGGTAAGTGGCACAATACACCCGATTGGGAAACTAACCCAATTGGCCCTTTTAACCAATGGCCTACAGGCCTTGGCTTTGAATATTTTTACGGATTTCAAGGCGGTGAAACGAATCAATATTATCCGCAGTTATTTAAAAATACAACTCCCGTTGAACCAAATAAAACTCCAGAAGAAGGCTATCACCTGACAGAAGATCTTACCAATGACGCCATAAAATGGGTAAGTCAACAAAAATCGATAGACGAGGACAAACCGTACTTTATGTATTTTGCTACTGGAGCAGCCCATGCACCACTTCATTCGCCTAAAGAATGGTCGGATAAATTTAAAGGCCAGTTTGACGATGGCTGGGATGCAATGCGGGAATACACTTTAGCGCGCGTCAGAAAAAAATGGGCATTGTACCTGAGAACACAAAACTGTCGGCTCGTCCAGAATCTATTCCTGCTTGGGAAACATTGAGTGCCGATGAGAAAAAGTTATTTGCCCGCCAAATGGAAGTATTCGCTGGTTTTCTGGCACATACCGATTATTGGACCGGTAAACTGATTGAGGCAGTTCGCGAATTACCGGGTGGAGAAAATACCATGATAGTATATATCATTGGTGATAACGGATCAAGTGCTGAAGGTAGTATGACAGGCACGCTCAATAATATGATGACCCAAAATGGATTCCCTGATAATATAGAAAGACAGTTAAGTGAAATGGAAGATTTGGGTGGCTCTGAGCATGAAAATCATTTTGCAGTCCCATGGTCATGGGCAGGGAGCACACCCTTTCAGTGGATGAAGCGGGTACCTTCTCATTTCGGTGGAACCCGAAACGGTATGATAATATCATGGCCAGCTGGAATTGACGCCAAAGGACAAAAAAGAACTCAATTTCATCATGTTATCGATTTGGCACCAACCATTTATGAAGCGGCTCAAATTAAAATGCCAACGCGCATCAATGGTGTAGAGCAAACACCATTGGCAGGCGTATCGATAAACTATTCTTTCGCAGATGCTACTGCTGCAGACACACGCAAAACCCAATATTTCGAAACCGGAGGACATCGCGCCATTTATCATGAGGGTTGGGTTGCGGCATCTTTCCACGGTATTCCATGGCAATTAACGGGTTCTGTTGGATTCGAAAATAATACTTGGGAGCTTTACAATGTTGAAGAAGATTTCTCTCAATCAACAGATCTTTCAAGTACAAATCCTAAAAAACTTGAGGAATTAAAAGGCATATTTGATCAGGAAGCTAAAAAATATAATGTTTATCCTTTAGACGATCGTTTTGTGGAGCGTGCTTCCAATCCGAACCGGCCGTCCGTTATTCGGGGCAAAACTGAATTTACCTACTTGGCAGGCACCGAACGTATACCTGAAGGAAGTGCACCACCTGCCTACGCACGCACGCATACGATTTCTGCAAAGGTGCATTATTCAAATGGAGATGAAGGAGTTATTGTAGCAAATGGAGGAGGTTCAGCCGGATATTCCCTTTATATCAAAGGGGGGAAGTTGATCTATTTTTACAATTTCTTCCATATTAATCACTATGAAGTGACGTCACCCACTCTTCCCGAAGGAGAATTGGAACTTCAAATGATTTATACCCAAAAATCTACTGAATTTGGAGGTGGAGGTACTGCCCAACTCTTTGTAAATGGTAAGAAAGTGGCAGAAGGAAACATCGATGAAGTGGTGCCATCGCGTTACTCAGCTACAGAAACTATGGATATTGGAAAAGATCTTGGTTCGACCGTTTCAAGTGCCTATAAATCACCTTTTACTTTTACAGGAGATTTGAAATATGTGAAGTTTCAATTGAAATAATACCGTTGCCAACATTTTGTATAAGTAATGGCAGGTTAAGTGCATAATATCAAGATTTCTTGCAAGCAAAGACAGTGTAGCG
>CAZHOV010000288.1:0-2548 GCA_964534315.1 uncultured Saprospiraceae bacterium | reverse complement strand
GTTTGCCCCACCATTGAAATGGTGGGTTGATAATTGTGTTCTTGCCAGGTAGTTTACCTTTTTAGCCAAGCCCTAGCTGGTGATAGCCTTCATTCCTCATTGCTCATTGCTATCTACCCAGCAAACAAA
Organism: uncultured Saprospiraceae bacterium; assembly: GCA_964534315.1. GTDB lineage: Bacteria > Bacteroidota > Bacteroidia > Chitinophagales > Saprospiraceae > CAZHOV01. Next base: position 2,419 of record CAZHOV010000288.1, on the reverse strand, counting down.
TTCAGCGAAAACCGCTGGGTTAATATTTTCTGTAGATCGTTGATCGGTTTGAAGCTATTGCGGAGCATAAGCCGTTGCATCTTGTGCAGGTCTTCCGGCTTAAAGAAGCGACCGGAGTCCTTATTTTTAAGGCCTTGCATGGCTCTGAACCGCATCAATATTTCATAGGCATCAGCTGCTTGTTCATACAGTTCCTTATGCTGAGGGTCTTCCCTGGCAAGAGCTTCGTAGCGTTTGAAGGTGTTGTTGACCCGAGAAATCTGATGGTGTAAGATCAAGACCCTGGCTGCATCTACCAGGGGCATCATGGCGCGAGCCTTGATATCAAACTCGTCTTTATGCTCTCCGTTCCGCTCAACGATAAAGTTGCGAAAAAAGCTGAGCGGCGCGGGATTTCGGATAGCATCTTTAGCCAAAAAAGAGAGGAACACTTCCTGTTTTTCCAGATCCTGAAATATACTCTCAGTGAGTTGCTCAGCGAGCCTCTCCGCTCCAAAAACCGGACGGTAGTCAAAAAAGATCGTCGTATGCATCACCTCTTTTTTTCCGGGGCTGAATATCCATTTCCGGAATTGCTGCCTCCATTCCTGAAGCGATAAACACCAGTTTGGATTTCCGGCCATCATATCTGCCGGGCAATATTCGAATCCTACCTGGTTGAGGTAATCATTCACTCTTTTAGCCAGACCTAGAAAATACTGTCTGGTAGATTCCAATTGATCTTCAGGAGGATCACTAAAAATCAGGGCGTTATCCTGGTCGGTGCGAAGCAGTTGCTCCTGTCTGCCTTCACTTCCCAATGAAAGCCAGCAATAAGTCGCTTCAGGCTTATCCGGAAATGCTTTTTCCTGCTCGATCTCAGCAAAGAGAATACATTTTCGGATGATCACGTCGTTGACCTCCGACATAATATCGGCGATGAATGAAATAGCAACCTCCTGCTCCAGATAATCCTCTAGTAGTCCTTCCGCACGCTCCCTCAATGTCTTCAGCTTACTGACCGACTTAGCCCGGATAATCTCACGAATAAGGATAGCGGGACTATTGCCCTGGGTTACCAGTAGATCATGTTCAGAGATCACTCCCAGCACCGGGGTCCAATCCGTTCCATCTTCCGTTATACACAGATGATGAACGCGGTGCTTGATCATCGTAATCTGAATATCAGCTACCTGCTGAGCAGGAGGAATAGTACGGACCGGGCTGGACATGATTTCCTTTACATATTTGTCGATAGTTACCCTTCCCGTCGCTATTTTATTTCTTAAATCGGTATCAGTAACGATTCCTACCGGATGATTTTTTGCATTGACCATAATGATAGAACCTACATTTTCTTCCTCCATTATCCTTGCCGCTTGCTGAATAGTAGTATTTGGCGGGCAGGTGACGGGGTGTTTTAGATTATCCAGGGTTTGTACTTCTACCAGGTTGGCTTTTTCTTTGACATTTTGTACTCTCAAGAACTGGCGATCGCTTTGTTTGTCTTTAAAATTCAGGCGATGGTCGGCAGCAAAAGTGGAGGCCAGATAGTAAGCGATCTTAGGGTTGTCTTTGGTATATTGTTCAAACTCCGTGGTAGGAATGATATATAATATAGTGTCTTCTTTGGCTATGGCAGAAAGCCGATAAGCATCTTCAGCGATGAGTGGACGAAGGCCAAAAAGATCTCCTTCATCACAAATATCTACTAGTATTCCTTCATTTTCTTCACTTAAGTTGAGCGCAATAGCTCCCTCTTTTACAATGTAGAAGAACGGTTCGGGAAGCGCTCCTTGTTCGAATACCTGCTCTCCTTTATCGTAGTAACGAACCAGGATTTGGGTAGATAACTCATAGAGTGCCCCCTGCTCCAATAAATCAAAAGGAGGTAGATTTTTCAAAAAATCGGCGATCCGGGTGGGTATGGTATTTTTCATGAATCTGGTATTTTGATAAGGCCTTCATTCATTGTTGGTAAAAAAACCCTTCAGGAACAAATATTCTTTTATCTTTGTTACAAAGATATTAACATATCTATATTTGTATTACTTATTAAAGATACAAAATTAGATAAGGGTTTTCAAACGCTCTAAATTATGAAAACACATTTTGATCTGCAATTTTTAGAAGATTCTACGGAGACCCTCCGGGCTATCGCCCACCCTATACGGATAGCCATCGTCGATTTGCTGCACAAAAATAAGCGCATGTCGGTAACAGAAATTTATGAGCAATTAAATATTGAGCAGGCAGTCGCATCTCATCACCTGCGTATCATGAAGCACAAAAACATCGTTTCGGTTGAACGAGAGGGTAAAAGCTCCTATTACTCCCTATCAAATGGCGATTACTACACCATTGTTGAAATTCTTACCAAAGTAGCTTAAGTAGTAAGGCAAAAAAATTGGTAGAATAATTTTTTTAGGTTCAAATGAAA
>CAZHOV010000287.1:0-2553 GCA_964534315.1 uncultured Saprospiraceae bacterium | reverse complement strand
TCCCAGATAAACTGACCGGAACCCCCTCAGGAAACGTGCTGCCATTCCACCGTAGCGCAGTTCGTAAAACTCCATGTCGGTCGCTACGCCCGATTTTCGCCAAAGCCGGGCATAAACAAACACGGTCAGCATCCCGGTTAACAAAAATGCCCACCACTCCCAATTGCCCGAAACGCCATTTTTACGAACAATATCCGTCACCAAATTGGGCGTATCGGTGGAAAAGGTGGTGGCCACCATAGACATTCCCAATAACCACCAGGGCATATTCCGCCCGGAAAGGAAATACTCCGTTGAGTTTTTGCCTGACTTCCGGGCTACCCAAAATCCAATGAACAACGCGATACTAAAAAACAAAATGATAAAGGTCCAGTCAAGAGTGGTTAAGATCATGCCGTTATAGTTGAAAAGATAAAGAGTAAAGGTATTAATTTTCATCAAACCGAGCAGGGTAGACTAGGGGCACTGCAGCTAAGGTAAGGGGTATTAGTCTTTCAGACTAAATTTATTTATAAATGTGCCAGAAGCATTGCCCCCCAGATAAGTAGTGTCAGTCCTTCAGACTTAATTCGCAGAATATCTGGTCCTCTGATGGTCTTCTAATTTCCAGTTTTCCCTAAATTTGTTAAAAAAACATGTTGAATTTCGAAGATCAGTTACCGAAACTATTGATAGGACTGGGCATCTTATTGATCATTTTGGGGATAGTTTTCTATCTTGGAAAAGGAAAGCTGGGTTGGATCGGTAATTTGCCGGGCGATATCAGGATAGAGAAAGAAAATTTTAAGATTTATTTTCCTGTTACGACTATGATCCTTTTTAGTCTTTTATTGACTTTGATCGTAAATTTATTGAAACGTTTTTTTTAATCAGCGCCTATGTTGATCGATGCGGATTTGTTGCAATTTCAGCCTAAGCTGAACACTAAAAAGGTGGAATCCAGGACCATGATCTGGGATGTAGTGCGGTCAAAATGGTTGATTTTGGCTCCGGAAGAATTGGTGCGTCAGCTATTGCTCATTTATTTGATCGAAGCACAAAAGTATCCTAAAAATAAAATTGCCGTAGAGAAGGCGCTGGAAATTAATGGAATGCTTCAGCGGTTCGACGCCCTTGTTTATGACAATAATTTCAAGCCGGCCATGCTTATCGAGTGCAAGGCGCCTAAAGTGGCTATTAAACAGGAAGTATTCGATCAGATTTCGCGTTATAATATTGCATTGAAAGTAGATTATCTGGTCGTTACCAATGGTGTAGATACTTTTTGTACAAAAATGAATTATTCGGAGAAAAGCTACACCTTTCTGGAAGACTTGCCCACTTTCGAAGTTTTAACAGCGCTTTGAGGCAAACAAACAACATTTATTTTGCCCACTAAATCCGAATAATTTTTTTTACATTTCTTAATAACCGTATACATTATTATTTTGTGCTTTTTCGCAGGATAAACCAGAACACTTCTTTATGCCAAAAGATATGATCCTCATCACCGGCTCCAATGGCCAGATCGGTACCGTATTAACGGAAACGTTGAGATCGGCCTATGGTAGTGAGCAGGTAATCGCTTCAGATATTCGCCTCCCAATTAAAGAAAATGGTCTTTTTGAAATACTGGACGTTTTGGACAAAGACCGGATGGCGAAATTAGTATCTAATCGCAAGATCACTCAGATTTATCACCTGGCTGCTATTCTTTCGGCAAAGGGGGAAGAAAAGCCACTGTTTACCTGGAATGTAAATATGAACGGTCTGTTTAACGTATTGGAAACGGCCCGCGAACTTGGCGTACAAAAGCTCTTTTTTCCCAGCTCTATTGCTGTATTTGGCAGTAAATCCCCCAAGCAACATACCGAACAATGGGCGTATCTCGACCCTGAAACAGTCTATGGCATTAGTAAGGTGGCTGCTGAAAACTGGTGTCAGTATTATTATCAAAAATATGGTCTGGATATTCGCTCGGTGCGATACCCTGGCATCATCAGCTATCAAAGTGAACCTGGCGGAGGCACAACCGATTATGCTGTTGATATTTTTCATAAAGCGGTAAAAGGCGAGTCGTATAGTTGTTTCCTAAAGGAAGATACAGGCCTGCCCATGATGTACATGCCGGATGCCGTAAGAGCAACCCTTGAAATTATGGAAGCGCCGGAGGATGCCATTACGGTAAGAACTTCTTACAATATTGCAGCTATGAGCTTTACGCCGGCTCAACTTACAGAGGCTATCCGTAAACATGTCCCCGGTTTTATCGTTGAGTATAAACCTGATTTTCGGCAAAAAATAGCGGAAAGCTGGGCCCAAAGTGTCGATGATCAACTCGCCCGTACCGATTGGAATTGGAACGAAGAGTACGATCTGAACAAAATGACCGCTGATATGCTTCATAATCTAAAGCTTCAGTATGTAGATAGTGTAGAATCGTAATTGTTTTTTCAGTGGAAAGTGGAAAGTGGAAAGTGGAAAGTGGAAAACAGACACAGTTTAATGAACTATCCCTTTATTCGTATCCATCAACCCCACCCCATCTTGCTTTTAAGCAGGATGCTGTTGACC
>CAZHOV010000286.1:0-2558 GCA_964534315.1 uncultured Saprospiraceae bacterium | reverse complement strand
ATTTTGAGAAAAAACTATTAATGTATTCAGTATTAATCCGGAAAGTAGAAGTATCAATCTGAGAAAATTAAAAAGGGAAGAGGAGGAAAGAAAAATTGATTGGTAAGCATATTTTAATTTTAATTTTATAGCTATTTTCTTAATAGCAATAAAGATACGAATAATAGATATATGAAACAATACTCTTGAGATTTCTCTCCTTAGACAACTTCTTTATTAACCATCCAAAATATAGAGGTTTATCCCCTATTTTTTCCAATTATTTCATGCTGGTTACTTCAAAATAAGATGCTGATTTTAAATCTATTGTGACTTCAATTGTCGAATCCAATTTAGGGGTGCAAAGAAAAATTATAGAGCAATAAAATTCAGGTGACAAATGCATAAATAAATTCAGAATAATTACGATAAAACCCATGATTTATCTATAACAGCTGCCTGGAAAATCAACAAAAAATTGAGTCTTTCGGGCAATTTTGTTTATGCTACCGGCCGGCCAATTACCTATCCGGAATCCTGGTATATTTATGACGGAATTACAGTGCCCCATCCCGGTTACGAATCTGATAAACATACATACCATAAGGAATAGCTGCTATTGATATTTGATATTCCCTCCTCTTTCAAATAGCTTTCAAGTCAGTCTTTCTTTTATTTTACACTATGGCATATTTTGTGTATTTTTGAAAGTCTACTTTTTAAAATACACAAAATATGATTGTTCGACAGCTTGCTCTGGCGATTCGGGAGGCTACCACCTTTTATCCAGTTGTTTCAATAACGGGACCTAGACAAAGTGGAAAAACGACTCTTTTGAAAAATCTTTTTCCTTCTGGTGTAGAAGTCGACTTAGTTGAAATAGAGGGACTTCATACACATTTGTACGAGTTTAAATTTAGCCATACCTTCAACTCAAAGTTTACAAAAGGTATAAAACTTTTTCGGGAAGCTGCTCCTGATAATCGTAAAAATGGACAAAATACAATTATTTACGGTGGCGAAGAACGGCAAGAACGTACTGAATTTCTGCTTGAAAGCTGGAAAGCATTGGAGAGTATGTAACCCGCCATCGTAGATGTCGGAGCCTTCGAATTTCAAGATACTCCCGCCGCAATTCCCACGATGTCCGAATGGGGATTTTTCCTGTTTGGGATGACGATATTTACCCTAAGGGTGGTAGCTATCTATAATATGCGTCAGGGTCTAAAAAAAGTTTGAGTGAAAAATGAGCTATCGGATCTTAAACAACAAATTAAAAAATAAAAAAAGCCTTCTACTTTTTAATGATGGAGTATTATTCCCTATTGACAATACAAAGATGAGAGCTCAAGCCTCCTAAATCGTTCTTGTTTACCTATCCGAACCTCTTTAGGAGACTTGAAGGAATAATCAATACTACATCGACTGCGGAATCGTCTGATTCCAAACTCCCGTACGCACTGTTTTTCGGACATATTCCGAAAAATCCGTCGCCTTTCTGCCGAGCACCTTTTCCACATCATTGGTCACCACCTGATTTTTCTCATTACCCAATACTTCTCTAAATAGATAGTCGAACAGCCAGATATAATCATCGGGAACACCTGCGGATTTCATCATTCCATTATATTCCTCCTGCGATATGGCCTGATAATTAATGGTTTTTCCGGTGCCGGTAGCAATTTCTTTGACGGCTTCTTCAAACGTTAAGGTTCTGGGACCGGTGATTTCATAGGTTTTGCCATTATGGCGGTCATCCATCAAAACTTGTACAACTACTTCGGCAATATCGTCGGTATCCACAAAAGGGATTTTTGCTTCTGGCATTGGTAATGCCACATGACCGGCTAATACGGGTTCTAAAAAAAAGCTTTCACTGAAATTCTGATTGAACCAGGAAGCTCTGACCAGGGTGTAATCCAGGCCGGAGTTTGCTACTAGTTGCTCGCAACGTTCCGCTTCTGTTTCTCCTTTACCAGAAAGTAACACGGCTTTTTTTACACCTGCCTTTTTGGCTTCTTCAATAAGCCCTTTGATGGCTTCATAGGCACCGGGAACGGCAAGGTCTGGGTAGTAAACAATGTAGACCTTGTCGATACCTTCTAAGGCTTTTGACCAGGTTGTTGGATCGTGCCATTCGAAGGCAGGGGTGCTGTTGCAGGAGCCTATTTGTACGTTTTGATTGTGTTGTTTTAAGCCTTCTACTACTTTACGACCGGTCTTGCCGGTTCCGCCGATTATCAGGTAATTTGATTGATTTGTCATGATAATTTAAATTTTGATGGTTAATTAAACCCCTTCGGAGTTTGAGAATTGATTTCACCTAATCCCATAATTCATAAGGGGCTATTCATATTAAAGGCTTTCAGCCTTTTGAAAGTAATAAAAATTCTTGTTCGTGAGGACCTCCATCCACATGTCAAATGTTATGCTATAATATTGATGTGGACATCCTCGTCGGCCAACGCAAATTCTGGAGGCCTATAGTGCTGTGGTTAGAGATTTAATATTTTTCTTATAGCATCCGATAGAATTTGCTAGGCATCACCATAATCTTAAAGTATGGCCGGGCAGCTTTC
>CAZHOV010000285.1:1034-3027 GCA_964534315.1 uncultured Saprospiraceae bacterium | reverse complement strand
CACCCTTGTCCCGCTATATGAGCGGGACTAACTGACTTCACCAATTTGCCTGTAAAGGACTTTCACCCTCTAGTTTTATTCCCTATATTCGCAGGGAATGGATGCCCATGCTGGGCACACACAGGCTAGCCGACAATACTCCGCGATGCTCCGTACTGCGGCTAGCCGGGCCGTTCTGCGAAATAAAAACAAAAAAATGTCATCATATGCCGAAATTTGAATGGGATGAAGAGAAGAATAGAAGCAATAAACAAAAGCATTCAATAAGCTTTAATAAAGCCAAAGAAACTTTTGAGGATGACAATGCTGTTGAATTCATAGGAAAGTCAAAAGCTGAGCCAAGGATTCTTAGAATAGGTAGGACCTTGGGAAAGGTTTTAATAGCAATAGTTTATACTATGCGGCAAACAGCAATAAGGATAATCTCGGCAAGGCAGGCGAGCAAAAAAGAAATAAAATCATATATTGAGAATAGTCTAACCAAACAGTCGGATAATGAAGATAAAGATTGATCAAGCAATAATAAAGGCCCGAAAAGGTGAAAGCCTAGCCGGTGTTACAATAGAGGATTTGCCTGATACGCAAGTAAAGGCTAAAGACGCGTTGATTTTAGCTGAAAATGGGATTCTAATTCCAGAGCAAAATATATATTACGATGACTCGGATATAGGTTATGATCCGGATATTGATGACATTGAGTGGAGTAAAGATCCGATAAAGATGACCTGGGAAGAAAAGATCAAAATGTTCGAGAATCAAGGCCTAGAGAAAGGTAGTCAAAAAAACAAGGAAAATGAGCTAACTGTAAAAGTAGAAATCCAAGATCAAGAAGTCCGAGAATGGGTTAAAAAAAACCGTAAAAAAATGGGTCAACTTTTAGGAGGATTAATAACTGATCTCTATCGAGTTCGCACTATTACGAAAGAATAAATCGCAGAACACAAGCTACCCGTCCATAGGTGCAGGCTGGAACCCGCGGCTTCGCCCAAGTAGGACTTGTCTCACTCTCGCTTCCGCTGTATCTTTTTGATAGGCGCACCTACGATCGGGTAGCCAGACCGTTAGACTCTATTGCTAAAAAAAAAGAAACTGAATGATAAGGAAAATCGTTAACTTGTAAAAAACACCTTAATCATGGTATCGACAAATGAATTAATAACGCTGATAAATAAATTTAGCTTGACAGAGCGGCTTAAGATTGTAGAAGAAGTTCTACGAGGGATTCGGGAAGAAAAAGTGGTGATTCCGAAGGACGGTGAAGAAAATAAGCAACCCAAAATACTAGAATTAGCAGGAATAATGAATGAGGGAGATGCGTCGGAATATGAAAAAGCGGTGGAAGAATAAAGAAAAATAGATAAAGATGAATGGTGATTATATACTTGATTCAAATATTGTAATAAATATTTTCAGGAATGATGCTGAAACGATAAACAAGGTTAGTCAACTAAGGACGATATACATCCCAGTAATAGTTTTAGGTGAACTATATTACGGAGCAAATAAATCGAATCAAACACCGAAAAGAACGCTGGAAATAGAACAACTAAAAAGACGAGTAAATCTATTGGATGTAACTGAAAAGACAGCAGAAAACTATGGTGAAATAAAGGATAAATTGCGCTAAAAGGGAAAGCCGATACCAGAAAACGATATATGGATAGCGGCAATAGCTAAAGAAACAGGTTTGCCTTTGCTTAGAAAAGATAAACATTTCCAAGAAGTAGATGGAATTCAGATCACATTTATCTAAAGCTGTCTATAAATACTAACAGAGTCTAATCGAGTAGACGGCCCCAGGGCTGACTGGGGTGCGCCTCTACCTTAAGGGTAGACAGGTCTCACACCTCTCCCGCAGTACGTACTGCGGGATACGGACCTCGCCTGCCTGCCGGCAAAGGCAGGTATACGGCGATTCATTAACCATAGACAACCTTAAGAAGGTAATCAGTAAAAGACACGTACCCGCGTTTTTATAGCCGTTTCAATGTAA
>CAZHOV010000285.1:0-1024 GCA_964534315.1 uncultured Saprospiraceae bacterium | reverse complement strand
CCTCATGATCGGGCTACAGGCAATGGCCCAGCCACTCATTCGGGAGCGGGACCAAGCGTAGGCTTGATCCGGGGAAATGCCGAGTTGGATAAAGGCTCTCCTTCTCCTATCGGGTTTCTTCCATTGTTTCCAGATGCAGTAGCGGAGGCGATTGCGAACCCAAGGATCAAGTTCCTTGAGTTTTCGCCAGGTGTTGGCCAATTTGAAATAATTGACCCAGCCCCGGACCAAGTCATTGAGCCGGTCGATGCGTTCATCAAAGCTCATTGGGCTGGTCTTGCGTGTAATCGCCTTGATCTTCAGCTTTAGTCGCTTGAAGGCTTTTGGTGAAACACGAAGGTTGTACTTGCCCCGTTCTCCCTTTCGGTAGGTCGGGATGAAGCCATAACCCAATAGTTCAACATGCACCGGACGACGAATGCCCGTCTTTTCCTCATTCACTTTAAGACGCAAGCGTCCTTCGATGAATCGAGTAACGGATTGTTTGACACGCCGGGCCGACCTCAGACTGCGTAGGAAAATGCTGCAGTCGTCGGCGTATCGCACGAAGCGTAAGCCTCGGCGCATCAATTCCTGATCCAGTTCATTCAAAAGAACATTCGACAGCAAGGGGCTGAGTGGGCCGCCCTGAGGAGTACCTTTTGGGCGCGGGGTTATAACCCCATCCAATAACAGCCCGGCCTGCAAGTATCGCCGGATCAATGACTGTTGGTATGCCCAATAACCGGGTGCCGCCATTCGGCTTGGGGATTTCCACCCCCAGCACAGGTTAAGGGTAATACGTACCAGCCTCGATCTGGGCTTTGATGCGTAGCCAGTTGTTGTGGAGGTAATTGGCCAGGTCATATACTTCCACCCCATCTACGCCACTACTCCCCCGGTTGCGCACGACTTGGTCGTACGCCCGCACAAGATTTGATTGCGATACAATCCGTTCGAGTAGCGCCATCTTAAGTTCATTGTGCCTTCGGTTTGCCTCACCTACTATGACCTCTGCTGAATCCTCCGTTCCATGAGTCAATCC
>CAZHOV010000284.1:0-3296 GCA_964534315.1 uncultured Saprospiraceae bacterium | reverse complement strand
ATAAAAAAGCCTCTCCCGCGCCCTTTATCCCTGAAAGCCTGCGTTGGCCGGATAGTTTTTTTTAAAATATTGATGATCATAATATAATTATTCGAACCTCCCGTTAGAGTTAAGCATAATCTTCTTAATGTTTCCTTTGGTCAATTTTATGCCAATAAAAAACTTGTTTGGACTTTAAGATGTAAAAGAAAATTTTTATCCTTGAGATACTTTTTTAATTTAAAAAATAAAAAATGAAAAAAACTTTATTAATTATAGTTACCCTCGGTATTATTGCTGCAGGAAGTTTCTACTTCTACAGTCAATTCAATAATTCCGCTGAGCAATCTCCTTATGAGGAAGGGGAAGTCTCCGGAGCCTACGAAGCCCTTACTTTCTTCGGAGAAGCCCGTACTTATCCGAATACCTCCTTGCCGGATGATGCCTTTTACAAAGCATGGGAAAGTTCCAAAAAATTAAAAGTGTCTAACCGATCTACAGAACCAGACCCTTGGGAAGGTATGGGCCCGCATAATAGGGGAGGCCGCACCCTGGCTATCGCCTTCAATCCTCAAAATCCTAATACCATGTATGCCGGTTCGGCTAGTGGCGGGCTGTGGCGCAGTTACACTGGCGGTGAAGGTGGCTCTGAAGCCTGGGAACGCGTAAATACAGGTTTTCCTACACTTGGGGTAGGTACTATCGCTATCCCGGAGAATGACTCCATGACGATCTATATTGGTACGGGAGAGGTCTACAACTTCGACGGAGCGGGTACCGGTGCTGCGTATCGGGCTACCCGTGGAAGTTACGGGATCGGAATACTTAAATCAACCGACGGTGGTGAAACCTGGGAAAAGAGCTTGGATTGGTCCTACGACCAAAACCGGGGTGTCTGGGCCATCAAAATCTCTAAGCAAGATCCAAATAAACTCTACGCTACCACCACTCATGGTACTTACAAATCAACCGATGCCGGTGAAAATTGGGAGCTTATCCACGGTGTGATCATGGGGAATGACCTGCTCATCCACCCCGATGATGATGAGGTTGTGGTAGCATCTTACGGAAACTTCGGCTCAGCGGGTAAAGGTATCTTTAAAACAACAGATGGAGGTGAGAATTGGGAAAAAGCGACCGTTGGGGTTCCTACTGATTTCAATGGCAAAATCATGCTGGGCTATGCACCTTCGAATCCGGATATTGTGTATGCCAGTTTTGGAAATGGCTTTTCTAGTGCAGAAGGGGCGAGCTGGCTTTGCCGGTCTGACGATTTTGGTTCTACCTTTTCCATTCAAACAACCACCGACTATTCCAAATGGCAGGGTTGGTTTTCTCACGACGTTGCCGTTTATCCCCTGGACGAAGATGAACTCACCGTAATCGGTATTGAAGTGTGGAGATCCACAAATGGTGGCAGCTTTATTCAGCAAATTTCTGTTGGCGGAGTGGGATTCTCCAATCCGCCTATTGATGGCCCCGACGGTAACTCCAATTATGTCCATTCCGACGCACACGATGTGCAATATCATCCTACTCATCCTGATACCTTTTATGTAGGTTCTGATGGGGGAATACATCGCTACATCAGAAGTGAAGGAACCTTCAGGAGCCTCAACGGAGGCTATCAAACCGCCCAATTTTACAATGGTATTTCGACCTCAGATGTAGATCAGGAATTATTTGCAGGCGGACTGCAAGATAATGGATCTATCGTCTGGAATGGGGACCTTACCTGGAGGCGCGTTTTCGGAGGTGACGGCTCTTGGTCTGCCATTCCTTCCGGAAATACGGACGAGTTTTTTGTCAGCTGGCAAAATCTTAATATCCAGAAAACGGTAAATGGTGGAAATAATTTCTTTAGTGTTAACGCGCCTGCATCGAGTACCTCCTTTATTGCTCCCTTCGTGGTATCCAATGCCAACCCTGAAGTAGTCTATGCCGGTTCATCTATCATCGCCAAATCAACCGATTTGGCAGATTCTTGGACCATCACTAATGGAGGAGAGCAACTGGATGGGAACCCTGTATTGAGTATGGAAGCTTCTTACCAAAGTGAAGATGTGGTCTATGCAGCTACCGCCCCGACTACCTTATTTGGTGGCACAAGAGGGCATGTGTTTGTTACCACCAACGGAGGAACCACCTGGGAAGATATTACACAGGATTTACCGGATCGCTATCCCATGGATATGACGGTTGATCCCAACAATGATGCAGTGGCTTATATCACCTTTTCCGGTTTTGGTACCGGTCATGTTTACAAAACAACCGATTATGGGGAAACCTGGGTAGATATTTCAACAGAACTGCCAGATGTACCAACCAATGCGGTGATTGTCGATCCGGAGAATTCTGATTTTGTTTATGTCGGAAACGATTTTGGCGTTTTTGTATCGGGCGATGGCGGAGAAAATTGGCAAGATTATAACAACGGATTGTCCGAAGCTGTTATGGTGTTCGATATGAAAATCTCCAATATCAACCGCAAATTACGAATTGGAACCCATGGAAATGGCGCTTATCAGCGCGATCTGCTAGATGAGTTTATTATCAGTGGCAATGAGAAGCGTCAGGCAGCCACTCTTGACCTGAAAGTATTCCCCAATCCGGTTACAGAGCAGGCAACCATCCAGCTAGACCTGGAAGTAACTGCTGTAATTACTATCGAATTGTTAGACATGAATGGTCGATTGGTTAGAAACATCCTCAACGATCAGAAACTATCTGGTCAGGTTACCGAACAACTACCAGTTGCTGACCTACCCAAAGGCACTTACATTATCCGTTCAGTTGTTGACGGGACGGTATCGACGGATAAGTTGATCGTTCAGTAAATAGGAAAATTTTATGAGGCGGCTTCATTAAAAAATGAGGCCGCCTCATAAAAAAGTATTCTTATTCTATTTTTATAAATCGTTTTGACGCCATTCCCTGGTTACCCTTGGTATTCACCCAATAGATTCCAGCGGGCAAATCTGATATATCCACCAATAGTCGATTGGCTGCATCCAGTGCCAGGTTTTGTTGACTTAGAATAAATTTTTCTTTCTTTTGATTAGGTGGGCTTCGTATTTATTTAATTTTGTCAAAACCTTTCTACTCTATGCGGTTTTTAATCATCCTGAAGGACTAATCCCTTTTCCCCTATATCTAGTGGCATCGCCCCTAGCAGCCTGCTTTCTCCTTTAGTCTGAAGGACTAATCCCTTTTCCCCTATATCTAGTGGCATCGCCCCTAGCAGCCTGCTTTCTCCTTTAGTCTGAAGGACTAATCCCTTTTCCCCTATATCTAGTGGCATCGCCCCTAGCAGCCTG
>CAZHOV010000283.1:0-3324 GCA_964534315.1 uncultured Saprospiraceae bacterium | reverse complement strand
GGTTTTTATATCTAGGTGCGCTGCACCATTTTAAATCGTTAATTTTCCTGTGCTACCAAGGTTTTGGTGCGCTGCACCAATCTTAAAGGATGGTCAGGGAGGTTCGCCATTTTATATATTTTTAACCTGCGGCGCCTCTGGCCTCATAAGCAGATAATCTAGAGGCCAGAAGCCTCCGTCAATTGGGTGAGCGGACGAAGACGTCCGCACCGGCCTACTAAGTGGACGAGGACGTTCACACCAGCAGCGTTGTTACACGGGTTTGAGGTACGTAAATACGCTCAACAAGGAGAAGGCAAAGGAAAGCACGGCAAAAACTGTCCGGGTCAAGTGCAGGCGATTCCATCGTTTTTCGTAGGATCTTCGGAATCCGACGATCTCGATATCGCTCAATTCTTGCAGGTTTAGCGCCTCCAGAGTGTCATTGAGAGGAACATTGCCAAAGGCGGTTATAGCAAATGTCCCGATCAGATAGGTGGCCGTTGCGCTAAACAAAGACCAGAAAGCAGTGCCGTTCTGGTAATGTTGAAAGGTACTAATCCACAAAAGCAGCGGACTGCCAAAAAAGAGGATAAAAAAGGCCGGATTAAGGATTGCCTTGTTAATCGATTGCATGGTTTCCAGATAAGTGATATCAATAATTTTCCTGGTTCCAGGAATGACCGACACCTGCCAGGCGTAAAATAAGCCTGCTGAAAGGCCTGTTAATAGAATGGCAATAAATAAGGTTAATGATTTGATTGAAAGTTCCATTTATTTCTGTTTTGTTTACAGAAACAAAAGTGCAGGGATTTCACACATTAGACTTGACACTTCCTGCCAATGTTATGACACTTTAGGCCAAAGGGAAGTAACGTATTTTTTCTAGTTGGAAAATTTTTAAAGTCATGTACTTAACTACACGGATTTTAATAAATTTGTGTAGTTAAGTACATACATTTTGCTAAATTTGTGTAGTTAAATGCATGGATTATGATAAAAAGGGGCTTAGAAGCTATCGTTAAACGCTGGTTATTTCGAAATAAAGTAATCATTATCTACGGAGCAAGACAGGTAGGTAAAACAACCCTTGTTAAATCACTTTTGGCAGAACTTGAGCAGGAGGATGGCTATTACAATTGTGAAATTCAATCTATCAGAAATGTATTGGCTGAAGAAGAGCCTTCAGTGTTAAAGCGATTTTTAGGAAATAAGCGGATAGTCGTTTTTGATGAGGCTCAAAATATTCCTAACATAGGTCGTATTTTGAAATTGTTGACCGATACTTTTCCTGAAATGCAAGTTATTGCAACGGGATCTTCCAGTTTTGAGCTGGCCAATCAAACTAGTGAACCACTTACTGGTAGGGCGTTGCAATTTATTTTGTATCCTTTTTCCTACCGAGAGTTGCAGGCGATATATTCTCCATTTGAGCTTGATGCACAGATAGATAATTTACTAAAATACGGTTTGTATCCTGAGATCGTACAAGCTCCTGAGGAGGATGCTCAATTATTGTTAGATGATTTGAGCAGTAAATATCTTTATAAAGATGTGCTAGAGTTTGAGAATTTAAAAAGAGCAGATATTATTTTTAAATTGCTCCAATTACTAGCCTTACAAATTGGAAGTGAAGTATCCTTAAATGAGTTGGCAAATACGCTTCAAACCAACAAGAGAACGGTTGAACGGTATATAGATTTGCTTGAAAAAGCCTTTGTTATTTTTAGACTCCGTTCCTTCAGTAGAAATTTGAGAAAAGAAATAAGCAAAAAATATAAAGTTTACTTTTTTGATATTGGTATCAGAAACAGCATCATCAGGCAATATCAAGATATTGATGTGAGGTTAGACAAGGGGGCATTATGGGAGAATTTCCTGATCGTAGAACGAATGAAGTACTTGCAGTATAGTCAGATGAATCCAAACGTCTATTTTTGGCGCACCCACGATAAAAAAGAGATCGATTATTTAGAAGAATACAATGGGCAACTGACTGGTTATGAGCTTAAATGGAAAATCAAAAAGAAACGGATACCCGAAATCTTCATCAATAATTATCCGAATAGCAGTATTGAATTTATTGATCGAACTAATTTTACAGAGTTTATTTGTACATAGTTAATACGGTTAACCTTTTGCTTGTCTATTGAGCATTGCGATACTCAAGAGGAGATTGTTCTGTCCACCGCTTAAAGGCCCGGCTAAAAGCGCTTTGCTCGGAAAAGCCCGTTTGAAAGGCAATTTCGCTTACCGTATTGGACGTATTTTTAAGGAGATCAATCGCTATTTTTTCCTGGGTTTGCCGGACTAAATCTCTAAAGGTCATACTGCTTTCTGATAGCCTTCTGGTCAGCGTTCGGCTGCTCATCCCCATGTGCTCTCCAATTTGAATAATACTGGGAATGCCACTTGGAAGGGCGTCTTTGATGAGATTCTGAACATCAGTGACTATTTTGAAGGCGCTGACTTCTATTCCTCTGGTTTCTTCTTCCACTCGTTCCACTAGAAATTTATTGATGCTAATATCCGCTTTTGCTGTCCGCATTTCCAGGTCTGTGGTGGAGTATGCCATAAAATTACGGGATTGATTGAATAGGATGGGACAATTAAAAGCCTTTTCATAATCTTTCAGATCCTTCGGTGGTCCATGTTTGAAGGATACGGATAGCGGGACCATATCGGTTTCCGTCATCGCTTGCAGCACCACAACAGTGGCAGAAAAGGTGGCTTCATTAGACAATTCTAAACCTCTTCGATGGGCATCACGGAATAAATAAATCTTCGATCGTTCCCCTTCTTTTTCGACCTTAAAAACATAAGTGTTGGATAAGAGGTGGAAATAGCGTTCGCAACGTTCAAAAATTTCTCCGGCTTTAGAGCAAGTTCGCCAGGAGAGTCCCAGCACTCCGTAATCTTCTATCTTCATCTGTTGGCCTACCCGTACGGAGAAACCGGGGCCTAAGGTCTGATCCAGCATTTCGTGGAGCGCAAAAAAATGATCAGCGGGAACCGCCTGGATTTCATTCATGGATGCTATGGAAATGGGAAGGTCTTTGAAGTCTTCCCTGGTCATGCCTTCCGCCAAGGCATAATTGATCATTTTCCGATATAGGCTAATAGAGATATATTTCATTTAAAGCGGTATCATTAGATCAACGTGAGGAAGACTTTTAATACACTGTAACCTAAATTACTTAATTTTTTGACCATGTCTTTTACATCAACTCTTCGTTGCGTACTCGCCTTGATAGCTAAGGCTATCAGGCTCCGCCGCGCCTCGATTTGATGTAAAATCCATTGCCCAAAATTGTTAACTAACTTAGATTACAGTGTATTTAATTT
>CAZHOV010000282.1:0-3385 GCA_964534315.1 uncultured Saprospiraceae bacterium | reverse complement strand
GATTAATATTTTTTGATCTTTTAACCAAATTTTATTCTAAACCGAGAATCGCTGCTTCGGGATATAAGGAGAGCAAAATTTTATGCAGCTGAAAATTATGCCTGTGTGGTGGCAAATACAAGAGGGAAAGGAATAAGTGAACAGGAGATTACCCCTTTTGAATATGACGGGAAAGATGCTTATGACCTTATTGACTGGATAAGTACGCAGGATTGGAGCAACGGAGAAATAGGTATGGTTGGCGGTAGTTATTTGGGCTTTGCACAATGGGCTGCCGTAAAAAATCTTCACCCCTCCTTAAAAACCATCATACCACAAGTGGCGGTAGGCCCAGGTATTGATTATCCGATGAATGGTAACGTTTTCATGAGCTATATGCTGCGTTGGATCCGTTATGTAACCAATAATCATACGACTGATTATGCCGACTTTTCAAATACCAATAAATGGAACTCCCTCTTCAAAACATGGTATGAAGAAGGCCATTCGTTCCGTTCTTTAGATAGTCTTAAGGGGCGACCGAGTGCTATTTTTCAGCGTTGGCTAGACCATCCTTCTTATGATGGATTTTGGCAAAACATGGTTCCCTATAAAACAGAATTTTCAGCAATTGATATTCCCGTTCTTACCACCACAGGATATTTTGATGATGACCAAATGGGAGCTTTGTACTATTACAAGCAACATCACTTGTACAACCCTGACGCTACTCACTATCTGGTTATTGGCCCATATACGCATGGTGGTGCGCAGATGTATCCCCAAAAGCAAGTAGGTGGATATCAGGTTGATTCGGTAGCGACATTATTTAATTTCAGAAACCTGTCTGTTGAATGGTTTGACTTTATCTTAAAAGGCGCTACAAAGCCTGACCTGCTCAAGGATAAGGTGAACTATCAGGTTATGAGCACGAATGAATGGAGGCACTCATCAACACTAAATGGTATGTGCAATGATACACTGACTTTCTATTTTGAGCATACCCAAAACAGAAACCACTACACGTTAAGCGCCCAACCCAATAATCAATATATCGAGCAGGAAGTTGATTTTACTGACCGAAGCGATGCCAAAGCATTTGAATTCAAAGTCATTCGAGATTCTATAAACACAGATCTTTCGAATTCGGTAAGTTTTATTTCTAATCCTTTTGAAAAACCTGTTATCATTAGTGGAGCATTCACTAGTTCCCTCAAAGTTGCTATTAATAAAAAAGACGTTGATATCGTAATAAGGGCTTATGAGTTAATGCCCGATGGTCGATATTTCGCCTTATTCACAGAAAGTGGTTTCAGTGCATTACAAAGAGCCAGCTATGCAAAAGATAGGAGCCATAGGCAATTGCTGAGTCCAAATGAAAAAGAGACTGTAGAGATTAGCACTTCCTACATCACATCAAAGCAGCTGAGCAAAGGAAGCCGTTTAGTAATTGCTTTAGGAGTGAATAAGAGTTCTTATTGGCAAATTAATTATGGTTCTGGCAAGGATGTAAGCGATGAAACAATAGCCGACGCTACCGAGCCTTTACTGATTAAATGGTATGGTGACAGTTTTATAAAAATTCCGGTAATAAATTCCAGTGAATGAGGTGTCAAGACAATCAAAAATTAACTTATGAAATCTAGCCCCACACCAATAAAAGCTAAACCATTTCAGACAAATTTACCCCTGATTCTAATAACCCTTTCCAATTTTCACGATGTCAGCGGAATACTAAGAAAATTATTATTCCATTCTCTAAAGATTTAAATGCAACACTGTTGCATTTAAATCTAAATTTGCTACCTTACTGTCAAGAAGTATTTAAACTTTTTAAAGCTAACGATATCCTAATTTTTAAATTACCACCATGCAATCAAAAATCTTAACGCTCCCGGCACTCATCCTATTTTTGACAATTAGTGTAAACCAAATCATTGCCCAGGGATTTGAAGGCTACTACCAGTACCCTGACATTCATCAAAACACCATCGTTTTTGTAGCTGAAGGTGACATCTGGAAAGTCTCCACTGAGGGTGGACTTGCACAGCGACTAACTACGCATCCGGAAGAAGAACGGAATCCCGTGATATCTCCTGATGGCAAGACTATTGCTTACTCCGCAACTTACGAAGGTCCTATGGAGGTGTATACCATGTCTTTGGATGGTGGATTACCTACCCGTTGGACCTATTCGGGAGGTTCAAGAGCGGTAAATTGGGCGCCCAATGGAAAAATTATTTACAGTAATGCTGAATTTAGCAAGCTGCCCAATTCGCAGTTGATAACACTCGATTTGAATTAAAAACAGAAATCTATAGTGCCGCTCTCTTCCGCTTATCATGGGATACAAAACGAAGAAGGTACTTGGTTCTTTGTTCATCTTCCTGATTATAACGAAAATATCAAACGGTATAGAGGTGGTACAGCACAGCAAATTTGGAAATTTGACGGGAAAAAAGAGGCGGTTAAGCTAACGACGGACCACCTGGGTGAAAGTTTCAATCCTATGTGGCACGAAGGCAGGCTTTATTTTATCACAGACAGAGATGGCATACAGAACATCTGGTCGATGGATGCGAACGGAAAAGATTTGAAACAACATACCAAGCACCCTGAATTTGATGTACAGTCTGCCAATCTCGACAATGGGAAAATCGTCTATCAACATGCCGCTGACCTTTGGCTTTTAGATATTACTTCAGGTGATTATAGTAAAATTGATATACGCTTAGCTTCTGATTTGGAACATCTCAGAGAAACATGGATAGAAAATCCTTCTAGTTATATTACATCAGTCCATCCAAGTCCAAATGGTGACAAAGTTGTCGTTACCGCAAGAGGCCGACTCTTTGTTGTCCCCTTGGAATTTGGTCGAACCATTCCTTTTACGGAACAGGAGGCCGTTGTACGCTATCGTGATGCCGTTTTTTCTGGTGATGGAAAAAACATTATCTCTTTATCGGATGAAAGTGGAGAGTTTGAATTTGTGCAGTTTCCCGCAGATGGTTCTGGGGAGGTTAAGCCTTTGACCAAGGATGGTCAACTGCTCAGATACCAAGGCGTTCCTTCAACAGGTGGGAAATGGATTGCTTATGATGATGTTGAGAATAATATGTATGTACTCAATGTGAGCACTGGAGTTAGCAAAATAATATCAACCAATCAAGAAGGCATTAGAGATTTTGCCTGGTCGCCAGATAATCAATGGCTGGCATTTGTTCAACGTGCTTCCAATCAAATGTACCAAATCAAAGTGTACAATGTCAATGATGGTTCTGTTTTTGACCTGACTACTGATAGGTCGAATAACTACAACATAAAGTGGAGTCCGGACGGTAAGTTCATCTACTTCCTTTCTGATCGAGGCTTTAATACATTGATTGGAAAACCTCGATATGCAAGA
>CAZHOV010000281.1:893-3479 GCA_964534315.1 uncultured Saprospiraceae bacterium | reverse complement strand
CCCCACGCCTTGCGGCACTAGATCCTAAATCTAGCGCGTCTACCAATTCCGCCACACCCGCTTCATTACTATTAGAAACTAATTTTTAAATTATTTTGTTTCTACTAATAACTTTCAAAAGCCCAAACCGAATCTTTACCGGTTCATTTTTCCAAAAGTGCTGCAAAGATAATTGCTTTTTTTAAAAAATCGTTCCTTTCAACGAAAAAAATAGAAATTTTGAAAAAATTGGACCTTGAACGTCATTTTCAGGAAAAAATTTTCAAAAAGCATGTCTTTTTCCTTTAAAATGTCCGTTAAGAAACTAAATTTGTTTTATACGATCAGAAAAGTTTATGCCAGAAGTACTGCAAATACAAGAAGACGAAAAATTACTCATTCAACGGGCTTATCGCCGTTTACTCCGGTCTATTACAACCGGAATGGACGAGGAGGATAAGAAAAATATCCGGGAAGCTTATGAAATGGCTGTGCAGGCACATGCCGAACAGCGACGGAAATCCGGTGAACCCTATATCCTGCATCCCATCGAAGTGGCTCGAATTTGTGCTGGTGAAATAGGCTTAGGTCCTACAGCGATCATCTGCGCCTTATTGCATGATGTGGTAGAAGATACCGACGTCTCTCTTGAAGAAATAAAGGAAAAGTTTGGCCCTAATATCACTAAGATCGTGGATGGATTAACCAAACTGGATCGCTCGTATAATGCCGAAAGTCCGCAAGCCGAAAACTTCAAAAAAGTATTAAGTACATTGGTGGAAGATGTAAGAGTCGTTTTAATAAAAATGGCTGACCGGCTGCACAATATGCGTACGCTCGGTTCAATGCCTCAACACAAACAGCTTAAAATTGCAGCTGAAACCAGCTATATCTATTCTCCACTCGCTCACCGACTTGGATTATACGCGATCAAAACGGAATTTCAGGATCTATGTATGAAAGTGACCGACCGGGATAAATACGATGAGATTGCCCGAAAGCTTCAGGAAACAAAACGAGATCGCACCAATTACATCAAAGAATTTATCGACCCGCTTAAAAGGGAAATAGACGAGCTTGGATTTAAATACCGGATTACCGGGAGGCCAAAATCCATCTTTTCGATCTGGAATAAGATCCGTAAGAAAAATGTTCTTTTTGAAGAAATTTATGATCTTTTTGCCATCCGCGTCATCCTGGACGTAGAACGTAAAATGGAAAAATCTGCCTGCTGGCAGGTTTATTCGATGGTCACAGACGTCTATAAACCTATTCCAGAGCGATTAAAGGATTGGATTACCACACCAAAATCAAATGGTTACGAATCCTTACATACCACGGTGGTTGGCCCCCGGGGCAGATACGTGGAGGTACAGATCAGGACTGAGCGCATGGATGAAATTGCAGAACGCGGGTTTGCCGCTCACTGGAAATATAAAGGGGGAGGTGATCAGCAGCCGGATGTTTATGAGATTTGGTTGGATAGCGTTCGTGAAACGCTTGAAAATAAAGAGCTGGACGCTATTGAGTTCCTGAATGATTTTAAAACGAACCTCTTTCAGGAGGAGGTGTATGTCTTTACTCCCAAAGGAGACATGAAAGTACTTCCCAAAGGAGCTACCGCTTTGGATTTTGCCTTTAGCATTCATACTGATATTGGTTACCATTGCAAGTCTGTCAAGGTCAATAACAAGCTTGTTCCAATGGGATATAAGCTTCGCAACGGAGATCAGCTGCAAGTGCTTACCGGTAAAAATCAAAAACCGAACGAAGGCTGGCTCAAATCTGTCGTAACAGGAAAAGCGCGGTCCAAGATCCGTCAATCCATGAAAGAAGAGCGTCGCAGGCAAGGTGAGTTTGGTATGGAAGCCCTTCAGCGAAAGCTCAAAAATATGAAAGCTGATTTCGAAGAAAATATTGACTTTTTGGTGCAATACCACGGGTTTAATTCCAGACCCGATCTTTACTACGCGATAGCCAAAGAACAGATCAGCCTGATGGAATACAATAAACTCTTCAACGTTGAAGGGATTAAGCTGGTTGAAGTACCGGAAAAAGAGGAAAGCACGCGTGATGTGGAGCCAGGACCTTCCAAGCCAAAAAAACTTTCCCGCAAAGCAAAAAAAGCACTGGAATGGAAACCCCGACTTATCATTAACGGCCATTCCGCCGAAGAATATGATTACTCTTTAGCAGGTTGTTGCAAGCCTGTGCAGGGCGATGAAGTTTTTGCTTTTGTCACCAGCAATTCAGGACTTAAGATCCATCGTACTAACTGCCCAAATGCCGTCCATTTGATGGCCAGGTTTGGTTATCGCGTTATGAAAGCTGAATGGGTTAATGCACCCGCTCCATCTTTTGTTGCTGACCTGAAAATAACAGGAGTGGATGATGGTCCCGGAGTGATTGAGCGCGTATCTCAGCAAATCTCTTCCCACCTGGGGCTGAATATCCGATCTTTTTATATTGATGGCAGCGACGGCTATTTTGAAGGAAAGATCAGCCTGGTCGTTGCAAATAAAGATCAACTCCATCTGGCTATGACAGCGCTGGAAAACCTAAGAGGAATCTCTTCTGTTATAAGGGTCGAAAAATAGCGACCTTTAT
>CAZHOV010000281.1:0-883 GCA_964534315.1 uncultured Saprospiraceae bacterium | reverse complement strand
TTATTTATCTTCAAAATGTAGCTTAAACATGAAATTTATCTTTAACCTCCTGGTGCTGGCAGGAACATCAGCGCTGCTGCTTCAATGCGCTGATAATACTTCTTCGGGGAATGCCTCCGTAAATCCAAAAGATACCACCGAAATAGCGCCCAAAACAACTTCCGAACCTCCTTCCGCAACATCGGATCAAAAACGCATTGTTTTTTTTGGAAATAGTCTGACAGCGGCTTACGGCCTTGACCCCGCGCAGGGATTCCCGGCCTTGATACAAGATAAGCTGGACGCCCTTGGCTACGACTATGAGGTGATCAATGCAGGTGTAAGCGGAGAAACCTCCGCCGGAGGCTTGGGCCGGGTAGACTGGATACTCAAAAATCCGGTCGATATTTTTGTCCTCGAACTCGGAGCCAACGATGGCCTAAGAGGGATCGATCCCCAATCGACTCACAAAAACCTGCAAGCTATTATTGATAAGGTAAAGGATAACTACCCTGAGGCCAAGATCGTAATAGCCGGTATGCTGGCTCCCCCTAATATGGGGCCTAAGTTTACAAAGGCATTTCAACAGATTTATCCGGATTTGGCCAGTAAAAATGATGCCGCCCTTATCCCTTTCCTCCTCCTCAACGTAGCCGGAGAACCCACCCTTAACTTACCTGACGGCATCCACCCCACTGCCGAAGGCCAGAAGATCGTGGCAAAGAATGTTTGGGAGGTGTTGCAGGGCGTAGTTCGATAATGACGGGTACAACGGGTACAACGGTGCAATGGTACAACGGGTACAACGGGTACAACGGGTGCAACGGTGCAACGGGTGCAACGGTGCAACGGGTGCACAGGGTACAACGGTGTAGCGGTACCATAGATTACAATGATAAGTACT
>CAZHOV010000280.1:0-3493 GCA_964534315.1 uncultured Saprospiraceae bacterium | reverse complement strand
ATTTTTTTTTGTAATTACCTGATTTACAGTGGAAGCTATCCCGAACTCACGTGAAGTAGGGAATCTTGAGCCTTTCCTTACGCAACGACGACCTTCAGTGTAAACAATCCGCGGAGATCCGGTGCATCCGTCTGATCCGCGGTCCATCCTGAAAAAACTGGCATAGGGGGCTTGCCTCAAAGGTCATCACGTAGTCCGGTAGTGACGTTGTCAGGAGGAACTGTTGAACTGTTGAACTGTTGAAACTTGATTATTCATTGGTTTTATCATAGGAATCTCTGTGGATTTCTATTTCATTCTCTTTTAATCCCAAAGGGATTGAATATGTATAGCCCTCAATGACAATTGGGGGTATTAAAAATGGGAGCGTTTCAACCCTTTCGGGGTTGAATGATGGCACAGCCTTGGGAACTATTCAACCCCTGCCCGGGGTTGTCAGGTCACCTTCTTTATAACCCGGCATTTCATACCGGGCTATTCACCTTTTATCCCTTCAGGATAAACCAAATGACGTTGTCACCAAAAGATTCACCCTCTTTTAATTTCCTCTTTCATGAATTTGTTGTATTGGTCTGGAGACCAAAGCTATGTTACGCATCGGGGCAAAGCCCACTCACGTTCTAGTCCTCTTGTCTTCTTGTTCTCCTGTCCTTCTTGTCTTCCGGTCCTCTGGTATTAGGGGCTTTGCCGCCTAGTTTTGGTTTTGATGCATCAGTCCTTCAGACTGAGTTATATTATAAAGTGTCTGGTCCTCTGGTTGCATTGGTCTGGAGACCAAGGTTATGTTACGTATCGGGGCAAAGCCCACTCACGTTCTGGTTGCCTGGTTCATTTTCTTTTCATTCATTCTTAATTCTTAACTCTTCATTCTCCATTTTCCCTACCTTTACCCTATGACCAATTCTCAGTTCTCTCAATTCTTCCAACCGGCCCAGCTAGGCCCGCTCACCCTACGCAACCGAAGTATCCGCTCGGCTGCCTTTGAAGGGATGTGTCAGGGCCATCAAGTCACTGATGAATTGATAGCCTACCATTCCTCGGTTGCGAAAGGAGGCGTAGGCATGACGACCGTGGCCTATGCAGCGGTGAACAAGGGAGGATTATCTTTCCCACACCAATTATGGTTAAGAGAAGAAATCATTCCTGATCTGAAAAAATTAACCCAAAGCGTCCACCAGCAAGGTGCGAAGGTGTCCATACAAATTGGCCATTGTGGCAACATGGCCGACCGAAAAGTCACTAAACAGCGCCCTATTGCACCGACCGGAGGCACCAACTGGTATGGACCTACTTTCCCAAGAACGATGAAGCAGGAGGATATTGACAGAGCTATCCGGGATTTTCAACAAGCGGTAGGGATAGCCGCAGCAAGCGGTTTCGATGCAGTCGAAGTCCATGCCGGACATGGGTATCTGATCAGCCAATTTCTTTCTCCCTACACCAATAAACGTAAAGATCAATACGGAGGCGCTTTTGATAACCGGAGCCGGTTTATGCGGGAGGTCTTGCAAGGGGTAAAAGCTGTTCTGCCCGCTCATATGGCGTTATTGGTGAAAATGAATAGCCACGATGGGTTTATGGGCGGCATTACCGAAACCGAAAGTATCCAGACGGCAAAAATGATAGAAGCCTGTGGAGCCGATGCTATTATCGTCAGCGGAGGCTTTGTGAGTAAATCGCCTATGTTTATCCTGAGAGGTAAGATGCCCATTAAAACCATGGCGCATTTTATGAAAGATCCGGTGAAAAGCTTTTTTGCCAGACTGATGGGTAAGCGGCTCATCCCAGAAGTCCCCTTTAAAGAAGGTTATTTTCTCGATGAAGCTATTAAGATCAAAAAGGCTATCCATATACCTGTAGCCGCAGTTGGCGGTATGAATAGCAAGAAAATCGTTGAAAGAGCGCTGGATAAAGGCATTGATTTTATCGTCATGGCAAGGGCATTGATCAAAAATCCCAATTTCATCAACGACCTTAAAACCGGCCTTATCGCACGATCAGATTGCACCATTTGTAATTACTGTGTCGCCAAGATCAACGGGGACAGGATGAGTTGTCATTTTCGGGAAAAAGAGGTACCGGAGTTCATGAAGAGAGAAATTGAACCTGGCAATAAACTGAATTTTTAGGAATATAAGTTAATTGAGTTTATTAGTTAATTGGTCTAAAGGACAAATTACTGTTAAACAGCCATTTATTTCAAAAAAAGCAACTTATTGTAAAGGACGCAACTTCAAAAAAACAATGATAGATTTGCCTTTGATAAAGAACGCTTGCCTATACCATATGATTCTATAATAGTGAAGGCTGGTTCTTTCTCGAAAGATTTGTCCTACTCTAGAATTTGCTTTATCAAGGTTTGTTTCTCAGTAATGAACTATTTTCCAAATTTCCTGACTTCCTGATTTCCTATTTTCCTACCTTTACCCCATAAATATCAACACCAATCCATGAAAAACTACGCCCTCATTACCGGCGGCTCCTCGGGTATCGGCCTGGCCATCGCCCATCAGCTCGGCAGGCGCGGGTATCCATTGTTATTAATCAGTAATCAGCCTGAAAGATTGGAGCAATTGAAGCCAGAGCTGTCTGACACTTATGGAGTAAATGTCCAAACATTATCCATGGACCTTGCCCGAGTGGAAGCTGCTCAGGAGGTCTTTGACTTCTGTGAAAACCAACAAATAGAGGTGGAGATATTGGTCAACAACGCTGGTTTTTACTTTTCCGGCGAGGTGATCCGGGCGGATGTGCAGCAAGCCAGTCAGATGTTGATCCTTCATAATCTTACTTCTACCAATCTTTGCACCCTATTTGGACAGCAAATGAAGGAAAGGCGATATGGATATATCCTCAATATTTCTTCTATCTCCGCCTACCGGGCCTTTCCCACCATTGCCCATTATGGAAGTACTAAAGCTTATTTGAAATACTTTACCCAAAGTCTCCGAACAGAGCTAAAGCCTTTTGGTGTAAACGTTTCGGCCCTCTCTCCCGGTGCTACTATTACCGATCTTTATGATCCCACAGTAGTTAATGTTAATCGGGGCAAAAAATTAGGTATCTTCATGCTCCCGGAGCAAGTCGCAAAAAGGGGCGTCGATCGACTGTTCGCCAATAAGGCCGTCACTATTCCGGGGTTTATCACCCGGGCCATGCTCTATTTGTCGATGCTCCCACCAGGGGTTGTGCTGGATATATTGTGGCGAAGGAGGTTGAGGAAAATGAAGAATGAAGAGTTAAGAATTAAAAATGAAATGAAAAGAGAATGAAATAGTAATGAAATAGAAAAACCGCAGAGGACACAGAGAACACGAAGGAAATGAAAAGAGAGTGAAACAGATAACCTACGTGCGGGCTGGCCTCGCTACCTTTTGTAGGCGGGCTTTAGGAACCAAAGGCACATGAAGAAAAAAGGAATGTATGAAGGCTATCACCAGCTAAAGCTTGGTCCAAAATGAAAACTACCTGGCAAGAACACAATTATCAACCC
>CAZHOV010000279.1:0-3613 GCA_964534315.1 uncultured Saprospiraceae bacterium | reverse complement strand
CGGGTCAACCTGCCCCCACCGACCAATATCCGGCATATACCACCTTGCCCCATAAGCATACCACCCCAGCCCAAAATCATCATGCAGCTCCTTCCCATTATACTGATACTTATCCTCTCGCCCGGCATTCGCCATCCACTGCCCATCCATCGCCATGCCGAAGGGGTAATAATGATTCTCTTGCAACACTTCCGTTGTTTCGACATCATCCGAAATTTCAATAACCCCATCACCGTCTTTATCGGTGAAGGTCAGCCGGGTATTGCCTAAGTGATCCCGGATGTTGGGGCGAAACAAATTGTACACAGGAAATTGCTTAGTAAATTCTATTAACTTTCTCTGAGATCAGCTTTCGTATTTCTGAATAGTCATTTTTTTTTAGATTTTGAGCAAAAATCAAATGATATTCTTTGGAATTTTGGTGATAAAGAGCAAAGTTTCTTATTGCTTTATTATCGAATGCAAAAGCAATAGAACTCCACGGTATTTTCTCCCACTCAAACCCTTCAATAACTTTTTTCCTAAATCCTTCATCATCAAATTCTATCATTATACCATCTGGATATTGCTTTTGGCGGTGTTTTGCCATTTTCCAGTAGTTAACTAGCTCTATAAAAAAATCAACTATAATAAGAACAAGTAATAATGTAAAATATGCAATACCTAACCATTCTATAGTGTAGATCATTAAAAGTCCCAGAAAAAATATCAAAATGAAACGGAAAGTATTTTTCCTAATTCTAATAAACCATTCTTTAGAGTTAATTACTAAAGCTGCGGTTAAGTAGTTTGATAGATTAGCATTGTTCTCTTTAACATACATCATAAACAAGAATTAAAAGTTTGGATTATCGAAATTGCCAAAAAAGAGGTCTATAACATATTTCCATTTAGATTTTGACCTTGTATCAGGAATAGGTGGTTCAAAAGGTTTACCTCTACTTGTTCTTGTTTTTGAGAAATCTGTTTTTGGAGATTCTTTTACAAATTTTAAGTATTCTTCCCCTTCTTTAAAAAAAGTACCTGGACCTTGTCCTTTTCTACCTTTTTTCGTAGATTTAACAAGAAGTTCTCTTAGCTTAATCCACCATTCATCTTGAGGAACTCTTGAGCGGCTAGCTAGTTTTGAAAACCCAAGTGTTGTAAAATCCTCCGCTACGCCAATTCCCCTTGCTCCTCCTAAAGTTAACAAATTAAAAATTGGATCATCTGTCCCATCTAAATTTGTCGCTCCGGGATTACCTGTACCAACTCTATTCAACCCCGGGAGGCGAAATGACATTTCAGACGTCTCAGAAACGACAGTCTGTACTTCCAGAACTTCCGTTTGGCTAGGATCAATCGTTATTGAACCATCACCGCGAATGTCTCCATGGTGTACAATGTCAAATTCATCCCCTCCTAAATCACTAATTTGTTCCGTTTTGCCAGTTGTATTATCAATTACATATTCATTAAACCTTCCATCAGGATCGATTACATTGATTGGATTATTATAACCATAATGGAAAGGTGACCAAGCGTAGTATTCTTCCGCCAGTGGATCCACCGCATTCCATCGACCAATATCGGGCATATACCACCTCGCCCCATAATCGTACCAATTCAATCCAAAGTCTTCATTGAATTCCTTCCCATTATACTGATACTTATCCTCTCGCCCAGCATTCGCCATCCACTGTCCGCCTAGTGCCATACCAAACGGATAATAGTGGTTTTCTTGCAGTACCTCGCTCACCTCCGCATCATCCGATATTTCAATCGTGCCATCGCCGTCTTTATCGGTGAAGGTCAGCCGGGTATTGCCTAAGTGATCCCGGATGTTGTATTCATAACGCCCGGTACCGTCTTCGTAGTACACCCGCCCTTTGGCGTGGATACGATAAGGCCACCGTTCGGCGCGGACGGTGACATCAAAAGTTATTTACTTACAAGAAAGTCCTCTGGTTCAAGTTCATCAAGTTTGATTTTTCTAAGGTCTAAACCAAATGCTATCGCTTGGGATTTTATTAAATCCAAAATTTCGTAATATGCAAAAAGCTGTCCACTTAAGAATTCATCTTTGTCTTTATTCAAAAAATCTTCTTTTATGGATTCACCTTTTTGTCTTAAAATATGAATTACATCTTCTAAATAGTATTGATATGAATTATTGGTTTCTTCTAAATTTTTCATTCTTTTAAATTTACATTATCTAGTAGTCCTTGCAAAATATCTTTTTGCTCTTTTAGTCTTTTGATATCACTTGGCCACTTTTTTTCTACAAGATTTTGTTGTTGCCGAATATCCAACTTGTCAAAATCGGCAATCTCTTTTGATGGATTATCTATCTTATCAAGGTGTTTTTGAATTTGTTTATTAAAACTATCTATTCCTTTCTGCAACTGTTCTGCTGTTTTTCCAAGATAATTTTTCAAAAAGCCTGAGTGGTTGCCGCCCTCTGCTGCAATTTTAAAGGCTGTGTTGGATTTGTCAATAATTTTTAAACCCGGAAAAATTATGCCAGCAAAATCCATTACGACATCTCCACCATCTGCATTGGGGTTCATCAATGATCCTCCAGGTACAAAAGCGGTCTGAATATCTATTAAAGTTTCTGTTCCTTTTTTAAGATTTTCTGCATTTTTTCTAACAGTAGAAATAGAGTTTGCGTGCTTTTGGTCTCTTGGTCCTTCCTTTAAGGTTTTGCCATCAAGTCCAAAAAATTCTAAGGCTCTGTTTACAAGTTCTTGAAAACTAAGCTTCTGCAACCCCCACAAATCAATATTCGCAATCGGCTCATTCTCCGCATAATTATACGTACTCACCCACGGAAACCGATCCGCAATCGGATCCACGCCTGTAAACCTACCTACCGCCGGGTCATAAAACCGCGCCCCATACGCATACCACCTCAGCCCAAAGTCATCATGTAATTCCTTCCCATTATACTGATATTTATCATCGCGCCCTGGGTTCGCCATCCACTGCCCATCCATCGCCATGCCGAAGGGGTAATAATGATTCTCTTGCAACACTTCCGTTGTTTCGACATCATCCGAAATTTCAATAACCCCATCACCGTCTTTATCGGTGAAGGTCAGCCGGGTATTGCCTAAGTGATCCCGGATGTTGTATTCATAACGCCCATTTCCGCCTTCGTAGTACACGCGCCCTTCTTCGTGATAGATCGCTTCCAGTTCACTGCCTTTGTACTCGATGCTCCCCAGGTAGTCGTGCGTGGCGAGCAGCATTGCGCCGTTTTTCAGTTCTTTGCGCAGCTTGGTGCCATTGGCATCGTAGGTAAACTCGATCACCTTGCAGTCATCAAACTCGATGCGTTCCGGCAGGTTGAGGTAGTTATACACCACGTCCATGTTCTTGTTCAGATCAAGGATGAGGTTGCCGTTGGCGTCGTATTGGTAGGAACTCAGGTTGCTGCTGGTTTGCCGGAAGCCGTAATCCTTCGAGGCAGCGGGCGCGAGGTCGCGGATGCGGCGGTAGCGGTTGGAGTTCGTCCATTTCAGCGTCATATGCAGGCTGTCGATGGTGCCCACCTGCCAGCAGGCGCCATCCCAATAGGCGCCCTTGCGGTTGAGGTAGTCGATGTTGCCGCGCGGGTCGTACTGGTAGT
>CAZHOV010000278.1:0-3614 GCA_964534315.1 uncultured Saprospiraceae bacterium | reverse complement strand
TAAAGGCTAAGTCCTTTATTATATGAAGGAATTTTCATTTGAACCTAAAAAAATTATTCTACCAATTTTTTTGCCTCACTACTTAATAGTTACATTGCCTATTTAAAACGTAGGAAAAATGAAACCCGATAACCTGATTAACCAATTAACTAATCAACCAATTAACTAAAACCATGAAAGACTGGCCTTTATTTGAAGTTTTCATCCGCAGTAAACAAGGTTTGCATCATAAGCACGTAGGAAGTTTGCATGCTGCAGACGCTCAAATGGCTATTGAAAATGCTAGGGACGTATACACCCGGCGTATGGAAGGCGTAAGTATCTGGGTGGTAGAATCAAAGCATATCACTGCTTCCAACCCGGAAGATAGCGATGCGCTTTACGAGCCTGCAAAGGATAAAATCTATCGGCATCCGACCTTTTACGATTTGCCGGATGATGTGAAGCATATTTAAGTGAACAGTAAACCGTGAACGGTGATCCGTGAATTCCCTTTACTGCGCAAATCCTTAAAAAATTATTTCTATGACTATTAAAGAAGCTTTATTTGACTATGTCCTGCGCCTTGGCGACAATGCCCTGATCCTTGGACACTGTATCTCAGAATGGTGCGGCCATGGTCCGGTATTAGAGCAGGATATCGCATTGACCAATATTGCTCTGGACCATGTCGGACAGGCGCGTATGCTCCTGCAATACGCCGGTGAAGTGGAAGGTAAAGGCCGTTCGGAAGATGATCTGGCCTACCTGAGAGATGTCCGCGACTACCGCAACGCACTCCTTGTGGAGCAACCCAATGGCGATTTCGCCCATACGATCGTCCGCTCGTTTATATACGATACGTACAATTATTATTTTCTAAAAGCTTTACTCGAAAGCAAAGATGATCAACTGGGTGCTATTGCAGAAAAGTCGATCAAAGAGGTTACTTATCATCTGAGATACAGCTCCGAATGGATGATCCGCCTGGGTGACGGGACTGAAGAAAGCCATCAGCGCATGCAAGCAGCCGTGGACGATCTGTGGATGTGGAGCGAAGAACTCGTCACTAATAACGAAACAGATAAGATCGTTGCAGAGGCGGGTATCGGGGTTGATCTGGAAACCATCAAACCGCTTTGGAAACAAAAGATCGACGAAATTCTCCGGGAAGCAACGCTCAAAAAGCCAGAAAACCAGTGGATGCAGTCAGGCGGAAAAGAGGGAGTCCATACGGAATACCTCGGCTTTATTTTAACAGAATTGCAATTTGTACAACGGGCTTACCCCGGGCAAGAGTGGTGATTATCAGGGTGTCGAGGTAACAGGGTGTCGAGGTTTCAGGGTAACAGGGTGTCGAGGTAACAGGGTGTCGAGGTAACAGGGTGTCGAGGTTTCAGGGTAACAGGGTGTCGAGGTAACAGGGTGTCGAGGTAACAGGGTGTCGAGGTCTCTAGGTAACGAGATATCAGGGTAACAGGGTTTCAGGGTTTCTAGGTTTTCTTTCTATGATACTTCGCTAGCTACACATTTTGGGGGCCAACAAAAATTTTTCAATATGACAACAGTAACAATTCAAGACGTTTGGAAAATATTAGAAGAAGTGACCGATCCGGAAATTCCGGTATTGACGGTAGTCGATATGGGGATCATCAGAGATGTTATCGAGCATGAGGATGGTACTACAGAAGTAGTGATTACGCCTACTTATTCCGGCTGCCCGGCCATGAAAACGATTGAGATCAATATTTTGGCTGCACTACAGGAAAACGGAGTTGAAAAAGCAAAAGTGACCACAGTGTTGAGTCCGGCATGGACAACAGACTGGCTTTCAGAGGAAGGAAAAAGAAAGTTGAAGGAATATGGTATCGCTCCCCCACAAGAAAGTAGCCAGGATAAATCGGCCCTCTTTGGTGAAGAACGCGCTGTTGAATGTCCGCATTGTGGTTCTGATAATACCAAGCTGGTCAGTCAGTTTGGCTCTACACCTTGTAAGTCGCTGCACCAATGTAAAGATTGTCTCGAACCTTTCGATTACTTCAAATGCCATTAAACCAAGAGGTGGAGATGGTTCAAAAGTCTTTGAGCCATCTTTAATAGACCAGCGGGGGAATTCGTGTAGAAAGTTATGCTTTTAAGTAGAATCCTTACTCTTTTCAACTACCTTTCTTTCCCTATAACCAATTTCCCTTTCCCTAAAATTCCCTCCTCTGACTGAATGATATAAAAATAAATTCCGGCGTTGAGATCTGCCACAGCTAATGCCTGACCCTCTTCAACCCATTTCCAAAATTTCACCCTATGCCCCAAAGCATTAAACAATGATACCTGCTTCACATGAGCATCGGTATTAGCCTCCTTCTTAAGATAAATAGCTGAATTAGCAGGATTGGGATAGATCGATATTTTTTGCTCTTGATTGCCTCTTTTTTCATAAATGCTTGTATTCATCTCTTCAAGGGTGTCACATGGACTTCCTTCAAGGGCCTCTAATCGGTAATTCGGGAAATGAGGCAAAGAGAATGCATTGTAAGTCGGAAGTTGAACACCATGTTGATTTACTTCACAGGCCAGTCCTTTTAGATCAGGCTTTTCTATGACATGGAGCACATTATCAAAATTAATATCCAGATATTTATATTCTATGCTGGGCGGAGAAACATTAAAGCCAATGATGGAGCCTCCATAAGAGCTATCATTCGGATTACTGCCATAGCCCATCATCCAAAAATAGTCATGATTTTGGGCAGATGAGGAGAAAAAGAAGATCAGCAAAATAGTAATAGATAGAACGTTTTTCATTTTTGCTCCATTTTATCCCTTAGATCAAACAATTCTTGAGTGGAAATGCATCTTTGAAATCCCTTTGCTATTAATCCTTCCCTCAGTTTTTTATCTCCTGTCCACAACTTCACTTTTTCAAATTCACTAAGTGCTACAAATGCAATATCATCCATATCGACGTTACGTACAAATTGAACAGCCTTATGCCATACTTCAAATGGGATTTGTTCTTCAGAAATAAAGATTAGATGACTAAAAATCTGGAATTTGGCTTCCTGAAATTGCTCAATGCTTAGACCAGAAATTTCTAATAACTTTTCTTGGTGGTTTTCAATTTCTTCACGAAGGTATGTAGCAGTACTAAATTCAAAAAGATCTTCAGAGTTTATAATTAGATCTCCAATTGTACTTTCTGTATTTAAAATGGCACTGAACACGATAGTTAGTGTCAACAATAATCTTCATTACTTCAGGAAACGATCTTTATTTTTTTCCCACCAATTTTTATTCACCTCCGATGCCAATTGATTAACTTCCTCTTGAGTAGCTTTGCTTTTTTGAGTGGCTTCTTTGTATAATAAGAAGTTTATAAGCCTTTGTAACCCGTCGGTGCTAAGATCACCTGGCAATCTTATTATTATCTCGTTATTATTTCTTTCTATCGTCATTGCTAATGCTTTTCTACAATATACAAACTTCTAATAAATTAAGTTCTTTTGCCTGTTTGGGCTATAAATTATTATATATATCTTGGGAACTGCTTGGGAAAAAGAAAAAACATCCCGCTTTTCTTCTAAAAAGCGATATATTTCCGCTCACTTTTTAAAACGCAAATTTAGCTTCTTATGGAA
>CAZHOV010000277.1:0-3673 GCA_964534315.1 uncultured Saprospiraceae bacterium | reverse complement strand
GGCGGGGTTCCTTGTAGGGTTAGGGGGCGGGAAAGGAAAAAAACAGGAGTGAACTTTTGGACTTTGGCGATTAAAGATCGTCAGATCACTCGATCAGAGAAGTTGTTTGGGGCAGCTATAATTTCTGCAAGGCTTCTAAATTTGCGCTATGGTCGAACAGGGCATTGAAAGGAATTGTTAATCCTTCTATTATCTTGAATTCTAATTGTCCATCTTCTACTTTTTGGGCAAGTTTATATTTTTTACCATCTAAATGGTAACATTCTACGACCTGAATCCCAGGATCGATAATCCAATATTCTTCTACTCCATGCAAGGCATAATCCTCGAATTTTACTCCTCGATCTCTTTCTTCAGTGCCTGGCGAAAGGACTTCTACAATAAAATGGGGTACGGGAAAGAGGGTTTGGTCATCTTTGAACTCTTTGCTGAGGCTGGATTTAAAAAAGCAAAGATCTGGTTCGTAATCATTACGGGAAAAACGTACCATAATTTTTTCAAGCCCTACATAGCCCAGGTTATGCTTTTTCACATAAAAATTAACGAGCATCACCAAATTTAACAACACCTCATTATGAACACTCTTGACAGGAGAGTGAATAATTATTTCTCCTTCAATAAATTCAGCTTTCATATCCGGCGTTACCCATTCATAAAATTCTTCCCTTCTTTCCTGCTCTTGCTCCCAAATTTCTTGAAGCTCCTTGATCAACTCAGGTAGTATAGGAGAATGGACAATAGGCTTTAATATTTTGCTGTACATGAGGTTGTCGTGATTAAACTTATTAACTAAACTACAAAAATTGGGTAATTAGTTCAACTAAAAGAAGAAAGAGGGTGAAGAGAAATATGGAAAGGAGGGGTTTCAGGGTCTCAGGGTCTCAGGGTCTCAGGGGGTCAGGGTCTCAGGGTCTCAGGGTCTCAGGGGGTCAGGGTCTCAGGGTCTCAGGGGGTCAGGGGGAAATAATACTTTAGTTTTAAACTTATAAACCTTAAGCCTTAAACTTAATTTCGTGACTACGTCACTACTGGACTACGTGACTACTTGATAACCACTTCACCGATATACCCTTTATACCGATCAATAATACGCTTTTCGTCGAAGCGCTCGAGGGCCAGGGCTCTGCCTTTTTGGCCCATTGCTGCCCGCTGCTCGGGAGACATTTCAATTATCCGTTGCATGGCGCCGGCCAGGGCCGCGCTGTTTTTCACCTTTACCAAAAAGCCATTCTCGCCATGGATGACCGTCTCTCGGCAGCCGGCAACGTCAGTGGCGATGAGGGGCTTGGCCATAGAGAGGCCCTCCAGCATGACGCGGGGCAGGCCCTCTCGGTACGAGGGTAATACCACCACATCGGCTTTGGCCATGTACGACCGTACATCATTGGTGGTGCCTGCATAATGGGCCTGCGGGTGATCTTCCAGCCACTCCCGGAAGGGAGCCTCCTGAATGGCAGACGGATTGCCCTCGTCGATCTTGCCGATCAGCTCGATACTGAAGTTGGAATATTTCCTGGAAAGGATATCTACCGCATCCATCAACTCGCGAATGCCCTTATCGTAAAGCAATCGCCCTACAAACAGAAAACGGATAATACCATCTTCTACAGGCTGATTGTACTGAGGTGCAAAAAAATCGGTATCAATACCAGAGCCCGGAATGATACTCGTCTTTTTTCCAGACACCAAACCAAGATCCATGAATAACTGTCGATCATCTTTATTCTGAAAAAAGATCCGGTCGGCCCGCCGGAACGCATATTTGTACAGCCGCTTCGCCACTTGGTTGACCAGCCCCCTACTCAGAAAGGAATACCCCAGCCCCGTAACGGTACAAAACGCCCTGGTGCGAATAGGCGCCGCCGCCATAGAGCCATAAATATTCGGCTTGATGGTATACTGAAGCGCCACATCCACCTGCTCCTGCTCATAGATGCGTCGCAACTCCTGCACCAGCTGCAAATCCTTTACCGGATTAGTCCCCTTACGTGAAAGGTGCTTCAAGTCAATAAACCGCGCACCGGTCGCCTCAATCTGAGGAACATATTCGTCGGGCGGAGCAATGGCCAACACCTCGTGCCCTTCGGCCAACAAGCCTTTGATGAGGCCTAGGCGAAAGTTGTAAATATTCCAGGCGGTGTTGAGAACAATGGCGATGGTCATAGGATTAAGATTGCAATTTAAATTTCTTCAATAATTGATTGTCCTTTTGATTTAGTGCCTGATGTCCATTCCCAATTTTCGTGTAGTCGAATTTTACCACTTTGAAGGATTTCTGGTGTCGATATGCACTTCCCGGTCATTAAAAGTCCTTTATTGTTTAATTGGTGGTATCGCATATCTATATTTCCATTTTCATCAACCACCCCAATTAGGTGTCCTTTTAGGATTTTTCCACCTGAATATTCTGCGGTAAGAATGTTACCTTCTTGTTTATAGAAAAAAGTAGTTTGGTTTGTGGTTTCTCCATTTTTAGTATTACTGACTGGTTTGAAAACTCTGTTATTATAATTCACCATTTCAATATTCATTTCTATTTAACAATCAGTATTGCCACCTTTTTTCCATAGTTCAATTGTTCTTCTTATGAACTCTTCAAGACCTGTTTCTGGGATTGTCACCTTCTTTTTGATTCTAATGCATCCTTTACCTGTGTCAAAGTCTTTGAGCAATTCTTGTGCATCTTCAACTTTATTAATTGTTCCAACATAAAGACTAACATAAGCTCGTTGAGCATTTAGATTAAAAATACTTTTCCCATTTTTAGCATAGGAAAGCATTTTATATTCAATTCCTTCAACTAAATCGGCCCCATTTTTTTTAATCATCTCACGAACCTGCATTAGTTTTTTCTTTCTCCAATCATTCTCAAGCTGTTCTAAGTATTCGCTTGGTGTTTTTACTTCATATTGCATAGTCTGTTTCTTTTGATCAATACGATTGCCCCGCAATTGCTGCAGGATCTATGAGCTGAATTTTTAAAACACCCCTCAATGGATGGATAACTGACCTAAAAATAAGCCATACCGCTCAGGAAAATAAAGAACGGACTATATATTTGGTTCAATCACCCATCTAAAAACCGGAAATGCTTAACAACGGTAGTCTTTATTTAGACCCTACCGCCGGGTCGCTGCTCTTGGCGATCTCGTTCAACAGGGCGTTCAATCTGGACCTTGCAGGCCGATTGAACGCCTGTTTATTAGCCACCGTTATTCTAATTCAAGTTCCTGAACTCAGTGGGACTAACGCCTATTTTTTTCTTGAATAAACTACTGAAATAATGAGGGTAATCAACTCCTAAGGAATGGGCTATTTCCTTTACAGAATCATTAGTTCCTAGTAGTCTATCTTTGGCAATTTCTAGTAAGTAATAATGAATATGTTCTTGAGTAGTTTTACCAGTTTCTTTGCGAAGCAAATCGCTCAAGTAGCTGGGAGATAGATTTACGTGTTCAGCACATTGCAAGGCGGTTGGCAGACCATTTATTGTAAGGTCAGCAGAGGTGAAATAGTTAGAAAGAAATTTGTCTATTTTTCCGACTATTGTTTTATTCTGATTTTCTCGCAAGATAAATTGCCTATCATAATACCGATTACAATGACTCAGCAATAAGTTAATGGCAGATAAAAATACATTTTTTGTGTGCTTATCTATCGGAAGATTAAGTTC
>CAZHOV010000276.1:0-3702 GCA_964534315.1 uncultured Saprospiraceae bacterium | reverse complement strand
AAAGGAAAGAAAAATTTAGCAATTAGGCAAGATGGGGTGGGGTTGATGGATACGATTGTTCGGACCATCAGGTGCCGGAAAAACATCGGTCTTGCGGATGTTAGCCGGTTTATTACCTCCTGATACTGGTTTTATAGCTGTCAATGGAAAGGTATGGTACGATGCACAAAACAGGATCAACCTACCACCTCAGAAAAGAAGCATCGGGTTTGTCTTTCAGGATTATGCCCTGTTTCCCAATATGACGGTCAAACAAAATCTCTCTTTTGCACTAGGGAAAAACCAATCACCGGCCATCATTAAGGAGTTGATCCAAACCGTGGAATTAACCGAATTACAGCACCGAAAACCTGCGACTCTTTCTGGCGGGCAGCAGCAGCGGGTTGCATTAGCGCGTGCACTGGTCAGAAAGCCCGATCTATTACTGCTCGACGAACCGCTCTCCGCCCTGGATCAATCCATTCGAGTCAAACTTCAGGACTATATCCTGGCTTCTCACCGGAAATATGGATTGACCACCCTGCTGGTCACCCATGACCAATCGGAGATCAATAAGCTTACCGACCAGGTCCTGATCATCGAAGAAGGAAAAATTATTAACCAGGGAACACCCGAAGAATTATTCTCTACCGAAATTCCAAAAAAGGGCGCTCACCTCGAAGGGATATTTTTGGGATTAAAAAAGCGAAATGACCAGTACTGGCTGCTCCTAAAAATAAAAGGAGAAACGATAACTATTCCCGTTGGAACGGACCGTCCAACTGGTTTAATGATCGGTCAACCCATAACGATTGATATTAATACCGGGAAAATGAAATGAAGGATGTCACAAGTAATTCCCATAACAGGAGAGAAATTACCCTTTACACTTTTTTGGATAAAGAATAGCCACGGTCCTCTAGTCTTCTAGTTCTCTGATCTTCTGACAAAAAACACGAAACCATTTTTTCTGTTTATTTCCTCAAGTTCCGGATACTTTTGCAGTTCATGGGCTTTATGTACTTTGGTAACCACGTAGACATCCTTATCGATATCGCCCTCCAACAACCATAATTTGTCATAGCTCTTTTTATTGGTGACTTGCGGTTTACGAGTATAAAAAAGGTGCCCGTAAGATTTGTAGCCGTGAGGAATGACATAGGCATCAACACCTTGTTTACTTTCAAAGAATTCGATGGCGGCACGTTGGGAGAAGGCTTCAATCTTGGCAATGAAAAAGATGAGGATCAGAAAAGTAAAAACGGCAGTACCTCCAAAAAGGGCGATAAATGCTTTTTGGAATTGCTTTTTTTGAAACCAGAAAAAAACCAATATCATCAAAGCTAGGAAGTACACTGCTGGCAGCCAATCGGACCAGTGCCAGTTTACTTTTGCATCGAGATTGCCCTGGGCAAAAGGGTCTTTACTCAGTAACGGCCGGATCAGATCGGTATTCTGGCCAATGATGGGTACCAAAATTACCGCAGCTAAAAACAGGGAGGCAATGGCAATCAATCCGCCTTTCATCCATCCATTGAGCGTTATTTTCCCGGTAACCATGTGCTGTATAACCAAGGCCGCTAAAAAAGTAAGGGGGAAGTAACACATGGAGGAGTAGTGAACGATCTTGGACTTTACAATTGTAAAAAGGATTAATACCACCCAAAACAAGAACTTTATCCAGATCTTGAAATCCTTCTGATAATTCTGTTCTTCTTTCTGCATTTTGAAAAAGGAGCGAATGGCAAAGATAGAGGCCGGAAAACATCCGATCAGCAATACAGCGAAATGATACCCCGGAAACCCTCGGTGCCCGGCATCGGGTGTGCTAAATAAACGATATTGATATTTATTGAATTCTTCAATAAACCAGGTGCCGTTTTTCATCGTTTCCAACCCATACCAAGCCAATGTGACCAAGGTAGCAGAGAACGTAAAAAACAAAAACTGCGGTACGCTGATATAAAAGCGGAATCGCTGATAGATCCAATAGACAAACATGGTCAAAGCAGCAATCAAAAAAGCAGCCTGCCCCTTAGTGAGAATGGCTAATCCAATAAAAAAGCCTCCCAGAAACAGGTATAACCATTTATTCCGGTTTAAAACGATCCCCTCTTCTCCTTCCTTTTTCCAATAAAACAAAATAAAAAAGTACAGCCCTAAGAAAATGAACAGGTTAAAAATAGGATCGATAATTCCTGATTTGAAATATAAAAAGGGAAGCATGGTGCCGAAATAAACACCCGCCCAAATGACCCCGAAGCGGTGATCATACAGCTTTTTCCCCATATTGTAGAGCATTACCAATGTAGCCACCCCACAGATAGCATTGGGTAAACGCGCAGCAAACTCCCCTACCCCGAAAAGTCGCATTGCCAGGACTTGCATCCAAAAAAAGAATGGCGGTTTCTCCCAGAATGGCTTAAAATCGACATGCACCCGTAGATAATCCTCAAGGATCATCATTTCCCGGCTAATTTCTGCAAAGTTGATTTCATCCCAATCAAACAAGTGTACCCCTCCATTAAAAGGAATATAAAACAAGGCGCCCAGAAGGGCAAAAAGTAAGGAGTATTTTAAGGTTTGATTATTTATGTGTTTCGATTTTCTACTCACTGCTTGCCGTTTACTTCTTTCTATTGAAAAGATTAAGGATCTTACTGACAAAGTCGTCATTGATACCCAGCCACCCTTTTAATTTGTTATAAAAAGAGATTAATTTTTTATCGAGATAGATCCACATCGCTTTGATACCATCTCCAGGCCGGGCCCGGTAGTTGGTGGCTCGTTTTTTAGGAGCTTGTTTTTCTTCGGTAAAATAGTAGAGAGCGATAGATTTCCGGGTCATATCCTGGGGGCACGCAATGGGTTCCGGCAGTCCGTGGTAAGAATCTTCATCCGTATTGAAGATAACACAGCGATTAAAGACGGGGCTGATCTTTTGGACGCAGGCCTTCATATCGCGGCTCCACAATTCCAAATCACCTTTGTAGGCTGGCTGCCATCCTTCATTAAGGTAGACCAGGACATTGACTCTTCTGCGCCAGTTTCGTTTGTGCGGATGTACCGTAAAATCAGCGTGAATATTAAGAAAGCCGCCCTTTTGAGTTTGATGTAATCCTCCGCCTTCTAAGGAAGGGTCAGCTTTGAGCCCGTCTATACCGGTAAGTTCGGAAAGCACCGTTACAAATTCGTCGGAATTTAATTCTTTAATCACCTCCTGAATAAACGGAGGAATGAGATCCATTTTATTGAGGCCATGTTTCTTTTCATTTACATGAATATAATGTATCCAACCGCTATCCTTCACAGCCGGGAAGCTATCCATCGCCTTTTGAGCTGCCCACGGCTCAAGAAAGTTATCGAACTGCGCATACGGATAGGGA
This sequence comes from uncultured Saprospiraceae bacterium, assembly GCA_964534315.1. GTDB lineage: Bacteria > Bacteroidota > Bacteroidia > Chitinophagales > Saprospiraceae > CAZHOV01. The sequence goes on along the minus strand of CAZHOV010000276.1, from coordinate 337 downwards.
TGGGCTTTTTGGTAGCCATCCGCATGATCCTGAAACCGATGGGTGATCGTGGGAAGGTCTAAAATGGGAGTCGTTTTCTGACTGGTGGTAGCAGTATTTTCCATAAACACAAATGTTGATTACATTTTCGAATGATTGGCGAAATTAAGAGTTAATTGTTGATTAAAAAATAACTTACGCCTTTTCTTTTGTAGATTCAATAGAGAACCGGCAAGCTTCTTTGCTCTAGTCTGCTGCTTTGGACGTCTTCGTCCAAAGCGATCTTCGAGGTGCCGCTGGCACCTGTAAGCAGGGGCGTAAAAATCTAGCGAGGATATTTTGGGTGCCAGAGGCACCC
>CAZHOV010000275.1:0-3722 GCA_964534315.1 uncultured Saprospiraceae bacterium | reverse complement strand
ATTAACGTGAGGTTCGACTTTAATAAAAATAAAAAGCCTCTCCCGCGCCCTTTATCCCTGAAAAGCTGCGTTTGCCGGATAGTTTTTTAAATATTGATGATCAACATGTAAATATCCAAACATCCTGTTAACATTAAACGACCGAAGCTCAAAGCGGATTCGGAGAAGGTATCGATGTTTTCCAAGTAAGCGCAGATCACGATAACCTATCTATTGCATAAGTTCAATTCCTATCGGAGAAGGTATCGATATTTTCCAAGTAAGCGCAGATCACGATAACCTATCTATAGCAAAAGACCAATTCCTATTGGAGAAGGTATCGTTGTTTTCCAAGTAAGCGCAGATCACGATAACCTATCTATTGCATAAGTTCAATACCTATCGGAGAAGGTATCGATATTTTTTAAGTAAGCGCGTAGCGATTACAACCTATGTAGCCAAATTTACAGGACCCATTGACCAGGCGCATAGCGACTGGCACCTCCACGGGTAGATTGATCCATTTCCATTGAACATATCCACCTATTTATGGGGCTTTACCCTTCCGTTAGGTGTCAGTCCCTACGGGCCTGAACTATTTCGGCATATCTTTTTCTACAGGGGTTAAAATCGCTACGCGCTTTTGGTTTTAAGGACAAAAATTAGAAGTAAGAATTGCGATTCAATGGCATCCGATACTCGAATGTTTTTATCCGAACCTCACGCTAAAATCAGAAAAGCCACTTCGAAAATTTTCGAAGTGGCTTTTCTGATTTTACTATTTTTTCTCCTCTCCTCCGCCCGGATCCATGAGGCTTTCATCCACCAAAATTCGTCCGCAATGTTCGCAGACAATGATTTTCTTATGCAGACCAATCTCCAATTGAACCTGAGGAGGAATTTTATTAAAACAGCCGCCACAAGAATCCCGTTCGATGGTCACAACCGAAAGTCCGTTGCGATAGTTATTCCGGATCTTGTCATAGGCTTTTAATAATCGATTTTCAATCTTTTCACGCGCCTTGGCTGATTCTTTTCTGAGTTTTTGTTCTTCTTTTTCTGTTTTGGCGATAATTTCTTTGAGTTCTACCTTTTTGACTTCAAGATCCTTCTTCTTGGCTTCCAAACGCTCCGTAGTTTCATCGAGAATCTTTTGCTTATTTTCAATCGCTACTTTACCCTCTCGTATTCTTTTTTGCGAAAGCTGAATTTCCAGATTTTGCATTTCCTGTTCTTTCATCAATGCTTCATATTCCCGGTTGTTCTTTACATTATCCAATTGCTTAGTGTATCGTTCAATTAAGGATTCGGCATGTTTGATATTCGCCTGATGATTAGAAGCTTCTTTCTCTAATTCATCGAGGTTATTCTGCAAGCGCTGCGTTCTGGTTTCCAGCCCTACAATTTCATCCTCCAGGTCACTCACTTCAATAGGAAGCTCTCCTTTTAAAATTTCAATTTGGTCAATTTCTGAGTCAATAAGCTGTAATTCATAGAGATTACGCAATTTTTCCTCTACTGTTAATTCTTTTACTGCCATATGTATATTGAATTTATCGGATTGTGTTAAAAGTAATGTACCGGATTGGTATTTACCGATGTTTTGCGAACCGCAAAGATACTAAAATTATTTTGAATAATATTAGAAAGTAAATCAATAGTAAATTGTTCACTTTCATAGTGGCCGATATCAGCAATGATAAGATGATGGTCGGCGTCAAAAAATTCGTGGTACTTGAAGTCTCCAGTGATAAAAATATCTGCCTCTTTTCTGATGGCTTGTCCTAAAAGAAAGCTTCCCGCTCCACCACAAACAGCTACCTTTTTGATCGGTTTATTCAGTAGTTGCGTATGACGCACACAGTTGACTTGCATCCGCTCTTTCAGGTATCCTAAGAATGTTTTTTCGTCCATAGCTTCGGGCAAAAATCCAATCATTCCGGAGCCAATAGGTTGCTCCCGGGTACCCTCAGGAAATGTCGAAGGAGCAGACTTTGGTGCCAGGATGGCTGTCTGTTCCAGTCCTAGCCGCTCGCAGATCATCGTATTTACCCCATCCAAAAATACATTATCTAAATTGGTATGGATGGCATAGATCGCTACATCATTTTTGATGGCCTTGATCACTACCCGCTGTACATAATGAGCCGGATTGATCTTTTTCAACCCCTTAAATATAATGGGATGGTGCGCAACCACTAAATTACAACCTTGCTCAATAGCTTCTTCAATCACCGCCTCGGTAGAATCTAAACAGGTCATCACTCCTGTTATTTCCATATCGGGATCCCCAACGACCAGCCCTGCATTGTCATACCCCTCCTGGTAGTTTAATGGAGCAATGGTTTCTAGAAAAGAAGTAATCTCTTTTACCGTTGTTCTTGACATAAATTTTAATAATTTTTCTCACTTCCTTGCGTTCTTTGCGCCTTTGCGAGATTTTTTAATTAATTGCACATTCCTCACTCCACATTCCTCACTCCACATTCCACATTGCCCATTCCACATTGCCCACTCCTCATTGCTCATTGCCCATTGCCCATTACTCATCCCTCCTCCCCTTCCAAAATTATCCAGTCTGACGGTTTAAAAAAGGACCATTCTTCCTTAGCCAGGTCTCTGGTACGATCGACATACCGGTGATATTCCCGGTAATTGCAGCGCACCCTGATGAAAGCATAGACCTCTACTTCCTCCCAACCCGGCTCTTTTTGATGTTCGTCTCTCAGATAGTGGGCAAATTGTAAGATCATGTCCGGATGCGTATACATCTTACGCTGAAATTTTGGGATCAAATGATCTCTCGGATCAACCACTTTTTTTTCTCCTGTATTAGAGTTAACCACAACAAAATTACCATACCCCTGCTTACTTCTCAACATCATCCTCCAGGAATAGCGGTGCCCTTCTTCTGTCCAGGTAACATCGCCCGGAAAGTAATGATGCCGAAACGGAAGCAGAAGATGTATTAAACAAAAGATAATCACCAATACATATAAAGCATCTCTTTGAAGATTTGTAGGAGCCAAAGCCTTTTTACTAAGATGAACGTCGCGCTCTTTCAACGCCCTGTACCACCGGTACCTGAAAATACGGACAAACCGTAACCGCTTGCCCAACCAACGGACGATCTTTTTTGGAAAATCCGGCGGGAAAAATAAGGCCGTAATTCCAACAGATAAATAAGGAAAAATACCAATGGCAAAAATGATGAGGTTGGTAAAATGGAAAAAGATGACAACTAAAAAGGCCCACTTACGGGTACGTTTAAAGAGGAGAAAAAAGGTGATAAAAAGGTCGAATATAACGCCCCCAATAGTTATGAAATAAGCCAGCCAATCGGGACCTAACAGATCACCCAAAAAGTGATATTTCGTTTTATTCTCCAACCATTGTAGCATCGGAATTCCCCGCAACCAATCTGAATTTAGCTTCGCTATCCCGCCATAAAAATACACCACCCCCATCATGAAACACAACAGAAAAATCGGTAAAAAAGGAATGCTAACCACCCGTTTAGAAGGATTTGCAAGTACATCAAGCGAAAAATCGCGATGAGCAGGGAATAAGATCATGATAAAAGACAGCATGGTGAATAAATAACCATGATTCAAATACAATCCTTTCTCCATCAAAAATAAAGCCGCAAAACCTAGTGCAAAGAGCGTCGTACTGATCCGGTACCACTTGCCCAGAACACAAAGGAATACAACCCTCGCCATCCCCCACCAACAAGCTACATC
>CAZHOV010000274.1:0-3755 GCA_964534315.1 uncultured Saprospiraceae bacterium | reverse complement strand
AAAAATCAGGACATGAAGTACCGGATGAAGAGGCTGAAAGATTTAATCAAACCATCATTGAAATCGTTAAAGAAAAAATATTATAGTTTGAGACTTCCCGTACTATTGCTGATTTTATGTGCCGCTTCTCTGGTCAAAGCCCAACAAAACACTTCTTACGGTTGGTACGCAGAAAACAGTGAGCAATATCAGACCGCTACGAACCTCAAAAAGGCACATCAGCGCTTTTTTACCAAACCATATAGAAAGAAGCCTACTTGTATTGCTGTCATAAGTACTGGAGTGGATATTCAGCACCCTGCTCTCCAATATAGCATCTGGACGAATGAAGATGAAGAGCCCAACAACAAAAAAGACGATGACGGAAACGGCTATGTTGATGATGTGCATGGCTGGAATTTCCTGGGAACACGTGATGGGCAAAATCTGCATTATGATCAATTAGCCATTACGCGCTATTGTGCAACTTATCGAGAAGCTTTTGAAGGCAAGTCCGATAGCTCCATTCCCGATAGCTTACAGCAGAAATATCAACTTTTTCAGGAGTATTGGTCCGAAATACAAAACAGCTGGAATGATGCTGACCGGCAAGTAAAGATGCATCAGCAAGTGTATACAGCTTTAAAACGCATTGATCAAGAGCGGGGAGAGCAAGAAGTTACCCCTCAATTAATCCGCCAATATCAACAAAGCGATGATCCCTTATTGAAGCAAGCCGCTATGATGGCGGCAAATTTATTCAATTCAGAGATGTCTTTAGGTGAACTAAAAGAACAGACACAACAAGCACTTCAATACTACAAGGCTTCCAGGGACTATCACTATAATGTGAACTGGGATCGTGCACGTATTTTAGGAGAGGCGAAAGTCGATGGTAAGACCTCGTACATTGGAAACGGAGACGTTGTGGGCCCTGACCCAACCTCTGGTACAGCTATTGCTGGCTTAATCGAAGAGGTAGCCAATGGTAGCCTGCCCGAAAATTCTCCAAAAAGAAGAGCAGTGATTATGCCAATTCGGGCCGTGCCGGATGGTGACGCAACGGATCAGGATATAGCAGCAGCTATTCGATATGCGGTTGATAATGGGGCTGATGTTATTTATCTGGGCGCACAAAAGCCCGTACCCCTTCACCAGATGCTGGTGGAGCAAGCCATCTTACACGCAGAAGAGGCAGGCGTGCTAGTTGTGCATGCTGCGGGGAACAACGCAAAAGAAATTACGCCCCAAAATAATTTTCCCAATGATGTCGTATCCTTCCCCGACACGAGTAGGCTAGATACACTGCGAAAAACACAAGAACGAGTGGTAACTAACTGGCTGGAGGTTAGTTCCACCGCTAAAGAGGGCCGTCTTATTCCTGGCTATGCCAACTATAGCTCTCAACACGTCGATATTTTTGCACCAGGTCATGAAATAGAGGTACATGCATCCGTTGAAAAGCGAGATACCTTAAACGGATCACAATTTTCTGCGGCCATTGTGGCGGGAGCTGTTGCACTTATTTACTCAAAGTGCAAAAATTGTGATATGGCGAGGGCGAAAGAAGCTATTTTGAAATCGGCCAGGTCAATTAATGTTCCTGTTCATTTGCCAAAGACCAGGGATACCATGGTCGACCTTCAAGAACTCTGCCTCACAGGGAGTGTACTGGATATTTATGAAGCGGTGCGATACTGTATTGAAAATTATTAAAATGCAAAGGTCAAAGATGAAAATTATAGGACATTTAATGATTTTGTTGTTATGCGCTTGTCAGGGGCAAACGCAGAGTGTAGCTCAGGAATCTCCTGTCCTGTCAGGTCCTCATCAGCTCTTTTATGAGATACCTGATCAGCGCATTTCTGATGTAAATATCAAAATAACAGAACCATTCTAGATATCAATACTGGATATAGATTGGGAGAAAAGACTGGCTAATGGGCATCCTCGCCCGCTGGATATCTTCTATACACTAATGTTAATTCCGGAATGGAAGGATGACCTTGGCATCAATGGGGCTTCTATAAAACTGCCCAGGTTGAGTTACAGGATGAGAACGGAGCCAAATCTTATTGTAGGAAAAGTAAAAGAAGGATTTATAAAAAAGGCGGATTTCAATGCCCCACCGCTTTCCCAAGATGATCCTGCTTTTGATGATTATTTGAATACTTTGTTGATAATCAAGCCCTTGAGTGCAATTCAGCCGAAGAAGATTGCGGGTTTTAATTTTAAGATAGCTCGCATTAATTGGACCCGTCTTCTGGATTTGTACGAGGTCCACAAAAAGGGAACGAATGATCCGTTTTGGCAAATGTTGCTCAAATCATAAACGATAACCCATGTATATACGATTGATTTTTTGTGGACTTTTCAGCCTGCTTTTTCCCGCAATGACTCTCGCTCAACTCGAACTGGCGTGGCAAACGGTTCCGATAGACGAAGTGGAACTGCAGTTGTACGGTACCGGAGCGGCCAGCGATTTGGAGCAGTACTATGCCGATGAAAATAGCCCGGAAGGAGTATTGGCTCGTTGTCAGAAAGCACAAGAAGAGGAGACTATTTTTCAATCCTATCATATCATCGATGCTAAAAACGAAGGCGCCCATCACTTCTTTGATGTATTTGGCAATGTATCGCTATTCGTAAACAAAGTGAGTGATAAGACCATAACACTTATTTCCAGGGTAGACATTCAAATGGAAAAGGGGGAAGAGCGAGCCCTTATTGTACTGGACATGCCGGCCAAGTCGCATGTATTCGTAGAAGGAGAGGAGCCGGACGACTTGTCAACGGCGCTGCCCCTTATGGCCCCGAAAATGAAAGAGGATTTAGATAGTAGGCCCGAAAGGGTGCGATATATCGCCGTACTGCACAAAATTGAAGGGGTTTGGAAACTGGTTCGCCCCTTCGAGCAAGAATACAGCTACGAATTTCTTCGCTTTTTTTACCGGGTACAACCAAGAGCATTATTAGCTTTACTGTCGGGCGAAACAGACAATCCGAAACTTCAACAAGTAATAGAAAAAACCAGGTATCAAGACGGCTTTGATAGCTCAATGATGATGAAATACATCTACTACTGGGAAAATTACCAGGACCCCGGCAACTTGCTTCAGGAACTGTTTGTGGAAGAAGCAATTATGGAAAGGCGCTTGTATCAGAGGATTCATTTTCACAGCAATCATTAGCTCTTAGATTCAGGTGTTAACACCTAAATACACAAATATTTCTAGGCTTTTTGTTTAAAGTCGATTATTCGAAAACCATTTTCACAGATGCGCAGATTTTTATTATCCACACGCTTACTATTTCTGGTTTTCTTATGCCCCCTGGGCCTTTCCTTACCGGCCCAAACCGATTCTGTAGCCCTTGAAATTCGAAAACAAGCGAGGGATAAGGTCAAGCCTATCCTTCGCTCCAATCGCTTAATCATCAACGGGCCTAACGAAAAACACCGTTGGTATACGTCATTGGAGAGCGCTTTAAAAAATCCAGAAAACGTCCGGAAGTTACGCATTGGCGATACTGTTCTGACGGAACTACCGGTAAGTATTACAGATATGGTTAACCTGGAAGTGCTGGATCTAGGCTACCACGAGCTCTCCGGCTTACCCGAAAGCCTAAGCAGGCTCAAAAAATTACGCAGCCTCAACCTTACTTACAATAACTTCACCCACATTCCAGCCGTTATTTTAGAGCTGGACAGTCTGCGCAGCTTGAATCTATCGAGCAATTTCCTTGCGGAGCTGCCTGATGATATAGGAGACTTTTTT
>CAZHOV010000273.1:0-3949 GCA_964534315.1 uncultured Saprospiraceae bacterium | reverse complement strand
GGCAAAGGCACTGTCGGCCAAGGAGAAGGTGATGCCGCCATGGGCTACATCGAATCCGTTGGTCATTTCTTTTCGGACGGTCATCCGTAATACTGACCTGCCGGGAGCATCTTCAATGCGTTCGATACCCAGCCACTGGCTGAAGGCGTCGTTGTTAAACATTTGATCGACGATCTTAGTCGCCAATTGTTGCCCGTCGTTTTCCATGTTTTTTGAGGAAAGATAAGAAATTAAGAACTTGATTGCTCAAGGTCAAGGATTAATCTGCTCATAACGTTTAGATCCTTTTCCTTAATAGCTTTTCTGATGTTTTTCATTGTCGCATCCCTATCCCATTGTTTTGGCAGGGCATTTTGAAAATGAAGACTATCAAAATTGTCTTTGATGTTATCCACCAAGTATTGGGGGACTTCCGGAACGCGACTTTTGAGCAGGAACTCAACGTGTTTAAGAAAATTTACCAAAGATTTTCTTTTAAACTCTTTCCTCTTTTCTTTTTGAAGATCGGCAAGGTGATAATAGGCTGTACCTAATTGTTCATATCTCTTCCTTTTTAAAGAAAAACCACTTTCTCCAGATTCAATGTATTTTTCTATTTCTGCAACTTCAAAAATATCTCTATCCTTTGAAATGAGGGAACTGATCTTATTCATTAGTTCCGTTTTTTGATCATCATTCCAAGAGTAAGTACCGGGATTTTGATTATATTCAACCAACACTTCAAAAAGATACCGCTTTGATTCTGATCGTTTTTCATTGATTAGGTTAATGCCGAGATAATACTTGCCATAAAGCAGGAATTGTTTTTCTTCGTCGGACAATTTACTCCGTGGTGTATTCTCCAATTCTTTGACCCTCTTTCTGAGGGCTTCGTTATCTGAATACAGCGAATCTTTGATTTGCTTTAGTTCAGCAAGCTGGGTCGTATCACCTTTCTTATCAGAAGGAGTTTCTATATCGGCTTCTTCTTCTCCGAAATCAAACTTGATAAAACCCAGAGATTTACCGGTAAGCCCAACAACAGTCAAAGAACCTAGCACAACTATACTCAATTGAACGACCCGCTGAGTAGCGGCATGTCTCAATACATTAAACCACGGTACATAAGCGGTACCGGGCTTAAGCGTACAGCCGGGGTCTTCTTCTTTTAAGCATGCATAAGTATAAACCTTCGCTCCAGTGGTACCTTCATTTTTATTGATTTTTAGGTTAGAACCGCAGATGGGACACCGGGGCGTTAATCCCTGTGCAATTTGACTTTCTAATTTTTTAATCTCCTTCGACTTATCCATGAATATATATTACTATGCCCGATAAAGGTAAAAAAACATATACGGATTTTAACAACTATTTTCTTTCCCAATGGCTTAAGGGGCAGTCATTTTGATAAATTACCGGCAGCATTGACTTTTGTCAACTTATATCCTGTACCTTTTTTATAATTTTGGGAAAAATCAAAAAATTACAGACATATGAGTACTAATGGAATAAGAAACCTAGAGCCTCAAGCCCTTTGGAACAACTTTGCAGACCTGAATGAAGTGCCCAGACCTTCTAAAAAAGAAGAGCGTGTCATCGAATTCATGAAACAGTTCGGCGCTAAACTTGGCCTCGAAACCCTCGTCGATAAAACAGGTAATGTCATTATCAAGAAGCCAGCTTCCCCAGGAATGGAAGGCAAGCCAACTGTCATCCTGCAATCCCACCTCGATATGGTCCATCAAAAGAATAACGACACGGATTTTGACTTCAACTCCGAAGGTATCCGGAGCTATGTTGATGGCGAATGGGTGACTGCCGAAGGCACAACTCTTGGTGCTGATAATGGCATAGGCGTAGCTTCTATTATGACCTTGTTGCAGTCTACCGACATCCCACATCCTCCCCTGGAAGCACTGTTTACCATCGATGAAGAAACGGGTATGACCGGAGCCAAGGGACTAGATGAAAGGGTGCTTTCCGGAACGATCCTCCTGAATCTGGATTCTGAAGAAGATGATGAATTAACCATCGGCTGTGCCGGCGGTATCGATACCAACACCCATTATAATTACCAAGAAGAAAACGTTCCTTCCAACTATGTAGGAGTAGAAATTAAAGTGAAGGGGCTAAAAGGCGGTCACTCTGGCATCGACATTCATCTCGGTCGCGGTAATGCCAACAAATTGATGAACCGCTTATTGTATCAAACTACAGAACCTTTTGGCTTAAGAGTAGCCTCTATCGATGGCGGTAGTTTACGAAATGCCATTCCGCGGGAATCTACAGCTATCGTTGCTATTCCTTCTGATAAAAAAGAAGCCTTTCATGCTGAATTAGAAAATCGAAAGAATGATTTATTACAAGAATTTGCCAGCATAGAGCCCGACTTTGCTATTGAAATAACGGAAACAGACCTTCCTGCCAAGATTATGAATGCCGAAGATCAGGATAAAATGCTCAATGCGATCTATGCGATGCACAATGGCGTTTTCCGCATGGCTCCGGATATTCCGGGTTTGGTCGAAACCTCTTCTAGCCTGGCAAGAGTCATTGTCAAGAACGGCGAATTTATCACTCAAAGTCTACAAAGAAGCTCTGTCGAATCAGGCAAAATGGATGTGGCCAACGCGATCCGAGCTGCTTTTGAAAATATGGGTGCCAAAGTGGAGAATGGAGGCAACTATCCCGGCTGGGCTCCCAATGCTCAATCACACATCCTAACTGTAATGGAAGGGTTGTATGAAAAGCTGTTTGACAAGAAACCACATGTAGCAGCCTGTCATGCCGGCCTGGAGTGCGGTATTATCAACAAGCACTACCCCAATCTGGACATGATCTCTTTTGGCCCGACGATCAAACACCCCCACTCACCTGATGAGAAGGTGCATATTGCTTCAGTAAATAAGTTTTGGACGTATCTGAAGGCGGCGGTGGCGGAGGTTTAGAGACGTATTGATGTTATCACGTAGTGGCGTAGTGACGAAAGAATAGGGATCGATAGATAGTGAAAAGGGAATGAAAGTGTCGTCGAATGAATTCGTCAAGAAAATGAAAAGAAATGATAATAAAAACTATTACTTCATTAAATATTTTCATTGTTTTTCATTTGCCTTTCCTTCCCTTTTCATCTATGGCTACCCCCTCCGAACAAAACCCTACACGCATTGTCCTTCCCTTACAATTGACCTAAAATTCCTTTATCTTTGACTTTTAATTTCAAAACGGGTGTATGCTTGATGAACGACCGATAACGGATTGGCTTCCGATTATCAAGAAGGAAGTGGAAAAAAGAGGGTGGGATCAGCTTGATGTGATCATCATATCAGGAGATGCCTATGTCGATCATCCGGCATTTGGTAATGCGGTTATCGGGCGCATATTGGAAAGTGAAGGACTGCGGGTGGCAATTATACCTCAACCCAATTGGCAGGATGACCTTCGCGATTTTAAAAAGCTGGGGGCGCCACGACTTTTCTTTGGGGTGACTTCCGGATGCATGGACTCTATGGTCAACCATTATACGGCAGAAGAAGGCGATCTACTGATGCCTACACGCCAGGCGGTGAAGCGGGATTCCGTCCAGATTATGCCGTGACGGTCTATTCAAAAATTCTTAAGCAACTATATCCTGATATTCCTGTTTTGATTGGCGGGATTGAAGCTTCGCTCCGTAGAGTGACGCATTATGACTATTGGAAAGATGAGTTATTTCCTAGCATTCTGGCCATGAGCGGAGCAGATTTATTGGTGTATGGAATGGGCGAAATGCCCCTGCGGGAAATTGTACGTTTGTTGGAAAGAGGGGTGCCTTTCGAGTCGATTACCATGGTTCCGCAAACGGCCTACTTGAAACCGCAGACGGATAAAGTACCCAAAAACAAAAACTGGGAAGATGTTTGGTTGAGTTCTCATGAGCAATGCCTAAAAGATAAAAAATCCTTTGCGGCTAATTTCAAGATCATTGAGC
>CAZHOV010000272.1:0-4020 GCA_964534315.1 uncultured Saprospiraceae bacterium | reverse complement strand
CGGTTCTGTGAGAGGTTTGGGGGTGAAATTCCCCCTTACCTACTCGACTTCTTTTCTTTTTTTATTCTTTCAACAATTTCTGACTTGACTTATCGAAAGTGTAGCCAAACAAATCATGATTGCAAGTTTGGCATGGGTCTCCAATTACTGATTTTGAGTACGTTATTGTCACTTTATTTCCCACTTCTTGGACAATAGAAGGCTCTCCAAAAACCGCTATGAAATTGTTGTAATCTTGAAGAAATGGTGTGCTGTATATCTTCAATAAGTTCGATTTGAGCAACTTGTATAGCTGATAGGAATAAATGTAATCTTTTTCTCTATCACCAACTGACTGTAAAAGATGTCCTTTCTTCATGTGGACATACAATCCCTTCCATTCTGACTTTAAAGGAGCAATTTCGCTTTTATTGAAATATTGCTCATAATTTACTCCTTTTGTCGCTTGAATGTCATCTGATTTAATTTTTTTTATTCCCGAAGAACATCCTACAAGTGCAAAAACAACGAGGATGAGCAATGTTGCTTTTATTCTCTCGAATGTCGTTTTCATATTTTCGTAAATTTGATTGATTTGGAAAGTGTGCCATCTTTTATGACCAGTAAATATGTGCCAATAGGTAAGTCACTCACATCAATTTGTTGACTGTTTAAAGTGAGTGCGCTACTTTTTCTTAAGTGTCCCAACACATCATAAATCTCAATTTGGCAATCATTTATATCCTCCTCAAATTCGAGTTTCAACCAGTTTTTGGCAGGATTTGGAGAAAGCCTGACCCAATTACTTTTGGATAGCTCTACCGTTGGGGTCATACAATCTGTAATTACTCCTTGTAAAAGAGGTGACGGGCAAGCAGTACCGGCACTCACATTACTGACATGAGTTCCGCCAGCTATTGCATCAGAATCAATAACATCTCCTGGGTTATAAAATGGGTGCATTAGTGAGCCATCGTTATACACGTGACCAAGTTGTAATAAGTGGGCAATCTCATGGTATGCGGACGACTTTATTATATGGTCATCCACGAGTGGGTCAGCCTCTGAGGAAGGTTTCCAGTCAGTTATTTGGGTGTTGTAAGTTAACAGCATTTGGTTAATGACTGCTTCATTTGGGCAATTGAAAAAATTAGGGAGGCTCTAACCTGATGCCAACGCTACAGTGCCGCCACCTGTTGAAGTAATGTTTGCGTACCTAATATTAAAACACATTGCTCCAGTTGGGCACGTCTCAACTATTTCTAATTTGGCTTCAGTTGCCAAATTCCATTCACAAAACGCATCTATTATATCTTGCCGAGCGGCAGCAGGGTTTTGAGGGTATATATTATCAAAGGAAGAGTCGAAGATAAAATAATACCCTCCGTTTCCTGACCTATCAATTAATTTTCTCGGAAATGCTTGGTCTCCGCTTCCCAGGTTTTCAACAGCATCAAACTGGGCAAATTTTACCACTAATTTATCGTTGCCAGTATGGTCACTGCCATCTGGATTGCGAACTGTAATCCTTCCAGTCACGGAGTTTGCAGGTTCTGGCCCGCTAATGATATTATTGTTGTTAACCAGCCAACCAGCAGTAGGTACTCTCACTTTAATTTCTGTATTTGTCCAATATTCATAATCATCAGGCATTGGGGTTACTTTAAAAGAAGTCGTGTTCAATTGTTGTTCCCGAATAAATTCAACCCTATAATTGTTCGGAATCTCGACAGGAAAATTTGCTGGGTCTACATATCCAAAATCGGTTCCTTTAATTATTACGAAACCACTTAACGTTGGCGCACCGAATGACTGGTCAGCTTTTATCCCCGCACAAACTTCCGCTGGTTCGAATGAAGTTATGTTTGGCGTTGCCATATATTCCTTGACCAAACGGTCATCACTTGCAAGTTCAACAAAGTCCAATACCACACTTCCTTCTTTGTATGAGGATTCTGAAATTTGTACCGAGCTGAACCCCACTCCCGATGTCAGTAATGATGAATTGAACCTTACACCCACAAAATTTGACAACTCTTCGCTTACCTCTTCGTATATAGTGGTCGTTGTATTCTTGATGACTTCAAAGTCAACTGAATAACTGTCTGTCTGCTCCCAGTTGACATCGTAGTTTGGTTCAATGTCAGAACCCAATGGCGTAACCATAAAATCATAAGCCTCTAAATCAACCGAAGAAGTAAACTCAATTCTCACAGACACCCTTTCTAAGTCATATTCTTTGCCCCATTGACCTTTTAGTGAAGTTTCGAACACAATTTCGTCCTGCTCGTAAAATGAACTGTCAATGCTGAGGACAACGCCACTTTTTTGTTCGAGAATACATGATTGGGTTATATGGCTTTGACTGGTCATGCTGTTTATCTGACCAATAAACCCGTCAATATCTGTTACTTGTTGGAATAAGGAATTCCCTGAAAAATCCCAAAAGTCATCCTTGGAATAAGTAATGAACCCTTGTTCCTGTCCATAAGCCTCAAAGAACTGGCTGTTTGACGGAGGCTGGTTCGGTACGAGGGCTGGGCTGGACTTCAAAAAGAACAGACCTTCCATGCCTTTGTGCAATTCCAGCATATGTGTCCATGAGTCAAATGCACCGTTGAGTTCTCCTCCATGTGTTATAATATAGACTGTGTCTGCATTTTCAGTCAGGGGGGCAACCTCTTCATAAATTATTGCACATGTTTCCAGCTTTGAGGCTGTGTATATGAAACCATTCTTTTCATAGGTAAACTGGTCTATGACCTTTCCCTCAAGGATGAGGTCGGACTGGTTCACCTTTGTCTGTAAATCGAACTGTACATACTGCGCCACTGAGGTCTGCAATACGAACAATGTTAGGAGGTAGGAGAGGATTGAAAACTTTTTCATGGTAGGTTAGATTTTGTGCCTTCTTTAACGCAATCGGGCTTATGCGCCTTACTTCTTTTTGGGTGGTTTCAGGTTTGCCCACCGTCCGCTTTTCGTTTGTTTTGGTTTTTTATTTTTTCTTTTGGTGGAAGCGAACGGCTAGCTAGACGCTGTGCTAGTGTTTCTTTGTCAAGTTATTAAGAAAATAGATTGGAGTCAATAGAACTAGGCAAACTAGCATGGGTGTATAGGTTTTTGTTGTAGGAAGGTTATTAATAAATTATAGTTCTTCAACAAGGAGAATGTTAATTTCGGAAACGCTGCTTAATTTTTTATCGTTTGTAAGGAATTGGTCACACTTTTTTTCAAGTGCAACAGCTATTTGAATAGCATCCATACCCTTTAGAAAGCCGTATTTTGCTCTAAGCTTATAGGCATTTTCTGCTATTTTTTGGTCAATCTCAATCATGGAAATCCCTGCGATTTCTAGAAGTGATTCGAAATTGATTATTATTTCAGAACGGCCTTTTTTCTCCGGAAGTACCCCAAATTCCATAAGGGTAATCACGCTAGTAATTAGACTATTTTCATTTGATAACGCATCTAGTATGAAGGATCTAACTTTGGCAGCAAACAAGGGGTGGTTTTCAACTAGATAAATAAAGGGAGAGGTATCAATAAAGGTTTTCATACTTGAGGGGCATTAGTATTTTCTGAAAAGGATTGTATTAAAATCTATCATCTTCTCTAATCGAATCGACATAATCTTGAGCATCTTCTTCCCAAATTCCCTGACCTATACCAATAAAGTCATCTAAAACCAAGGTTACCTTCTTTTGCAGGTCAATCCTTTTTTTTACTTCCCAAAGAATTATTTCTAACTCTTTGAAATTGAGTTTTTTTATTTCGCCTAATAAGGTTTCTATCTTTACCATTTAATCTAGAATTAGTCTGTAATATAAATAAAAATAATCAATAAATAGTTCCTCTCAGTATCTATTAAATCTTGCTTTTTTCCCTCTTAGGTCATAGGGAATCATCTGGCAATTAAAGAATCCACTTTCTTCAGAATATCTTCCATAATTAAGATTTTTTTTGAAACTTTTATTTTCTTTCCTACAACACAAAGGAATACAACCCTCGCCATCCCCCACCAACAAGCTACATCCCCCC
>CAZHOV010000271.1:0-4065 GCA_964534315.1 uncultured Saprospiraceae bacterium | reverse complement strand
ATAGGTTGTATGAGTCTTATAGAAACGGGATAAGTAACATTTGTTCGTATTGGTAATTAGGTTTCATATCGTAGTCATATAGTATAGTCCGAAACATGAGTCACCCCAAATTTTATTATTACAGGATAATTCATGTGAATCATGTTTTATTTTCATGGACATGGATCGCCCAAGCCCAAGGCAAATCTAATTAGTGATATGAGGGGTGGGCATAATTAATCTTAAGGAATCACCGGAATCAAATAGATTATTTATTGAACTCCTTCAGGGTTCTAAAAATGAATGTCTTAACTAACCCCGCATGTCATACGGGGCTATACAAATTAAAAGCTTTCAGCCTTTTAGAGGACTTTCTGAATTATGCTCACCCCTCAATTAATGATATTCTAAAACCCCACTGTTACCGCAAACATATAATTCCTTCCTGCCTGCGGAAAGAACCCGGTCAGATTGTAGGTATTGCCCTGCTCCAATTGCGTATATGGATCTATATCACGGCCGTCAAAGGTCGAATTGTAGCGATAAATCCAGGCGTTGGTGCTATAGCGGGCATCCAGCCAGTTCTGCACCCAGAAGGTCAATTTCAATTCCTTGAAAATGGTTGAACTCAAATTGTACTCCAGTCGCAGATCGCTAAAGAAATAGGGATCCAATACCGCATTTTCGTTAGAGGTATTATCGATATATTGCTGCCCCACATATTTCCCCAATAATGAAAGCGTCAGGTTTTGGTCTTTAGCCGTTGTTAAAGCTCCCAAAATGTCGTAGCTCAGCTCTGCATTGGCAACCACTTCCGGAGAAAAGGCCAGGTCCGTATCGCTATGTTGGATCGGTATTTGCCCTCCGGTATCCCAATTATCAATAAACTCGGTGAAGGATTCAATCTTATTTTGACTAAAAGCAGCCGCTCCGGAAAGGTTTAGCCCCTTAGCCAACTCCACACCTCCGTCCAGCTCGATACCGGCCCGGTAACTGTTGTCGATGTTCACTCGTACCGGCAAAGCATCCTGATTGATCGCTCCGGTCAATGCCAACTGATCTTCGTATCGCATGTAATAGAAATTGACATTAAGCTGTCCTTTTTTCCAGCCTTTGCGATAACCCAATTCCAAATCGTACAAACGCTCTGGCCTGGGTTGACGGTCGAGGTCAGCATTGATGAAATCGAAGCGACTGGGCTCCCTGTTGGCCACACCCAAAGAAACATAAGCTTCCTGATTGTCCACCCAATTGGTGGTCATCCCTATCTTTGGATTGAAGAAATTATACACCTCCTGCTGTTCGACACCATCCCTCAAACGCTCAAATTTATAATCCACAAATCGATATTGCAAATCAGCAAAAGCCACCCAATTTCCACCAAATTTATAACTGGCTTTCAGAAAGCTACTTGCATCGTTTTTAGTCGCATCTACATCGTAATAGCGATAATCAGGCCCGCTTTCCGCTCCGAATTCAGACCAAATCACCTCGCCAAAGTGGCCGCCCAGGTATTGGCTGAAAGCGCCTCCCAGGGTCAGGTTCCAACGTTTATCCGTACTTTCCCAATTCAAATAGGCATTTGCCCCGTAGAAGTTATTATCCAGCCAGCGTCTTCGCACTAGATCACTACTGCTGATCGTATCTCCCCCTAAAATGACATCATCCAATCCGTAATTGGCCAATACCGCTTCGAAAGGGTTTAGGGTCTCGTCTATATATTCCTCAAAAAAGCCCTTTCCTCTGGTATAATGTAATGCTATCTGACCATCGAGATTGGGTGAAAACTGCTGTTGGTAATGCAACTGAACATGGGTCTGCCGATAATCGTCTACCTGATTGTCGTGAAAGGTACCATCCGATTTTTGACCGGCAGGATTAAAGGTGCGTAATTCTTCATCATCTACAAACTGAGCGGGCACTCCAAACCAGGACTGATAAGTAACCTCATGGCCAGAAAATACGGTTAAGTGTAAGGCCTTTTTTTCTCCCAGATAAGAACCTTTCACATAATAGGAAGCCAGATTAGCTGATCCCCGGTCGATAAAGCCATCGGATTCGATCCGGGACAATCTACCTTCAAATGCAAATTTGTCATCGATCAGTCCGGTCCCCACCTGGATATTATTTTTTATGGTATTAAAAGAACCGATCGTATTGGATAACCGGGCAAATGGCTTTTCCTGAACGTCGGTAGTTTTAATGTTGATGGTTGCCCCAAAAGCACCTACTCCGATGGTCGATGTTCCCACTCCTCGCTGTATTTGCAAGTTATCGACAGAGGTAGTAAAATCTGGCAAGTTGACCCAAAATACGCCCTGAGACTCCGCATCGTTCAGCGGAATTCCGTTGATCAGCACATTGATCCTGGAAGGATCGCTCCCCCGGATCCGAATACCCGTATAGCCGATCCCTGTCCCCGCATCGGAGGTGACCACTGCCGAGGGCGTCCAGCGGAGGACGTAGGGAACATCCTGGCCCAGGTTATTTTCCTCCAGCTCAGGCCTGTCCAATGTTTTGAATGTCATCGGGGTGCGTTCATTAGCTCTGGTCGCTTTGACGGTCAGTTCGTCCAGGTCGACGGGTTGTTTTTCCAGTTGAAACGTGAGGATATAGCGATTGGAAGATTGCTTGACGCCCACCGTACTTTCTTGAGGCTGGTACCCTACATAGGTTACACGGAGCGTATGATCGCCATCCGGCAATTCTACATCATTCCAGCGATAAACACCCCGGGCATCGGTAATGGTGCCATAATCGGTGTTGAGAATTTGAACAGAAGCTCCCTGCAGAGGAGCGCCATTTTCATCGGTCACTTTACCGGTGAAGATCATTTGGCCGCTGGTTGCAGTCCAAAAGAATAAATAAACGAATGTCCAGCATAGGATTCGCATAGCAACAAAATTTTTAGGTTAATAGTCACAGACTGAGGGGTTCAGCCTGCATTTACGCCCGACGCTAAAAGAAGTAGTCAGGACTTACCTCCCTTCCCGGCATTATCCGGGCAGGTTCGATGGGTATGATCTCAGCCAGTTTTGCCGAAGCAAAATTTAGGCACCCCAAATGAGACATTTATGGATTGAGTGGATTTATAACTGAAAACATTGAAGGAATTAGAGCCTTGCTGTCATTATCATTTATTTACTCAACTCAATCAACTATATATTGAAAGAAAAAACGTCTTCTATAATAGACTTCGCTTTTTCCAATCGTTCTTGTTCGTTTCCTTCTATTTCTACAAAATGTGCTCCCATATTGAGCAGCTCATTTTTATAAATAAAATATAATTCTTCGCGTTCTCTTTTATTCGGATTTTCCCGTAAAGGATCTTTTTCCCAGGGTACATCCAAGCCACACAAAAAGTAAAGATCGTGCTGTTGCTTTCTGATTTCGCGGTCTATCCAGGGGTGACTTCTTCCATATTTGTATATCCCCCAAACCTTTATAACCAACAGATCCGTATCGCAAAACAAGAAATCACGGGCTAAGGTACGTTTTTCATTTTCCAATTTCAACTGTCCTTTAGCAATTTCCAGTAAATCTCTTTCTTCATAAGGACGATCCAGATTTTGCAAAAACGTTCGAGCATATTCCGGCACCCATAAGGTATTGTAGGCTTCCGCCAATTGACAAGCCAAGGTAGTTTTTCCCGTTGATTCCGGTCCGGTAGTGACGATCGTAAGCATAAATAATTGGGTATTGGAAACTGGGAAATTAAGAATTAAGTATGAAAAATTGCAATGCCAGATTTTTTCTTCCATCATCACTTTACTGAACCATAATTTAATTCTTCATCCAAAATTCTTCCCGATGAACTAACAATCCGAGACCCTGCAAGTTTAAATTTGATTTTCATTCCTTTTCATTGCTCATTGCTCATTGCTCCTTACTATTCGTAAATATAATGGTGCGCTGCACCATCAAATTGATATTATTCTCTTTCGCTACAAAGATTTTGGTGCGCTGCACCAATCTTTCCCAGAACTGCTAATTATTAATTATTCATTGCACATTGCTCATTGCTCATTGTACATTGCTCCTTACTATTCGTAAATATAATGGTGCGCTGCACCATCAAATTGATAT
>CAZHOV010000270.1:0-4183 GCA_964534315.1 uncultured Saprospiraceae bacterium | reverse complement strand
TTCGAAGTTGGTTGATTCAAGAGTATTTTTCCCATGATGGGGATGGAGAAAAAAGGTCTGAGTATGGAGAAGGTATAGCTTTAAGAGATTCTGAGGATTTCTGTCTGATTTTTGGAACGCCTTCGGAATTTGAACTAAAAAAGAACCCAACGGTCAAGTCAATCTTGAAGAATACTGAAGGAAACCCAACTGCTCACATTGGAAATGTGGTATTCTTCGATGCGTTCCCAATAACCAAGCCCAAGATTTATGTGGATATAATGAACCCACATTATCCGGAGTATTACAAAGAGGGTTCGAGTAAGCCTCCGGCTGATTGGCAAAATCCGGTACCCATATTTTTCCTGACGATAAAAGATACTAGTTTTCAATTCTTATTTGGCATTCGTAAAGGCTGTAGCGAAGAGGAATACCAAAAGCTGTCGAATATCTCATTTCAGCACCCAAGTAACCCGGAAATGAATAAAGAAGGTTCTGCGGAAGACGTGCTAAAAGAGCTACTGGAAGAAGCATTGACTTTTAATGGTGCAGGTGCTAAAACTGCGACAGGATATGGGAGAATGAGAAATATTTCTACAAATAAGTTAGAAAAAGTAAAAAAGCGGAGAGCTCAGGAAGCTAAAAAAGAAGCGATAAGAATAGCTCAAAAGGAAGCCGAAAAGCAAAGACTTGAGGAAGAAACCAAGAAAGTTCAAGAACTTGTAGAACGGCAAAGGCGAAATAAAGAAGAGCGCGAACAACAAATCCAGCAATACCGAAATGAAGGACTAGCGCAAAAGTTAAAAGGGGTTAATGATTTCGAAGATGGGAAAAAAGTTGTTTCTGATTTCAAAAAAGTGGTTGATCCTATTCCGGAAGACCAGTATCAGTTTATCAAAGGTTTAATCAAGCGATGCTGGAATTCAGCGAACTCCAAAAAGGAGAAAAGACGATGGATCAAGAAAGGAAAGCGGAATTGGAGATTAATTAGAAGTTGGACCTCCGTAGAAATTGCAGATGGTTGGTTTAAAGAGGTTGTTGAGAAAAAGTGATATAACCCATGCCCACAAAATTCATATCCTTCCCTTCCACAATACCCCGCAAATCAATGTACTGCGTCCGTTGGTCATAGACGGACATCCACTAAAATAAGGAGAAGATCAATCAGTAATTATCAAAGGGCAATGAACAATCGGGAGGGGAGCGAAAAGCTGCTTTTACCCGGCCTGCGAGAGGATATTAGGGAATTCAAATAGTTCTCATTCTTAATTCTTAATTCAAAAA
Source organism: uncultured Saprospiraceae bacterium (assembly GCA_964534315.1). GTDB lineage: Bacteria > Bacteroidota > Bacteroidia > Chitinophagales > Saprospiraceae > CAZHOV01. The sequence goes on along the minus strand of CAZHOV010000270.1, from coordinate 2,920 downwards.
AATGCTACTCAACCTTTCCAACCACCCTTCCTCCAAATGGAGCGACCAACAACTTAAGACTGCTGCAAATGACTATGGCGGAGTGGAAGACCTACCTTTCCCCAATATTCCGCCGCACTACTCAAGAGAGGATGTGCAACGGGTGGTGCAGCAGTATTTTGAAAAAGTCAGAGCGCTCAACCCTAAAGCGGTCCACCTTATGGGCGAAATGACCTTTACCTTTGCCCTGGTCCAAAAACTCAAAGCGGCAGGATGGCCCTGTGTGGCTAGCACGACCGAACGCAAAATACTGGAGGAAAAAGAAGGCAAGAAAACCCTGCAATTTACATTTGTACAATTTAGATCCTATTAGCTATGGGAGAACTGAAACTGACAGCTAATCAACAAGCAGCACTGGAAAGACTGCAACTTTTTACCCAAACACCGGGAAGCCGCTGCTTCGTCCTTCGGGGCTATGCCGGAACGGGTAAAACAACCCTGGTCGGCAACTATGTGCGATGGCTCGATCAGGAAATGGACGTTAAAGCAATCCTCCTGGCTACTACCGGACGCGCGGCTAAGGTGCTGGCCAATAAAACGGGAATGCAAGCTAAAACGATCCACTCTTGTATCTACCAGTTTGATGAACTGGGGGGCCTGGAATCAGATACTCCTAAAGAAGGGCAACTTACCCTCCAATTCGGTATCCGCCAAAAACCCCAAGTGAATAAGGAATGGGTCTATATCGTCGATGAAGCTTCAATGATCGCCAATACGGCCGCCAAATCGGGACATGTAGCTCGCTTTGGCTCGGGTCACCTCTTGGTGGATTTCCTTGAATTTACCAGCCCCCATCGGGTCGTGTTCGTCGGCGATCCTTGCCAACTGCCACCAGTGAGTACGGATGCCTTTTCGCCCGCCCTGAGCCCGCGTTATCTTCGCGACCATTACAACGTAGCTGTTCATTATGCAGAACTCTATGAGATCGTTCGCCAAAACAGAGATTCTGAAATTCTCCGGCTGGCAGGAAAATTCCGGCAAGATATTGTCCAGAATAATTATATCAAATGGCCCAAATTGCTTATCCCTACCCAACAACAAGCGCATTTGCATAAGAATGAACACGTGCTGATCGAAAAGTATCTCGACTTTATGAAGCGCAAAGCCTACGACGAAGCGCTCATGATCACTAATTCCAATAACCATTGCCGCCGCCTCAATCACCGCATGCGCATGACGCTTCACGGCGATAAAAATCTGCGCGAGGGGGAACTGCTTATGGTGGTGCAAAATAGTTACTATGTGCCGCTTAGCAATGGCGATCAGGTACGGGTGGAAAAAGTAGAACCTTATGGAAAACGAGCTGGTTTTTTCTTCTTGAAAGTTAACCTTAAAAATGTCAATAGTGATGAAAAATATGAAACCCTCCTGATCAAGGAATTACTCTATAATAATTATGCTGGTCTCCAGGCCGATGAAGCACAACGTCTAATCATTGATTTTGATAAACGGGCAAGACAAAAAGGCATCAAAAGAAAATCCCAGGTCTATAAAGAACTGATGCGGGTAGATCCCTACCTCAATGCCCTGAGAGCAAAGTTTGGCTATGTGATCACCTGCCACAAATCGCAAGGGGGAGAATGGCCGCAGGTGTTTCTGAATATTCAAAAATCAGTATTCGGTATGGAAAGTAATCCACTCTACCGATGGTTTTATACCGCATTGACCCGTGCCAGCGATCATCTACATATCAATGACGGTTTTTGGGTGTATGGGTTCAATAAACGGCAGCCGGAAGCTGTAAAGAAATTTTTCCAAAAACGCCAACGCGAGCAAAAGAATAAACGCCGATAATTATGCATGTGATCCTCAATTCCTTCGGTGCATCCATCCGAAAAAAGAACGGCCTCTTTGAAGTAAGTACTTCTAAGGGTAAACAGTCGCTGCACCCCAGAGATGTTCGGACGATCTCCATCAGTAAGGCAGCCCGGATCAGTTCGGATGCTGTTTTGCTGGCAATCGAAAACGAAATTGATGTACTGTTTATCGATAACCTGGGCAATCCGAAAGGCCGGGTCTGGAGTATCAAATACGGATCGATCTCCGATATCCGACGACATCAACTGGAATTTCTCTATTCTGCTCAAGCGGTGGCCTGGGTGCGGGAATTGGTAGTAGAAAAGATCAATAATCAAGTAGCTATGCTACTTTCTTTAAAAGACGCTCAGCCGTCCTCCGTTCAGGCGGCCATGGCAACGGCTATCAATAGCATGGAAGATTATCGTAGCAAAGCCCGCAAGCTGGAAGGAGAGAGCGTACCGGATGTAGCGCCTACCTTGAGAGGGTGGGAGGGGGCTTCTTCAAGACGCTATTTCCAGATGGTGGCTGCCTGTCTTCCCGAAGCTTATCAATTCAAAGATCGAAATCGTCAGCCTTCCAATGACTGGTTTAATGCGATGCTCAACTATGGATACGGTATGTTATACAGTAAAGTAGAGGGCGCTCTGATTAAGGCGGGGATTGATCCCTACATCGGCATTTATCATCGGGATGACTACAATCGTCCCGCTCTGGTATATGATGTGATCGAAAAATACCGCATCTGGGTAGATTACGTGGTCATCCAACTGGCCCGGCAGGAAGCCATGAGTGAGGAATGCTTCAGAATAGAAGGCTCCGGCGTGCTGCTGGACGGCCTGGGCAAACGCATCGTCATCCAATCGGTCAATGACTACCTGGCCGAAGTTATCAAATTGAAAGGCATTGAGCGAAGTCGTGTAGAGCATATTAACCGCTATGCCCATCAGCTGGCCAGCTTTTTTTTGGAAAGAGGGAAGGTATGAAATAGGAAATAGGAAATAGGAAAATGGGAGAATTGAACTCAAGACTCAAGACTCAAGACTCAAGACTCAAGACTCAAGACTCAAGACTCAAGACTCAA
>CAZHOV010000269.1:0-4249 GCA_964534315.1 uncultured Saprospiraceae bacterium | reverse complement strand
CCTATAGGTGCCCCCCCCCGCAAGAAACAAACCCTCAATAAGTCATTAATAGTAAACACCTTAGGCTCTGGCCCAATAAAAAAAGAGATTATCTCCAAAATTCCGGAAATAACCTCTTTTTTTCATCGGTTTAATTATGGGAATTGTGCTTATTTCTTTACCACCTTAACTGTCACCATCGGTCCGTTCTTGGCTTCAATTTTCACGAAATAAACTACGGAGGGACCAAGGATTTGTTCGTTGATTCGATTAATGTGCTCGAAGTATTTTACGGAAAGAACTTTCCCAAGATGATTATATAGGGTTAACATCACTTCAGGATAGATTTGACCAAACTCGATAGTGTATTCTTCAAATGTTGGATTCGGAAAGACAGCTAACGCACCGGAAAAAGCACTTTCTTCTACAGCTAATACTTCTTCATTCATAAATACGCGAACTTGCCCCGCATCAATGCCGTTATCGTCGTTTCCTCGCTCACCAAAAGCTATGATATTGCCATTGCCGCTCAGACTCACCGGATAACCGGCTAAGTCCCAAACAGCCTTGCCTTCAAGGTTTTCACCTATTCGCTCCCAGCCTAAGCCATTCCATCTGAATACGCCGACGTGGCCAGATTGTAACCCATTGTCGTCATTGTAAAAACCTCCAACTGCTAATATATTTCCATCATCGCTTATGCTGACAGAAACACCAAAAGCATCTTCTTTGGCTTCTCCTAAGATGGTCGCTCCTTTTTTCATCCATTGTTCGCCATTCCAGAAATAAACTTCACAAGCACCAGCTTTATCTCCTCCAAAGGGTACACCCACTGCCAACGCATTTCCTTTGCTATTCAGGCTGACAGACCAGCCCAACCAGTCACCCGGACTATTACCGTCAATATCCCTACCCCGCTGCACCCACCGGGTGCCGTCCCAGTCCATTACTCTGACATGCCCGGCTTCTTCACCAACCCCGTCGTTAAGGTGGGCTCCAAGAGCTATCGTATTGCCATTGGCATTTAGACTAACGACATTTCCACACTTATCGCCAGGATTCTCCCCATCTATATCTTCTCCTTTTTGCACCCAACGCCCATTTTTCCAATCAAAGACCCGTACCTGACCAGACCAAAGACCATTGCCATTATTCTGAACAGCACCTACCGCCAGGGTGTTACCGTCGCCACTAAGTGCCAATGAAGTGCCAAACCGGTCATCATCCGCTTCGCCAACAATTTTTTGCCCTACAAGTACCCATCTGCTTCCATTCCAAGTGTATACCTTTACATATCCGGGGTTATCTCCACCCGTTCCTGCCTGTATACCACTTACAGCGAGAATATTGCCATCATCGCTGAGACTCGTCCACCATCCAAACCAATCCCCCAACTGTTCACCGTAGAGGGTTTGCCCCTTTTGTACCCAATCAACACCATCCCAACTAAACACTTTCAATTGCCCGGCATCAACATCAATGGCATCATTCTGATAAGCTCCGGAAGCCAAGATAAACCCGTCAGCACTTAACGATAAACTGCTGCCAAAAAAATCGTTGGCTTGCTCACCATTGAAATCCAATCCCATTTGAGACCATGGCTGAGCCGTCACATTACAGTAAACTACCAGCAAACCTATATACATAAGGGTTGCTAAAAACGATGTATAAAACGTATGCTTTTTCATGATTTTCAATTTTTGGTTATTCAATTGGTTACGGTTAATCGCAACGTCAAAATCATGGTTTTCAAACAGTAATACGGAAGGTGAAAAAAATAGCGGGAAATCAACAAGAGGGTAGGAATTCTTTACTTTAAAGGTATATACTCCCTATTCATACAATAATGATAATAAATAAAAAATGAGATGATTTTTGTCAACGGCGTAGCTCCTTAGGTCAAACTTTAAAGCCCTTCATTGCTTTTATCATGGGTTTTGCTTATATTATAATTGAACACACTGTAACCTAAATTACTTAATTTTTTGACCATGTCTTTTACATCAACTCTTCGTTGCGTACTCGCCTTGATAGCTAAGGCTATCAGGCTCCGCCGCGCCTCGATTTGATGTAAAATCCACTGCCCAAAATTTTTAACTAACTTAGATTACAGTGTATTGAATTCCTCACCAAAAATTAAGAAATATGAAAAATTTCCAGCAAAAACCCGTAGATAAATCCCCACCTAAAAAGGAAAGAAAAAGTGCTCCTGTATTTAAATATATGGCTACCGAGCTCATCACTTTTACGCCGGAAACGGAAATTGAAGAAGTGGTAGAACAACTCCTGTTGAACCGGATCTCGGGGGCTCCCGTGCTGGATAGGAATAGAAGAGTAGTAGGAATGATTGACGATAAAACCTGCCTCAAAGTTTTATTCGGAGATGCTTACCACGAACAACCCGTTCGCCAAAGCCCCGTAAAACTCTACATGGACGATTTTATGAAATCTATACCCTACACTGCCGATATTCATGATGCAGCAAATATATTCCTCAGCAGTACATACAAAAGATTACTTGTCATCAATGAAAAAGGCAAATTGATGGGGCAAATTAGTAGACGAGATATCCTTAGAGCTATCAAAGAACTCGATAGCGATATCTGGTAGTTTACGTTATCAGCATAAAAAAATGCCTGTATTTTTTCCAAAATACAGGCATTTTTTTATGCTGGTTTTCTTTAATGGTCACTGTCAGAAAGATTTTGCATTTCTATATCACCATCTTCTTTCATCTCATTAGGACGCTTTTTTCCGGACGGTGTTTTTACATCATCTAGATGAGAACGATCTTGTAAACTCTTACTGCCTACAAATTTATTAGTCGTATCCGCATCATTTAGATTACCTACTGTTTTTTTGGTTTGAAAAGAACCGGCAATAGGAATATATTTCGCTGGCTCCTTTGTAAATCGTTCAAGGTTTTCGAGATTTGCAAAAAGGTAAGTTACTTTATCAACTGTAAAACGATAATCTTGCACTCCTTTCAATGGTTCACCTTCAAAATAAGCCACCGGATCAAAACCATCTAATCCAATTCCGTCATCATTTATATCTGAAATATTCATATAATTTTTTATAGTATTTTTTAAATTCGGTCTTCAATTTCTCCAATTACCTTATCTAATGCCATATGCATTAGCGGGTAGTAAAATGGTTTTTCGTTTTCTCCTCCTTCTTCTTGAGCGCTTTCACTGGCCATCATTCTGCGTGCCGCCTCTACTCCTAAAATAGAAAGCCCGGCTTTAGCTACTGACTTTGGAGTTTCTTTGCTCCATTGAACTATAGAAGATTTTACAGCACCTTCAATCGCCTTCATTTCGATTTTCAAGGTTGCTTTCTTTTCTCGAATGTCTTTAATCGTCCGAATTTTTTTAATGCTCATAATCTCGTAAAACAATTTTTAGAACAGAGGGTAAAATAGGGTTTGTAATAAGTTGCCTTTTAAATATCCAAAAGACGATCGCTATTATTACGTTCATTAAACCAATTAATGCGAATCCCAATACATAGGATTCTAGATATATACTTAAAAAGAAACCCATCCCCAGGCACACAAATAACCAGGCTAATAATAAAAAGCCGCCAATAACCAAAAGGGCCAGAAATTGTCCGATTAAAACCGAACTTTGCTCAGCTATATCCAATTTGGCATAGGTAATTCTTTTGTCCAGGTACTGCTTCAGATATTCTGTAGCTTCCCCTGTAACTTCCAAAAAGCTCATGAATGTAAAGTTTTGAATGGAAGGAGAATTAGAAGAGAAAAAATTTAAGACTATTAAAATCTCCCTTGATCGGGAGATTTTTCAATAGCCTTTTATTGTCTTATCTAGTTATTTGTAGGCTTTAATTCTTTGGCTCGTTTTTCAATCTTTTTTTTTGCTGTATCTGCTCCCTTTTCGAAATTTTTCTCTACTTTTTCCATTACTTCTTTTCCTTTTCCGGCAGCAGTATGGATACCTTCTTTGGCTTTGTCTACTACAGTTGATAGATTTTCTTTCATCTGGTCTATTGATTCGGAGGCGCGTTCGCTTACATTTGAACCAAAATTATTCAATTCTTCAGTTCTACTTTTTCTCCACTTTCTCCCTTTATCTGAATTTAACCAATATCCAGCTGTAACACCTGCAGCTATACCGGCTAAAAAAAGTAATCCTTTCTTGTTTCTTTCACTAGTATCCATTCTTAAAATAAAATTTTAGTTAGAAAATAATTTATATAACTGATCTTTCGCAAGCGAAAGATTTGTAAAATTGCAAAATATTATTAA
>CAZHOV010000268.1:0-4250 GCA_964534315.1 uncultured Saprospiraceae bacterium | reverse complement strand
ATTAATATTTTTTGATCTTTTAACCAAATTTTATTCTAAACCGAGAATCGCTGTCAGATAAACTATCATATACGAGAAAAACTAAACTCTTCTCCAAAGTCTATTTTTTTATTCTAAAAACAAAAATAAAAAATAAAACACTGTTAATCAATTTATTAACAATAAAAAACCAAATAGCATTACGAACAAATATAAAAATATGTTTTTGCCTCTCCCTACATTTATTTTCATTTTTGTAACGTAATCAAAAAGGCAAGTCAATGGAAGCTAATTTTAATTCTTGTTCCTTGTTCCTTGTTCCTTGTTCCTTGTTCCTTGTTCCTTGTTCCTTGTTCTAAATAAATAAACTAATTTTCCCATATCTATTCAAAACTATTCATCCATGAAGACCTTAAAAACTTTACTCTATCTATTATTAATTTCCTATGTACCACTAGCCGCCCAACCTTTAGATACGATCACCATCAACCCGGTCTGGGTGCCCGGCAGTAATATTGAAATTGAATTTCAGGTGGCCGACTTTCAGGATATCGCTACCATGCAGTTCTCTATCAATTGGGACCCCACCGTACTAGATTATTCAGGACTTGACACCTCTAATATCTCAACCTTCACCGATGCAAATATCGGAACCTCCTTTACCGACCAGGGACAATTAACGGTATCCTGGTTTGACCCGCTCCTACAAGGCGTTACCTTTCCCGATGGAAGCTCTATTTTCTCTTTGTCCTTTATACCACTTACCAACAACAGCACTCCCATAAGCATAACTAATACCCCCATTCCTATAGAGATCACCGACATTAATGGCAATATCTACACTCTTAACACTAACTCCCTTAATATTTCACCAGACGGAACTCCCGTACAGGGGGTGCTATTCTTCGACGAGAATGACAATTGTATTTCAGATGCAGGAGAACAAGGGTTATCCAACTGGATGATGGAAATTCAGAAAGACACCAATTTCTGGTACGTCAACACGCAGTCCGATGGCGGGTTCCAACTGCTCCTGGATACAGGTGCTTATACCCTTACCCCTATTCCCCCTTCCAACCTATGGACCAACTGCCAGCCTTCTTACAACTTCACCGTTGGAGCGCAAGACACCCTGGTCGAATTGGAAGTAGATGCCCAGGCCTTGGCAGACTGCCCTGTATTAGAAGTGGATCTATCCGCTATCTTTCTTAGAAGATGCTTTGAAAACAACTATTATATCGACTACTGTAACCTGGGCTCCGCCGTTGCGGTCAACCCCTACATAGAAGTCACGTTTGATACCTTCCTAACTGTTACGAACACATCTGTCCCGATCGCTTCTCAAAATGGCAATACCTTCACTTTTGAAGTCGATGACCTGGGTATTAACGAATGCGGTACCATTGTGGTAGATGTCCTCGTTAGTTGCGAAGCCGTCCTCGGTCAAACCCATTGCAGCTCCGCCCATATCTATCCCGATACCGCTTGCATCCCTCCCAACCCGCTTTGGTCTGGCGCTAGTATTGAAGTGAACAGCGAGTGCGAAGGCGATTCCTTATTTTTTACTATTGAAAACACGGGAAATGCCGCTATGAGCGCTCCGCTCAACTACATCGTTATTGAAGATGCGGTGATGCTCCAATCAGGCCCCTTTGATCTGGATAGCGGCGAATCAATTGAAATCGGCCTTGAATCGACAGGCTCTACCTACCGCATCCAGGCGGATCAGGAGCCCTTCCACCCCGGAAGTGTCTCCCCAACCATCGCCCTGGAAGGCTGCGGAGGCGAACCCTTCAGCATAGGCTTCGTCACCATGTTTCCCGAAAATGACGCCGATTCTTATATCGACAGAGACTGCCAACCCAACATCGGCGCCTATGACCCTAACGATAAACAAGCGCATCCGACCGGACGAGGAGACGAACACTATATCTATCGCTCAACAGACCTCACCTATAAAATCCGTTTTCAAAATACCGGTACTGACACCGCCTTTACCGTGAGAATCCTCGATACCCTTTCCCAGTACCTTGACCTTACTACTTTCCGCCCCGGAGCTTCAAGCCATAACTATACCGCGCAGATATTAGACCAAAATGTCGTAGAGTTTCTGTTTGAAAACATCATGCTTCCAGATAGCAACGTCAACGTGGAAGGATCACAAGGATTTGTACAATTCCAGATCGAACCGAAGGCAGATGTTCCCTTCTGGGAAGAAATACAGAACCGGGCCGGTATTTATTTTGACTTTAACGAACCCATTATCACCAATACGGTCCTCCATACTATTGAAAAACCATCGGCTTACCAACATATTATGGTAGACCTTTGTGAAGGTGAAACTTATGAAGGAGTCGTTTATACCGAAAGCACCACGCTAGAGGAATATGTTGATCTGACAGAACTCGACAGTTTTGTTTACACACATATACATGTATCTCCAACCTTTCAAGACACACTCAATCTGCAATTGGCAGAGGGGGAGACTTATAACGGAATAGAAATAACTGGTGACACTACTCTATCCTTCACTTATCAAACCCAAGCCGGATGTGACAGTACGGTAACTGCCCATATTGAAGTGCTGATCTCTAACCAAAACAGGATACATCAGAACCAGGAATATCTGATGACTTATCCAAATCCGACAGAAGATATGGTGGTGATGGACTACTATCTTCAACAGACCACTGAAATTCGGATTTCTGTCTTAACAGTGGACGGTAGGGTAGTGAAAACGGTGCAGCAGGACCAAAACAGCGGTAAGTATCGAAAGGAAATAAACTTGAGTGAATTACAGCGTGGAATTTATATCATAAAATTAGAGACGAGCAATCATCAATTTATTAATAAGATCACGAAACTATAATTTCACCTAAACACGAATCACCCTGTCTTGCTTTTACTGAAAAAGCGGGACAGGGTGATTTATATCAAAAATAATTCACCATGAAATATACACTTACCTTATTTATTTGCTTGGCGTCAATACTTTATAGTGTAGCTCAACCTTATCATCTCAACCTTTGCGTAGAGACCGAAACCAATGAGCCCGTTGCCCGCGTGCTTATTTCACCTAATGATTCTACCGACGCTTCCGGATGCCTCTCGGTAAGCAATTTTTCCAATATCACTATTGCACCGGAAAAGAATATCAACCTAACCAATGGCGTAACTACATTTGATTTGATTACGATCGCTTATCATGTTCTTGGAATCACCCTCCTCGATTCGCCTTATAAATTAATTGCAGCTGATGCTTCCAATGACGGGACGATCTCTACGTTTGACATTGTTACGATCACAAATGCTATTTTATTGAATACGGATAGTTTTCCTAATAACAGCTCCTGGAGATTTGTGGATAAGTCATACGTTTTTCCCAATCTATCCAATCCATTCAATCCCGGGTTCCCGGAGGAAATAATCGTTACTCCTCCCATTCCGGATACCGTCAATGCAGAATTTGTGGGAATAAAGATCGGCGATGTAAACAATTCCGGTAATCCCCAAAACTTTAATGCTTCATCCGTTGATCAACGCTCCGGATCATCCCTCCAATTTATGCTTGAAAATCAACAATTGGAAGTTGGTCAAAGCTACACAGCCACTTTTACAGCTGCCAACTGGAAAGAAATACTGGGTTTTCAACAGACTATTTCGTTTCAGCCTGAATACCTTAGGTTTAAAGCACTAGAACATGGGGTACTACCCGATTTTGGTCTCAACAACATTGGATTAAACTTTGCAGAAGAAGGATTTATCACCATGAATTGGTTTACTGTCACCCCCTTTGATATGGAGGAAGATGCCCATTTATTTAAACTTACGTTCGAAGTGCTGAAAGATTGCAAAGTTTCAGATGTGCTAAATATCACTGCGGATAAAATTCCTGTTGAATCCTATAATGCAAACCTTGACATCATGGGAATAGAACTTTTATTTTCAACATTGACAGCCAACTCTAGTTTCTTGCTTTCCAAAAACATCAAGATTTATCCCAATCCTGTTGCAGATGAATTAACCCTGGAATATCCCTTTACTTTGCAAGACGATCTAACTATTACTATTTTTCCCCCCAAGGAACTCAAATAAAAACGTTTCAAATTAAAGAACCCAACCAGCAGACATCAATTAACCTGAATAGTCTACCAAATGGAGTTTATTTCTTAAGGCTGGAAACTAAAACTAATTCTTCAACTACTAAATTTATTAAACAACGTTAGTTCGGGATAGGATAGCTTTTTTCAGCCCAATTTCGGGATAAAAGC
>CAZHOV010000267.1:0-4253 GCA_964534315.1 uncultured Saprospiraceae bacterium | reverse complement strand
ATGATGAATGATGAATGATGAATGATGAATGATGAATGATGAATGATGAATGATGTGTTTCTGAAATCTATAATTTCAGAAACTTAACTTTTTTTAACAGTTACCTTTTTGTTTTTCAAGTTACTCTTAAGTAGAAGCAAAACATTTTATTATGAGTAATCTTATTCAAGAGAAATCTTATCAGTTTTCAGTTGAAATAATTGAATTGCACAAAATTTTAGTGAAAGAAAAGAAAGAGTATGTTCTTTCCAAGCAAGTTTTGAAATCGGGTACTTCCATTGGTGCTAATGTTGAGGAAGCGATAGGTGGGTATACTAGAAGAGATTTTCGTGTCAAGATGGGAATAGCTTACAAAGAAGCCAGAGAAACAACTTATTGGCTAAAGTTATTAAAAGACACCAACTATATCGATTCTAATACTTTTGAGCCTTTATTTAAATCCTGTAAGGAATTGTGTAGAATTCTTTTTAGGATATTAGAATCCTCCAAATAGATTTCTAATTTCTCATTATTCATTATTCATTATTCATTGATTCCCCAATCCACCGGTGTTTTCCCTTGTTTGCTAAGTAGTTCATTGGCTTTAGAAAAGTGTTTACAGCCTAGGAAGGCGTTGCCGGCGAGGGGGGAGGGATGTACCGCTTCGAGGACATGGTGTTTCATTTGGTCGATGAGGGCTTTTTTGCTGCGGGCGAAGTTACCCCAGAGTAGAAAGACGATACCTTCCCGCTTTTCTGACAACGTGCGGATGACGGCATCGGTAAATTTTTGCCAGCCGATCTTTTTGTGAGAGCCTGCTTTTTTGTGCTCTACCGTGAGCATGGCGTTGAGGAGGAAGACCCCCTGCTGTGCCCAGGAGGTGAGGTCGCCATGGTTGGGGATGGGGATCCCTACATCGTCATGTAATTCCTTATAGATATTTCTGAGGGAGGCCGGAATGCGGACGTCCTTGGGTACCGAGAAAGAAAGCCCCATCGCTTGTCGCGGCCCGTGGTAGGGATCTTGCCCGAGAATTACTGCCTTTACCTCATTGAAAGGGGTGGTATTGAAGGCATTAAAAATAAGCGGCCCCGGCGGATAGATGGTTTTGCCTGCTTTTTTCTCCTGCACCAGGAATTGTTTGATTGCCGCAAAATACGGTTGCTGAAATTCATCTTGTAAAACTTCCTTCCAGGAGGGGTCTATTTGTACGTTGGTGATTTTAGTCATGCGTTGTAAATTAGTATTCAGAGAAGACTTAATTCATCTAACGGTGCAACGGTACAAAGGTTTAACGGTCCAGTAGAATTTCAGCTTACCGGAAAATTTCTTTTCTTTACACTTTTTCACCGTTGCACCTGCTGTACCGTTTTACTGCTAAACCTTTTTTATGGCAAGTTATTACAAAATCATCAATGGAAAGCGTTACGATCGGTCGTTATTGGAATATGCCGAGGAGTTGACGGTCGGGACCGGCGACGGCCGGATTTCCAAGGAGGATGCGGAGGCGTTGGCCAATCAGGTGAAAGATGGATGGCAGGTGACGTTGATTGAGCGGCGGACCTTAAATTACATTATAGATCATTACAGGTGGACCAAACGCGCGCTGGATTGGTGGCGGCTCAATGGGCCCAAAGATCGGGTGCCCAATTGGGAACGACGCATAGAGGTGATCATCCGGGAAGAGTATCGGTTTAAAGAGTTGCAATGGGAGATAGAATCAGGAGAGATTGTGAAGCAAGAGAAATTGCCCAATAACGAAGTGAAGTTTGTGTATGCTTTGAAAGAAGCATTGCGGTGTTTTTTGTATGATGATCGCGATATAGAGTCCCCTAGAAGTTTGATCAGGAAGGCATTCCAATTATTTCCCGAACGGGTAGAAGATGCAGAAGAGCGTTTAGACGCTTTTGTTCGTAAGGTGATGGAGGCCGGCACTCTTTATTTGATCCCTTATTTTGAGGGAGAGTTAAGCAAAGAAGAGCGGGAAAATATGGTCTTTTATCCGCCCGAGTGGGGAGAGCGCCCTGCCGGTAATTGGTTGTTTGGATTACGGCTCCCTAAATTGTCGGATCATTTATATTGGGCCGTAATTGACAGAAGAGGGCATCGGCGAACGTATTGTTATGGGTTTAATTAGTTTCTCGCAGAGCCGCAGAGCTCGCAAAGATTTTCTCTGCGAGCTCTGCGGCTCTGCGAGATCCCGGAACTATGTTCCTCCAACTTCCGTTAAAAAAATTGCGTGATTACTTGCGAATGTGGATAGAAAAGGGCTAAATTTGCAACGCTTTTTGGTGATTAGTAATTTATATAAATAATTGTTCATTGCTAATTGCACATTGTTAATTGAAAAGACTGGTCTCGTAGCTCAACTGGATAGAGCAGCTGACTTCTAATCAGCAGGTTGCAGGTTCGAGTCCTGCCGGGATCACTTTTATTAAAAAGGCCTTGTAAGTCATTGACTTATAAGGCCTTTTGGGTTTTATCCCCTTCTTTCCCTGGAGATTTAATAGTGGACTTTTTTTGTTTTATTAGCAGTTGAATTTTAGTGCTTTGAACATTGTTTGGAGTGGATTTTCTATTTTAATCTTTCTTAAATCAATAATTAATAAAGGGTATTTTTAGTACCGTATGATGTACCGAAAAAAGTAATCAGTAAAATATTGTAAAGAATGGAGGGAATAGTGGATTATAGTATTTGGTTAATGCCGTAACTGGTCTATTATGCCTATTCAATTTTTCTTATTCTAACCCACGCAGGTTGAATTACGGATAAGCTATATCTGCGTCTGCAGCAAAAGCCAGAGCGGCCCAAATAGCTTCTTTGGTCAATCTAGGATGGGCGAGAAGTAAGTCTTCAATTTTCTTATCAGCCTACATCTCTTCCAAGATTAATTCAACGGTAATTCTTGTTCCTTTAACAATAGGCTTGCCCATCATTACTATTCTCTCCAAAATACCTTTTGCTCTATCGTCCCATCATCATAATAGTTGATGATCACCTGGCCGGGGTGCGGGTGGGTGATTTCCCGTCCCAAAAGGTCAAACACTTTGAGGAGGCGGGGCTTTGACGTGGGTGTCGGTTCTTTTACTGAGGTGGTTGGGCTGCAGTCTATGCAGGTCTGCCAACAGGGAGTATTCAGCGTGGTTGGCCCCGAGCCATCTACGACGATATGACCGTAGTTGTTGAACTCATCACACGGTAAGAAGTCGCATTCGCTGCCCAAAGGCGGCCCGCCGATTTCTGTCCAGCCATTTTTGGTGAAAAGGTATTCATGAGAACCGGGTAGCAGGCTCTCCGTTCTGGACCATACGTCTCCATTTTGGGTCATCGGCATACAAGTACCACACCAGTTGTTGAAGGAACCATTGAGGTAGATGACATCTCCGGGTAGAAGGTCTAATTCTTCTGTATTTACCGAGAATGTAATTGGAACGGCCGCAGGATTGCCTGGGGCTTCTTCCAGTGTAAAGATCATCTTGCCGCCGGTCCACTCAATACTGCTGGGACGGAATCGGCAATACCCGCCCAAGAAGCCGCCATCCTGATCTATGATCCATCGATTTTCATCGAAGGCATTCAGGTTGTCTTCCCATGCCAGTGAAAAATTATTGCCGGTACCCATATTACCGCCGCCTGGTGTGTAGGCGGCGTAACGAACATACTCGTATTCCGAACTGACGGGCATGATGGAGGGATCCCAATTACCAACCCAGGAGGTAGCGTCAGAGGCCCAGAGGTTCATCATGATCCGCATGGGGTGGATAAGGTCTGCTACGAAAGACTGATCCTGTACATTGACCAAGACTCCGTCCACAAACCACCGTACAATACCGGGCTCCCATTCAAAGGCATATTCGTGAATGGCGGTATGCGGATTGAACGTCGGGGTATAAATATCGGTGTAGAACCAGGGGCCCGGATAGTGAGTGGTAAAGTATAGATCTTCGGTATTCCCGGTCATTTCAATATCTAGTTCGTTGTTTTCATCTGGCCAGTTACAGTCATGGTCCATGTTGAAAAGGAAAAAGGAGGATACGACACCTTCGCCTGCCGCCGATCGCATCGCCACTTCAAAACGCCCATATTGGTAGGCTTCCTGGCTGTATAGTTGTGCTCCGATACAGTCTTGGGCAATAGAGGAAAAGCGCAGTAGTACCAGAAGGAGCAGAAAGGTGAATCGTGTTCGCATAAATTATTTTTTTCGGTTTTAGAGATGGGATAATTATAAAGATAAACCTCACGTGAGGTTCGGATATTTACGTTTTGATCATCA
>CAZHOV010000266.1:0-4281 GCA_964534315.1 uncultured Saprospiraceae bacterium | reverse complement strand
CTCCCAAAATAAAAAATTCCTTAGAGGGAGTCTAAAAGACTTTTTAGACGGCCTCAAGACAAAACCAACCTCGCAAAAATGAAAAAACTATCCGCCGACTATATCTTCCTCGTATCTTCAGCCCCGATTAAAGAAGGTGTAATTGTTGTCGATGAAACTACCGGAGAAATTCTTTCAGTCGATCAGCGGTCAGACCACGACCCTGCCAGCTTAGACATCCACAAAGGAGCGATCATCCCGGGCTTTATCAATACGCATTGCCATCTCGAATTATCCCACATGAAAGGATTGGTAGATACCGGAACCAAACTGGTCCCCTTCCTGAAAAGTGTGGTCAATTACCGAGACTTTCCACCGGAGCAGATTCAGGATGCGATCGAAAAGGCAGACCAGGAAATGCAGCAAGAGGGCATCGTAGCTGTAGGTGATATTTCTAATAAAAGCGATACCGCTGCCCAGAAAGATAAAAGCCCTATCGCTTATTATACTTTCGTAGAAATGTTCGATTTTCTTCAGGATGATCAAACTGAGCACTTCTTCAACCAATTTAAACCGGCTTTCGACGAACAAACCAGCACTGGCAATAACAAAAAAAGCTGTGTGCCTCACGCTCCTTACACCGTTTCCCCTTCCCTTTTCAAAAAGATTGATGCACTCAATGAGGAAGGCAGCACGATAAGTATCCATAATCAGGAAACACCGGGAGAAAATGAACTTTTTATATCAAAATCAGGCGATTTTCTGGAATTTTTCACTTCTTTTGGTTTTTCGCTAGATCACTTCAACGCCACCGGCAACCCTTCAATCCTCTATGCCCTTATGCACATGAACCCCGCTCATCGTACCTTATTTGTGCACAATACGATGACCACTCCAAAGGATATCGAAGCGGCTCAGGCCTGGAGTGACCACACGTACTGGGCCACCTGCCCCAACGCCAATCTTTACATAGAGAACCGCCTGCCCAATTATCAACACTTCCTCGAAACGAACGCCAACGTTACGATCGGTACCGACAGCCTTACCTCCAACTGGCAACTCTCATTACTGGAAGAAATGAAAACCATCAGCAAGTACCAATCTTATGTGCCCTTTGAAACTTTATTGAAATGGGCCACGCTCAACGGAGCAGAAGCATTGGGGTATGAAAAGGAGTTGGGTAGTATTGAAGTGGGTAAAAAACCAGGGCTGAATCTATTAAATTTAGATGAGGAGCTTAAGCTTTCCGCCAGTACCGATATAAAGAAACTAATTTAACTCCTCTTACTGTACTGAAAAGTCGTTCCATTTTTTTAAATGTTAAGGAAATCTTAAAAAGATTGCATCTATGCAGTGCTCCTCTTATCTTAAAAGCTCAATTGCTGCTAATTTGCAGTTGATTTATAAAGAAGAGGCGAGAGTAATGGCTTGTAGACCCTCTGGCAACCCCCGGTAAATGATCGGGAAGGTGCCAAATCCATCCTCTATTTTGAGGAAATATGAATTAATTGTATTCAACATGTCTACTTCCTTAACAATATCTTTTTCAAACTTTACAAAAGCATTTCCCAATGCTTTTAAAGGAATATCCAATACTTCTGATATTTTTTATTCCACTTCTACCGGTCAGTCTATGATCGTATGTCCTTGCTGTTGCTGTTGTTGTAGCTAATCCGGCATTAGGACATACTACCTCATTCATATTGTAATCCTTTTGCCAGCCAATGGAGGAAAGTTACCTCCGTTTCCCTATCTGTGTATCTATTTTATTTCTAAATCCATAAATAAGTTTTATCATGAGCAATCATTCCTTAGATCAAGCCCGTTTTGAAACCCTCCAACTACATGCCGGCCAGGAACCCGATCCGGCTACAAATGCCCGGGCGGTGCCCATTTATCAAACCACTTCCTATTTATTCAAAGATTCGGAACATGCAGCTAATCTTTTTGGTCTCAAAGAGTTCGGTAATATCTATACCAGGATCATGAACCCGACTACAGATGTTTTTGAAAAACGTATCGCTGCATTAGAAGGCGGGGTAGCCGCCGTTGCTACAGGGTCTGGGCAAGCAGCTCAGTTTATTGCACTTTCGAATATCTTGGAAGCTGGCGACAATCTGGTTTCTACCAGTTATCTTTACGGCGGCACTTACAATCAATTTAAAGTAGCTTTTAAACGGCTGGGAATAGAGGCCCGCTTCGCAAAAGGAGACCAGCCCGAAGCTTTTGAACGCCTTATTGACGAAAAAACCAAGGCGATCTATTTGGAATCCATCGGCAACCCGGGATTTAACATTCCGGACTTTGAAGCTTTTGCCAAACTAGCCGAAAAATACGGTATCCCGATGGTCGTAGACAACACCTTTGGAGCGGGAGGATTCTTAGTACGGCCTATCGATTATGGTGCAAATATTGTAACTGCTTCTGCCACAAAATGGATTGGCGGGCATGGAACCAGCATTGGAGGGGTACTGGTAGATGGCGGAAATTTCAATTGGGCGAATGGTAACTTTCCTCAATTTACAGAGCCTTCCGAAGGCTACCATGGAATGAAATTTTGGGAAGTTTTTGGCGAAGGGAACCCCCTTGGATTACCCAATATTGCCTTTGCTATCCGCGCAAGAGTAGAAGGATTAAGAGATTTTGGACCGGCGCTAAGCCCCTTTAATTCCTTCCTGTTACTTCAGGGGGTTGAAACACTCTCACTAAGAGTAGAACGAACGGTTGATAATGCACTTGCCCTAGCCAAATGGTTGGAAGCCCGCCCTGAAGTCGTTTGGGTCAATTACCCTGGTCTCGAAAGCAGCCCTTACCATTAATTAGCCAAAAAATACCTCAGAAGAGGTTTTGGAGGCGTCTTGTCTTTTAAAGTCGAAGGTGGAAAGGAAGCTGCTGATGACGTAATCGAAAACCTACAACTCGTCAGCCACCTTGCTAATGTGGGAGATGCCAAAACCCTGATCATTCACCCTGCTTCTACGACCCACGAGCAATTGTCAGAAAAAGAACAAGCTGCTTCAGGAGTAGTTCCCGGACTTTTAAGGGTGTCGGTCGGAATCGAACACATCGAGGATATTAAATCAGACTTTGAAAAGGCTTTTAAACAGGTCTTTAAAAAATCAACTAAATCGACACTCTAAATTATCTCAATCGTTAATAAAATGAAAAAACATAATTTTTATTCCCCAAGTCCCTTCCCTTTAGAAAAGGGAGGGGCACTTGACGGGCTTCATATTACCTATCATACCGCGGGCCAGCTGAATGAAGATCAGTCAAATGTCATCTGGGTATGTCATGCCCTCACAGCTAATTCCAATCCTTTTGAATGGTGGCCCGGCCTGTTCGGACCAACCGATCTTTTCAATCCGGAAGATCATTTTATCGTCTGCGCAAATATTCTGGGCAGTTGCTATGGCAGTACCGGTCCGTTGTCTGAACGATCCAATGGTCTCCCTTATTTTCACGATTTTCCGGAACTGACGATCAGAGATATGGTCAATGCGCATGAACTGTTAAGGAAACATCTAAAGATCAACCGGATAAACCTTACAATCGGAGGATCACTTGGCGGGCATCAAGCGCTGGAATGGAGTATTCTACAGCCTGATCTTTTCGACCACTTGATCCTTATTGCAACGAATGCAAGACATTCCCCCTGGGGAATAGCATTTAACGAGAGCCAACGAATGGCCATAAAAAGCGATCACACCTGGAAACTGAGTTATCCGGAAGCCGGTATGACGGGCATGAAAGCTGCTCGTTCTATTGCACTTCTCTCCTACAGACATTATCAAACCTATTGGGCTTCTCAATTAGATGAAAATACGGAGGTATTTGATCTGCCCAGAGCCATTTCTTATCAACAATACCAGGGAGAAAAATTAGCTAAACGGTTTAATGCCTTTAGTTATTGGATCCTCAGTAAAGCAATGGATAGTCATCATGTCGGCAGAGAAAGGAATAATATCGATCAGGCACTTAAAGCAATACAGGCAAAAACATTAGTTATAGGTATTCAATCAGACGTTTTGTTTCCGGTAATAGAACAAGAGTTCCTGGCAAAGTATATTCCTGGTGCAACGCTGAAAATTATTGACTCTTTATACGGACATGACGGCTTTTTGATCGAAACTGCTAAGTTGACCAAAGAGATCGGCCAATTCCTGAAAAAGAACGAATTTGAGCAGGCTAGTCAGCCAACCTTTTTCAGCAAATTAAATAGCTCATAAGATTGGGTGAAAATTCGGCCTGAGGGTGTTTCAAAACACTATTCGTGTTTCGACACACCAAACTTTCTTCTTT
>CAZHOV010000265.1:0-4338 GCA_964534315.1 uncultured Saprospiraceae bacterium | reverse complement strand
AACATCCGATTTTGTCAAAAACCGGGGTGATTTTATCCCCAACCTTTCGCCTTCTGTGCAACGAAAAGCGAAAAGGGGGAACCTGTCTTGATTGATTGAGTTTACCAGCTTAACCTTGGCTTGGCTTTGGCTCGGGTTTTTCTTCCTTCGGTTCCTTTGGTTCCTTTGGTTTTGCAAATGCGGCCATCACTTTTTTCCCCAATTCAGAATCAGGGGGGATGCCTGCTTCTTTCAATGCTTTATTAGGGTCTGTATTCACTCTTTACACTCCAATGAATTATATACGTACTATCTAATATAAATTACCCATAACATATTTTTGTAGTTGACTTCAAGGATTTTTAACCGTTTATCCTTTCACGCTAGGATAGGAGCGATTTGAAACGGTTACACACTATAATATATAGTGGGTAACTTCTTACCCCTCCCCTCTTCCTATTCCCGGAATTCTTACCTATATTGGTCGAATAGTTACACAAAAGTTATTAACGTGCGTGTAGGTTATGCCGATAACACTTTTTGACGATCAGAGACATCGCAAGTATCTCACCCCTTCCGAACGGAAAAGGTTTGAGGAGGCAGCCCTGGTCGCCGATGGAGGAAAGAAGTAAATTTATTTCTTATAAATTAAGACTATATTCTTTTAGATCGGGGACGAGTACTATCTTAGCATTTGCACCTTTTTCTTCTAGCATAGGATCGCTTGGTCTATCTAATCCTTTGCTAGAAGTATGGTGACCTACAACTGTATTATTGAAATATGCATATAATTCATGATTATATTGGTTGGGTCTCCAATATTTTACAAGTTTTCCATAATAAGTATTGATCAATCGTCTGAATTTGGCTCTTTTCAAATCCGAGATATAATAGTCTTGTGATCCATCTTCATACAGTATTGTATCAATTATTTCGGCCATATATGTGATCCTTTACTACGGTGCATTCTGGGGAGGGTCTTGATCATCAGGTTTACTCCTTGCTGAATTAATTTCATAACTCCCTAATACACAATTTATAATAAAGGATTTTTTACATGCAAAATAAATTTTTTCTAATGGCCGCAGTTGCAGGACTGGCCTTGTCATCCCCTGCAAATTCTGAACTATTCAACGGTCCTTATGTTGGTGCCAACCTTGGTTATAGCTGGGGAGATGTAGATTACGACTACGAAGACGGAACAACTGGGTTCGGCGATTTTTCTGATAGTGAAGATTTGAATGGATTTGAAGGAGGTGTGTTTGCAGGATACAGGCATAAGTTTCCCTCGAATTTTGTCCTCGGTGCAGAAGCAGGTTATGATCTTAGTAATGTCGATGGGTCTTACTCAACAACCATAGGTGCAAACAACGCGCGCGTTGATTTTGAAAAAAATCATCAGTTTTATGTTGATCTTAAGCCGGGATTTATGGTGCAGGAAAATACTCTTGCTTACGCGTTGGTGGGGTACCAACGTGCTGAGCTTGAGTCAGAAACCTTCTTGAATGGGGCTACACTTGGATCGCAAGATGATGATTTTGATGCATGGCGCATTGGTGTTGGCGTTGAACATGCTGTAAATGAACGCTTCTCTGTTCGTGGACAGTATTACTACGCTGATTACTCGGATAACGATTACGACTATGCTAACGCTCAGCGCGAGACATATGGTGGCGATGAGAGCGCACTTCGCGTTGGAGCAGTCTTAAACTTTTAAATCCTTCAATTTTAGAATCAATCAAGGCCGGACTTGTTCCGGCCTTTTTTCGTGTTTTGCACAGCAGAAGGCGAAAGGCCGAAACACAGATGTACCTTTTTAATAGAAAATTTTGATTCCTCTATGTTTTGTTGTGTTGTGCGGTGATTTAGCGTATCTTGTTTCCATGCATACTAAACATAGCATTAAAAAGAAAGACAATCAGGTTTTACCGCCTAGCACAGTAAACCGAGGCAAGCCGAAAAATCTTAAGGTAATCACATCTGACCTAAGCATTTTTAGTAATGAAAGGGTCACGCTTCACCTCGGCGATTCTCTTGATTTTTACTCAAAATGGGACGCTCCACAGTGCATCATATCAGATGGAGCATATGGAGTTTTAGGATTTGAAGGTGATACATCAGATCACCTTGATCTTCCTGATTGGTATGAAGATCACGTAAAAAAATGGTCTGAATCTGCTACACCTGAAACTACTCTTTGGTTTTGGAACTCAGAAATCGGATGGGCCGTTATCCACCCTTTACTTGAAAAGTACGGATGGCGCTACGTAAACGCTAACGTCTGGAATAAAGGTAAGGGTCATATCGCAGGGAACGTCAATACTTCAAAAATTAGAAGATTTCCTGTCGTAACTGAAATGTGTGTTCAGTATGTCTTTGAAGCCAAAATTAACGACCAACCACTCAAGGTATGGCTTAAGAATGAGTGGAAACGTTCAGGTCTTGCTTTAAGGAAAGCTAATGAGGCTTGTGGTGTAAAAGATGCCGCAGTGAGAAAATATTTCGATCAGGGACATCTTTGGTACTTTCCTCCACCTGACATGTTTGAAAGATTGCAAGCCTATGCCAACGAACATGGCAATCCAAAGGGACGGCCTTACTACTCTAAAGACGGAGTCAAGCCAATGTCAGGAAGAGAATGGGAAAAAATGCGCTCAAAATTCAACTGCCCTCATGGGGTAACTAATGTGTGGGAACGTCCAGCTTTAAGAGGGAAGGAAAGAGTTAAAACTGAAGAAACACGCGGAAAAGCTGTCCACCTCAATCAAAAGCCTCTGGACTTAATGGAGAGAATAATAGACTCCTCTACTTCTGAAGGGGACGTAGTTTGGGAACCCTTTGGTGGATTATTCAGTGCAAGCGTTGTAGCTGATAAATTAGGGAGAAAAGCCTTTGGAGCGGAAATAGATGAAACTTATTTTAACTATGGAGTAAAACGCTTCACTCAATAATTTCATCTGTATCCCGATCTCTAATTTCGAGCTTGTCTTCTAGTTCTTTTTCTAAAGCTTTTTGACCTTGATCAGTTTTTGTAGCAATGAGGGAAGCCCAATCTTTGATACTAAGACCATGCATTTTTTTATCAAGAACACGCTTTTTAAAGGCTTCTATTCCTGCGTGATCAATCCGATCCATCTTAGCGTAATTAGTGTCGCCCCTGTAAGTTTGCGTTGCTATAAGCTGTCGTAACTTCTTCTGGTATTCTGGTGTAGGCTTGTAAACCTTCCCATTTTCTCCCCAAGACTCAACTATTTTTTTAGCTGCTTCAAAATCTCCTGCTTGCCACTTAAATCCGTTTGTATTCGTTTGTTGAAGGTTGCGAGTTCTAGCCGTCGTATCACGCGGCTCCAGAACTATATAGTCTGGAGGATTATGATAATAATCATCCCTAGCCTTAGCCACTGACGCCCCGGAGAATATTGCCACATCAATGATTTTAGGCTTGCCATAAATTAGCATTTCCGGAACCCACGAGAGCATACATACATAGGTTTGATCATGTTGAAAATGGTTTTGACTGTCTTTAAATCGGGCAGTAATTTCAGTTGCTAAAGGAAACCAAGCCTTGACTTCAAAACCCGGGGTTGGGCTAACACCAGTAAAAATCGTATCGGGGAATCCGGGGTCTTGGCGTTGCCATTCTCCAATACCTTTATACTCCTCCTGATCATTCAAAAATTCCACGATATTGAATTCAATGAGATTACCAAGCAATGGAGAAAGCTTAGAAATGATCTTGGCTAAGTTTTTTGCAGCCTCGATAGAGACTGGCTTTTCTACTGTAAGGACATCAAAAATATGATCTTCAAGATCATTGAGATGCTCCGATCCGAGTTTGATAATTTCTTGCGTTGTTAGCATTAGTCATCTTCAATATTAGATAGAAGCTCCGAAATGGAGATGTCCAATGCTTTAGCAAACTTATGTATCGTAACGAGCGTAACATTTCGTTCAGCCCGTTCTACCATACCTACATAAGTACGATGAACGCCAACCCTAAAAGCAAACTCTTCCTGTGATAATCCTTTCTCGATTCTCTTTTGCCAAACTCTTTCACCAAATGATTTGAGTAGTTTATTCATGAAAAGGGTAACTGACGAGCAAGCCGCATGGACATGACGCAAAATCACCCTTTGCATACTAAAAGTCTACATACTAGATATAGCATTTTAATGCTGGAGAAACATAAGATATCAAATATTGAGTATTATCTAATTGGCTCCTTTCGCCTTATACTGGGTATAAGGCGAAAGTTCACGCTTTAATGACTTCCTGCAAAATATCCTGATGATAGGTTCTCACCTTGCCTTTGAACTCTCCTGAAATTCCAGATAATGACTCCCAATCAGCGACTTTGAA
>CAZHOV010000264.1:0-4381 GCA_964534315.1 uncultured Saprospiraceae bacterium | reverse complement strand
GCGCACAAAATAACTTCGTCTATTCTATGTAACTTATTATTTCGCGATCCCTTAGATTATTTTCTTTTTATGGATTTGGGGGGCAAGTTAACTTCGTTCCGGGTATCGTAATGACCATTTTTTCAGCTACGGCTATTATTTTGAGTTTTGCTGCTCATTTTAGGAAGTAAGATCCTTAAATCACTTCTCAAATACCAGCGCATCCGGATTTGCGCCCAGTTCCTCCAGATACTTTAGCATATCTTCATTAAAAGATGGCGGGCCGCAAACATAGAAGTTCTTTCCGAAGTTATCGATATAGGCCTCGAGGAATTCTTTGTTAATTTGGCCATAGGAATAGTTGTCAGTCCGTTCATCACTTAGAATATTGATGAAGTTAGCACCCAACATCTTCCCGAACTCATCTTTGAGGATAATATCTTTAGATGCCTTGTTTGCAAAAATCAATTTGTTATCACCAATAGCTCCCTTTTTACCCAGATCCTTCAGAATGGCAATAAAGGGGGTAACTCCGGCACCTCCTGCGATAAAAACGCCTTCGCCTTTGTATTCAATAGCTCCCCAGGGATCGCCGATCATCAGTTCATCTTCTTCTTTTAATCCTCGCATTTTTTCAGTTACGCCGTCGTGAGAAGGGTAGGTCTTGATCGTAAATTCAAGGTACTCCTCTTCGGGCAGACCGGTAAAGGTAAAAGGTCTTTTCTCTTCTTTCCAGTTTTCTTTGGCAATGGACATTTCCGTCGCCTGCCCCGGTTTGAATTGATAGCCTTCAGGCTTTTCGGTGGTAAAGGAAAGGACATCGTGAGTCACCTGATCGATCTGCTTAATTTGAATTTTGTGCTCTGACATATTTACAATTTTAGGATAGAACGAGAATTACGCCGTTCAGGTTTGATCTAAAATTTTCTTTTTTGGCAGGACACGAACGACACTTGGGTTTTTGAGGAAATTTGCTATCTTTAGATTGCTTTTCAATAGTTACGATTGATTTTTATTTGTCGGTCTTCAATTTATAATATCAATGAATGTACCCAGTGATAAAGCTCAGGAAGCCAATAACCCATCCGTTGCTAACGCATCGAATTATGTTGGTCGTATTCGTGAACATTCAGCAGTAATAGAAGACAACCGGCCTGGGGCTATTGCCCAGATGAAACTTCAACGTCTGGTTAATGAAAGTCCTCAGGTGAAGCAATTAGATGCCTACCAGGAAATAGCAAATAACAGTCCTCAAGCCTTTCGGGCAGCTCAATTTAAGGCCATAGCAAATAATCGATTATTAGAAGAACAGCCTGCGAATCAAGAAACAAAAGCCGAGGCTATCCAATTAAAAGGCGAGGTTATACAGCGTGGAAGAGGCAATGGAGATGACAATGATGATGAGGGAGATAGTGACGATGAAACGGGAGATGCTTTGGAAGGGATCAATGAAGCGGCAACGGTTGTTGCTACCTTAACTGGCGACAGCCAAATTGGAGAAGCGATGGAAGCCATAGCAGACTTCTCTGAAGCAGCCGGAGATACCCAGGAGGCGGTTTCTTCCGGATGGGGGCTCTCTCAATTATTAGGAGCTGCAAATGCTATGAACTATCTAAGTGGAATGCTAAGTGGTTATTCTATTCCCTTTCTTGGTCAGGCAAAAAGCGCTATTGAGCTAGCGCAAAATACCTATTCAACGATTCCTCAGGCTCGCGCAGAGCGCCAAGAAGCGCAAGAAGATGTTGCCAGGCCAGATCTTGAGGTTGGAAGAACACCCGAGGAGCGACAACAAAGGCTGGAAACTGCAACGAGTGCCGAAAACGAGGCGTATTCAGAAGCGGCCAGCCAGGCAGGAGGAGTGACGGGGGTACCTTTATTGGATAAAGCAGCTTCATTGACCGCAACAGCCGCACTGGAAGGACCTTCTGTAGCTTTAGAAAAAGGCAAAGAAGATACTACAAAAAAAGCTAAAGCAGTATATACCTTAGCCCAAAAGGCCTCCGGAATGGCTTGTAAAAGTATTGCCAGTTGGTATCAACGCAAAGATAATGACGACAATGATCCTGATGACGATCTCTTTGATCGTATGGAGCGGGGAGAACTAAACTCTACTGTATAGTTGTATTAACCAATAAACTTGGGGACAAAAAAATTAAAATAACTGCGATATCGTTTCCTCGCTATATCGTTACTTCTTGTCTTCTGGTCCTCCGGTTACCTAACCCCGGCTGCGTTTTCTACTGCTTTCCATACTCTAAATAGATTTGCGTAACAGATCTTTTCAATGTCCTCTCCTGTGTAGCCACGTTTGAGCAACTCATAGATCAGGTTAGGATAAGCCGCCACATCTTTCAGGCCGGTGGGGAGCGAATCGCCCACCCCGTCAAAGTCGGAGCCCAGACCAACATGGTCGATGCCGGCCAGTTTGACAACATGATCGATGTGATTGGCTACCATCTTGACATCCGTCCAGTAGACGTCCTGGTTTTTTTGCTTGAATTCTTCGATGATTAATTCGGCATCGGGATCGTCGCGTTCCAGGCCTTTTTCTTCCAGCATTTTATTGATGTCATTGCGCATTTGCCGACGGGCCTTAGCTACTTCGCCATCAACGAAGGTAGAGCCGAAGTTGATCTGTATAACGCCTCCATTCTCGCCCAACCGCTTAATCATATCGTCGTTCATGTTGCGCTCGAAGCCGGGGGTGTATTTCCTGCAGGAGGAGTGGGAGGCAATGACCGGCGCTTTGGTAATCTCCAGTACCTGATAAAAAGTGCTATCCGAAACATGGGAGATATCAACCATGATGCCTACCCGGTTCATTTCTTTGACGACCTTTCGACCAAAAGGGCTGAGGCCGTTCCAGGTGCGGGTGGTGTCGTAAGAAGAATCGCAGATATGATTGTCTTTGGAGTGGGTAAGGGTGATGTACCGGATGCCTCGTTGGTGGAAATAAGCCACATTTTCCAGTTTTCCCTCAATAGGAGCGCCATTTTCCATACCCATAGGAAGGGAGACAATGCCCTTTTTGAAATGCTTTTTTATATCCTTAGGAGAAACAGCCACCTGAAATTTATCGGGATGCACTTCTGTTATGCCATAGACCATATTGATGAGCGTATCGGCCAGTTCTTTAGCTCCTCCGTTTTTTTGGTAGGAAGCCGGAATAAAGATCGACATGAAAGGGGCGTCGAGCCCGCCCTCCTTAGCTCGCTCATAGTCAAAGTCGCCCTTTTGGGTTTTGACAGGAATGCCGGTATATTCCCTGGTCAGCCGGAAATTTTGGACGCGGAGGCGGTAGGGTAGATCAACATGCCCGTCGGTGATGATGTATTTGTGGGCTAGTTCATTGGCCAGTTCTTTTAATGCCTCATCAGATAACCCCCGATTGAGCGGGGCAACAGTTTTTGGGCTGCAAGCGGAAAGTAGGATTAGGGCAATAATTAGTGGTGCTACAACTTTAGTCATCGTCTTTTTTTATATAATTTTTCTAATACCTATTACAAATTTAAAATTAATAACTTAGTTTTGTAACTAGATATACAAAATATATAGTATGGGCTATTCATTATCCTTCTCAAAAGCCATTCTGGTGGTGATTTTTATATCGGATAAATTCAGGCAGGAGCAGTATGAATATTTATCTACTGCAGCGATGTCCAGGATATTGGATATTCCGAAGCCCACCCTGGTGAAAATCTTGCAGCATCTCACTGCAGAGGGTATTTTAGAGACCAAGGAGGGCAAGCAAGGAGGGATCCGCCTGGCCAAGAAACCGGAGCAGATAACCATACTAGATATTTTAGTGGCAATAGAAAAGGGAAAGCCTTTGTTTCAAACACAGTTTGATATTCTGGCAGAAGGGAAGCGCCCGGATAATTCCCAAAGGATCGTATCTAGTCTTTTTGAAAAAGCCGAAAGTCAAATGAAAGTAGTCCTTGAGCAGAAAACGATCGGGGAACTACTAGATGAGATGAGTACATAAATTTTTTTATCTGTAACTATATATACAAAATATGGTGTTTAACTATTTAAAATCCTTTATTATGAAACAGTTATTTCTTTATCTTCTTTCATAAATTCAATAACATGTACTTATGAAAAACCGATTAAAATGGACCGGTAATGCGGAAAAAACTTCATATCAGATTTTAAAAAATATAGAGAATAGCTTTTCAAAATTTGTCAAAAAATTTCCAATCTGTAGATTAAGATTTCTAGATCTTGTTCCGTCTTCTTAATTTATGTAATTTTAAGTTGAAAAATAGCTATTTAAATTAAAACATAAAATATGTTTATCAATCAATTTTTTCTTTCCTCCTCTTCCCTTTTTAATTTTCTCAGATCGATACTTCTACTTTCCGGATTAATACTGAATACATTAATAGTTTTTTCTCAAAAT
>CAZHOV010000263.1:0-4506 GCA_964534315.1 uncultured Saprospiraceae bacterium | reverse complement strand
AAGTGTAGTGGACTTGTTTTGAGTGCGTAAAGAAGGATTCAAGGTTTCAAGGTATCAGGGTTTCAAGAAGGGTTCAGAGGTTCAGAGGGTTCAGAGGTTCAGAGGGTTCAGAGGTTCAGAGGGTTCAGGAGGGGTGCAAGGGGGCTCGCAAAGGCGCTGGGAACATAAAGGGGTGAAATGCGGTGGGAGACTAGCCCGCAACTAGTAGGATAGAACGCGGATTAAACGGATCATACGGATTTCCGTGGATGAGATGGTCTCGCAGAGAACACAAAGGACTTCACGCAGTAGCGTAGTCCTATAATCAAGAAAGGTTCATTAGCCTATTTTCCTAATTTCTCATTTTCCAAAATTTCAATCTCTTCATCGGTAAACAACCGCGACTCAATGACAAAACGCAATCCCAGCGGGATCTCTAACGAAAAACTGGAGCCGCGCCCTTTGACGACGTTGACGGTGAGCTGGGTGTGCTTCCAGTATTCGTACTGATCTTTGGACATGTGAAAGCTGCAGCCGTGGATATCGCCCAGGTGGACGTCCGTCTCGTTGAGCATGAGCTCCCCCTCCGGATAACACATGGGCGAAGAGCCATCACAACATCCGCCGCTCTGATGAAACATCAACGGACCATGCGCTGCTCTCAATTGGTCTATAACTTTTTTGGCTTCTTCGGTGATCAAAACGCGCTGCACCATGGTAGCTTGATTTATTTGTCTGAATTAAAGAGAGGAATAGGGGGTTGGGAAGCCATAGCGCCATAGCGCCTCAACGATAAAATATCAAATGATTTAGCGTTACGGCACTACGGCGTTACGACGTTACGACGTCCTAAAAGAATCCCAATGCATTCTTATCATAAGAAATCAGCATGTTCTTAGTTTGGCGGTAGTGGTTCAGCATCATCTTATGCGTTTCGCGGCCGATACCCGACTTCTTGTAGCCTCCGAATGGCGCGTGTGCGGGGTAGGCGTGGTAGCAATTGACCCAAACGCGACCGGCTTGTACTGCTCTGGAAATCTGGTAAGCCTGGTGCATGTCTCTCGTCCAGACGCCGGCACCTAGTCCGTATAAGGTATCATTGGCAATCTCGATGGCTTCAGCTTCGTCTTTGAAGGTCGTCAAACAAACGACGGGGCCAAAGATCTCTTCCTGGAATACCCGCATCTTGTTGTGTCCTTTCAGGATGGTCGGCTGGATGTAGTACCCTCCTTCAAGACCTTCATTGTAGGCCGCTTCACCTCCGCATAATACCTCACAACCTTCTTCTTTTCCGATCTTGATATAGTTCAGGATCTTCTCGTACTGATCACTGGAAGCCTGGGCTCCCATCATGGTATTCGGATCTAACGGGTGGCCTAGTTTGACCGCCTTGGTACGTTCAACGAATCGCTCAACAAATTTGTCCACAATACTCTCCTGGACCAAAATTCTGGACGGACAGGTACACACTTCTCCCTGATTGAGGGCAAACATCACCGCGCCTTCCAGGCACTTGTCGAAGAAATCATCGTCGGCCATCATAACACTTTCGAAAAAGATATTAGGCGATTTTCCGCCCAGCTCTAATGTGACAGGTACAATGTTCTTAGAAGCATACTGCATGATCAACTGTCCGGTAGTGGTTTCACCGGTAAAGGCGACTTTGTTGATGCGCGGGTTGGAAGCCAACGGTTTTCCGGCTTCGATACCAAAACCGTTTACTACGTTCAAGACACCGGCAGGTAAGATATCCTGGATCATTTCTACGAGGATCATAATGCCGACGGGTGTTTGTTCAGCAGGTTTCAGTACCACGCAGTTTCCGGCAGCCAGGGCCGGCGCTATTTTCCAGGTAGCCATCAATAACGGGAAATTCCAGGGAATGATTTGGGCAACAACGCCTAGTGGTTCCAATACATTCATAGAAACCGTCTGGGAATCCAGCTCACTAACGCTTCCTTCTTCTGCGCGGATCACACCTGCAAAATAGCGGAAGTGGTCAACAGCGAGGGGAAGGTCGGCAGCGCGGGTTTCGCGAAGCGCTTTTCCGTTGTCCCATGTTTCTACGCGAGCCAGGGTTTCCAGGTTTTCTTCCATCACATCGGCGATCTTGAGCAATAGATTGCTGCGGAAGGTAGCGGAAGAATTGTTCCATTCGGGCGCAGCTTTCCAGGCTGCATCAATAGCCAATTCGACATCTTCGGCTGTAGACCGGGCTATCTTGGTAAATGATTTGCCGTCTACAGGGGATACATTATCAAAGTATTGTCCTTTTGTTGGCGGGGTCCATTTTCCGCCGATAAAATTGTCATACTGATTCTTAAAAGTAGGCTTAGGTACGACGTTCGTCGCCGTGGTTAAAATATCACTCATGGTAAACTGTTTTAATAAAAAAATTAATTTATCCTCAAGGCTTAAAAGCTTTGTCTATATTTTGCTTTTTTCGCTTAGAACAAAACTATTGATCATTATTTGTAATAAATTGACCTATTCTATTAAAAAGGTGAACGATTCTCGCAATTTTTAAAAAAAGTACTCTGCTGCTTTGGATTTCTTCGTCCAAAGCAATCTTCGGGGTGCCGCTGGCAGTTGTAAGCAGGGGCGTAAGCATCTGGTGAGGATGTGTTGGGTGCAAGAGGCACCCGGAAAGAGGGGTGGAGACGAAGACGTCTCCACCAGCATGGAGAGAGGGTGGAGACGTGGACGTCTCCAATAGCATCGTTTGATTTCATAGCTGCTCCAGAGGAGCAATATATTGGTAGTATTCACACAGCCTAAAATTCGGAATGCTCCAGAGGAGCTTAATCTTTCCCCAAGATTTAACGCTTCCTCGATTTTAATATCCAGGTGCGCTGCACCACCCATAATCCTTGATTTTTCTATGCTAAAAAGGTATTTGGTGCGCTGCACCAATCATAAGGGTGGAGACGAGGACGTCTCCAATAGCAGAGTTTGATTTCATATCTGCTCCAGAGGAGCAGTATATCGGTAGTATTCACACAGCCTAAAATTCGGAATGCTCCAGAGGAGCTTAATCTTTTCCCAAGATTTAAGGCTTCCTCGATTTTAATATCAAGGTGCGCTGCACCACCCATAATCCTTGATTTTTCTATGCTAAAAAGGTATTTGGTGCGCTGCACCAATTATAAGGGTGGAGACGTGGACGTCTCCAATAGCAGAGTCAACTTGGCAATTAGTTGCTCCTGAGGAGCAGTATATTGGTAGCATTCACACAGCCTAAAATTCGGAATGCTCCAGAGGAGCTTAATATTTTCCCAAGATTTAACGCTTCCCCGATTTTAATATCAAGGTGCCCTGCACCAATCTTTGAATCCCATGGAGCTAACTCGCCTATGCTCTTCGGAGAATGTAAGGTAGAAGTCAAAAAACGCCCAATCATTTCGTAATTCCAATAAAAGGAAATATCTTAATTAACCTTTTATATTAATTACAAGATATCCTCTCATGCAATTACCCAAACACTTCTACCAAAACAGGCGGTTGGAGACGTTGGTAGAAAATCAAACGTCCTACTCCCTCAGTAATGCCGAAATGCATATTTTTGAAACCCACCAACAGGCGGAACGCGTCTTATTGGAATTCAACTATCCCGTACTAGCCAGTATGTTGCAAGGGAAAAAGATCATGTACCTGAAAGAAAGCCAATCCTTTGATTTTTTGCCGGGCGAATCGCTTATCCTGCCGGCCAGTGAACTGATGTGTATCGATTTTCCGGAAGCGCAAATGGAAACGCCTACGCGCTGCCTGGCTATGACCATTTCCGATGAGAAGATCGGCGAGGTCGTTATGCTCCTCAATGAGCAAATGCCCAAAGCGGACGATAACGAATGGAAATTCACCCAGGACAACTTTCATTTTACCAATGACGTCGCCATCCACCAGATCATCCAGCGGCTGATCTTTCTATTTACCGAAAATCACGCTTCCAAAGACCTGTTCGCCGATTTTATGATCCGCGAGCTGATCATCCGGATCCTCCAGGCCGAGACCCAAAAGATCTATACCAATAAAACCCTGTCGATTGACAGTAATAACCGCGTAGCGTTTATCGTCCAATACATCCGCGACCATCTCGACGAACCGCTTTCGGTAGAAATGCTGGCCAGGAAAATGCATATGAGCGAGTCCAACTTCCACCGCGTTTTTAAGAACGAACTGGGCATCTCCCCTGTCGATTTCATCAATAACGAGCGCATCAAACTAGCGACCAGCCTACTCAGCAATCCCAAGAAAAAGATTAAAGAAGTGTATATGGAATGCGGCTTCAACAGCCTCTCCTATTTTATCCGGCTATTCAAGCGCAAGAAACAAGTGTCGCCAAAGGAGTATCAAAAGAAGGTAAATCGGAAGGAGTAAGTGCTCGCTAAGGCGCTAAGAGAGCAAAGGGTTTAGCGTAGTGGTATAGTCCAATAGTCACGAAAGGTAGGCTTTTTTGGTTTTAGTAGATGGTTTAAGGTGATTGGGTTGTCTAAATTTGGATTTAGCCTCAGAACGTTTGTTTCCGTA
>CAZHOV010000262.1:0-4576 GCA_964534315.1 uncultured Saprospiraceae bacterium | reverse complement strand
TGCCTTGATTGAGCTCAAAACTCATCCCAATTTAATGGTAACTTATTTTTGACCAGGTGCTTAAGATTTTTTGGATTGTTTCAAAATAAATAATTGAATTCCAATGATTAAAAACTTTTTGCTTTCCATAGTTGCTTTGTTGTTCGTTACTGCTTTAGTTGGGCAGGACAATGACCCTGTATTGTTTACCGTAGATTATACTCCTGTTAGAGTTTCTGAATTCGAGTACATTTATTCGAAGACTAATGGAGATAAGGCTGATTTTTCGAGAGCCTCTTTGCAGGAATACCTTGATTTGTACACAAAATTTAAACTAAAGGTACAGCGGGCTAAGGATATGCAGCTCGACACTATTCCTTCTTTGCAGAAAGAATTGGAAGGGTATCGCAGACAACTGGCCAATTCTTACCTGATTGACCGGGAGGTTACGGATAAGCTCGTCAAAGAAGCCTATGATCGTATGCAAAAAGATGTTAAGGTGAGCCATATTCTTGTCAACCTGCCTCCAAATGCGTCAGGTGAGGATACCGTGAAGTCTTATACCATTGCAAAGGACCTTATGAAACAGTTGAAGAAAGGGGAAGATTTTGAAAAATTGGCTATGAAGGTTTCCGATGACAAATCGGCAAAAGATAATAAAGGTACGATCGGTTACTTGACGGCCATGTTGCCCAATGGTTTTTATGAGTTTGAAAATGCGATCTACAATACCCCTGTAGGAGAAATGACGGGACCGGTTCGGAGTAAAATGGGGTATCATATCATTCGGGTTGATGATGTGCGCCCGGCTCGGGGAGAGGTAGAGATTGCCCATATTCTTATTCGGAAGCCCAAGGAAGGAGAAGAAGTAGACCCTGCCGGTGCTAAAAACAAGATTGATAGTATCTATCAATCCCTGGAAGGAGGAGCTGACTTTGGAGCCCTGGCAGAGAAATTTTCTGAAGACAAACGGTCAGCCGGTAAAGGAGGATACATTGGATTTTTTGGTATCAATCGTTATGAGGGAGCCTTTGAGGACGCTGCTTTTGGCATTCAGGAAGATAGCACTTACACCAAACCAGTTGAAACCTCTATCGGCTGGCACATTTTGAAACGATTAAGCAAAAAAGAGGCAGAGCCTTATGACCTCGCCAAAAGAAGATTGCAGGCCCAGATACAACGCAATGACCGCCATAAAAAAGCTAAGGAGTCTATGGTGGCCCGCATTAAAAAAGAAGCTAATTATAAAGTTTACGACAGCAACTTGGAGGATTTCATGAGTACCATTGACGAGTCATTCCTTACCCATAAGTGGCAAGTACCTGAACTGGACAAAGACCAGCCATTATTCTCTCTGGGTAAAGAAAAGTTTATGATTAGCGAATTTGCTCAATACTGCAAAAATGCCACTCGCGATCGATTGCGGGGAGGGCGAAGAAAGCCTCAGGAGGTAGCTGATTTGTTGTTCGATAAATTTGTAACTGATAATTGCTTAGAATATGAAGAACGTCAATTGGAAAAAAAATACCCAGAATTCAAAGCGCTGATGCGGGAATATGAAGAAGGAATCCTCCTTTTTGAAGTAACCAAAAAACTCGTTTGGGATAAAGCCTCTCAAGATACGACCGGATTGAAAAATTTCTTCAAAAAAGTGGACGGCAGGTATAAATGGAGAGAAAGAGCCCAAGTTTCTGTTTACCGAATATCCCCAAAAGTTGAAGATGAACTTGACAAAATCCGGAAATTTGCCAAGAAAAATCCTCCCGAAGCAGTCTTAGAAAAGTTTAATACTGAAGAAAACACCTTTATCACTTTTAAAGAAGAAAAGATCGAAAAGGGAAGGAATCCGGTTCTGGATAATATGACCTGGGGAGCTGGCAATGTTTCGGAAATAAAAAAGGATAAACGTACCAAAGGGATCTCTTTTATGAAAATTGAAAAAATCCTCCCTCCCTCCAATAAAACACTCGAAGAAGCAAAAGGCTACGTCATTGCAGATTATCAAGACCAACTTGAAAAAGAATGGGTAAAAGAGCTCAAAGCTGCTTATAAAGTAACGATTGATGATGATGTATTTGAAAGTTTGGTGAAATAATATAGCTTATGATATGCAATAAAGCTGCTTCCGGCAACAAGTGGCTCTTTATTATGCTCGGTGGATTTTTACTCCTTTTCGGGGCTTGCCAACCAGTTGAAAACGCTCCTGAAAAGGAAGATAAAATATTGGCTAGAGCTTATAATAAAACGCTCTACTACTCTGATGTAAAGGATCTTATACCCAAAAATAGCGAGCCGGAGGATAGCTCTCTAAGGGTTAATGCTTTTATCGAACGTTGGGTAAGAGAAGCGCTTCTGATGACTGAAGCGGAAAAAAATATTCCAAAAGATTTAAACATCGACCAACTAGTTAGGGATTATCGGTCCTCTTTAATACTGACGAACTACGAAAAATTACTGGTAGAAACATTATTGGATTCGATTGTTACCAAAGAGGAATTGCAGACTTATTACGATCAGAACAAGGATCAATACCTCTTAGATGGCCCCATTGCAAGGGCGCATTTCATTCAGTTTCCGCTTAATTATCTAGATGTGAAAAACATCAATAAGTGGTGGAACAGTGAAAAAGAGGAAGACCTTCAAAGTCTGACAAACCTTTGCGCTTCAAATGCCAACGCTTATTTGCTGGAGGATAGTACCTGGTTCAAAGTTGATCGATTAATAGAGCTTTTTCCACCAGGTGTTTTATCCAAAAAGAATATTTCCTCTGGCAAACAGTTTTATCACCAAGATGATGTCTTTTTTTATAAATTAAGAATAATGGAGATCATTTCAGAGCAGTCCATTCCCCCTTTTTCGCATGTTGCCGATCAGATGAAAAAAGTGATTCTCCACAAACGAAAGATCAAAATACTGGAGGATAAAAAAGAAGAACTCTATAACAAAGAGTTGAGGCGAAATAACGTCAGGATATATTAGACACGGAGCACTGGTGTAGCAAAATTTTAAATCATAATTTATGAAATATTACAGTATTCTTTTTTTAAGTCTTTTCACTTGCCTGTGGGCTTTCGGTCAAGAGAGAGCCGTTATTGACAAAGTAGTTGGAATTGTAGGAGGTGAAACGATCTTATTGTCAGAAGTAGAGGAGCAATACTCGCTACTTAAGCGAGAGCAGCCTGGCAATATGCCGGAAGATGCGCGGTGCTATATCTTCGATAATCTATTATCGCAGCGCTTATTGCTCAATCAGGCTAAGCTCGATAGTGTGGTGGTTCAGGATGAGGAAGTAGAAGCCCAGCTTAATGCCCGGATTGACCGGATCCTATCCTTGATGAATAACGATATTAGCCAATTTGAAGAGTACTATGGCCGTACGATCACGGAGGTTAAAAATCAATTTAGAGAAGATTTGCAAAATCAAATTCTGGTCGAGCGCATGCAAAACCAGATTTTTAATAGTGCGACGATCACTCCCTCGGAAGTGATTGATTTTTTCAAGCGAATACCTAAAGACAGTCTTCCGTTTTTCAACTCCGAAGTAGAGGTAGGTGAGATCGTCTATTTCCCCAGCGTCAATAAGGAGGAGCGACAGAAAGCCATAGAAAGGCTGGAAAGCATCCGCAAAAGAATTGTCGAAGATGGAGAAGACTTTGCGGCCCTGGCCAAGCGTTACTCTGATGATGCCTCAGCCAATGCCGGAGGGGATCTGGGCTGGGCGAAACGAGGAAATTACGTCCTTGAATTTGAAGGCGCTGCTTATAACCTGGAGAATGGAGAAATTTCCGAAATAGTAGAAACCGAATTCGGGTTCCACTTAATACAGTTATTAGAGCGGAGAGGAAACTCTATACATGTTCGTCACATCCTCATCAAACCCGAAATCACGGAAGCCGATATAGTCCGAGCGGCTGAGGAATTGGATTCTATCAGAAAGCTCATTATTAAAGACTCCACTACCTTTTCAAAAGCTGTTAAACGCTTTTCTTCTGAAAAAGTGCAAAGCTTTAACAATGACGGCCGCTTGACCAATCCAAAAACGGGAAACACCTTTTTTGAAACTGCCGACCTCGACCCTGAGATATTCTTCGTTATTGACACAATGGCGGTGGGCCAGATTTCTTCCCCAATCTTATTCAGAACCCTGCGGGGCGAACCAGCCTTCAGGATAATATTACTTCAATCCAGAACTGATCCTCACTTGGCCAATCTGGAACAGGACTATTCTAAAATACGGCAAGCCGCTCTAGAAGAAAAACGAAGCCGCATCATTAGAGAATGGGTCGAAGAAAAGATTAACGCTACCTTCGTCAATGTTGACCAACTCTTCGGCTCTTGCGAAGTGGTTCAGAAATGGCTAAAACCGAATAACGACCAAACAAAACCGTAGCGAAATCGGTAAGTGGAGGGATGAGTATAAGATTTGGTAATTGACTAAAATTTTAGCCCTACATTAGCTGTCATCAAATTATACTCACCCCTCATTTAACAATCAATGAATCAGGAAGACAAGAAATAACCTATTTAGAGCCCCCATCACTAATTAGGGAAACCCTGTTTAATACAGAGTGCTGATATACAGGGAAATAAGAGAAAA
>CAZHOV010000261.1:0-4576 GCA_964534315.1 uncultured Saprospiraceae bacterium | reverse complement strand
GGCCTTCTTTAGATTTCCCTTTGCTAGAATAATATGCTAAACCGAGAATCGCTGGTTATACATCAGTCATATAATTACTTTAACTAATGTATTATTCGCCAAACATTCAACCTTATTTTTGATGAGAAAGCGCTTCGAACAGCAAAATGAACTGGACGCCCAACCGATCCCGGATGTGAAAATTGAGGGCAAGAGCCGGCATGAACTGCCCCAGTTGCTGGCGGGGCTACAATACATTTTTATCACGCCCCATTTGAACGAGGCTGTTTTTACCATTCTGGAAAAGAAAATACTGGAGGGCAAAAAAATGACTGGCCGCTTATGCATGAGCTTATGGGAGATATTAGTACTGGGCGCTATGCGGCTGAATTTGGACGCGGATTATGATACCATATACGATTTAGCCAACCACCATCAAATAGTGCGGGGCATCATGGGCGTGCACACCAAGCAATTCTTTGGCGAAGGCAAATATTACGAGCTGCAGACGCTGAAAGATAATATTGCATTGCTTGATGAGGAGACTTTAAAAAGGATCAGTGAAGTAGTAGTTAAAGCGGGCCACGAATTAAAAAAAAACGAAAGCGGAGAAAATATTATTGAATTAAATTTGAAATCAGACACCTACGCGGTGGAAAGTAATATTCATTTTCCAACTGATATTAATTTATTATGGGATTGCAACCGCAAATGCCTGGACACGATAGAATTAATATTAAAGCATACCCCTCTGCCCGGCTGGCGCATTATTAAAAGCTCTGTCCTATTACCACAAAATGCTGGAAAAGCATATTGATTTAGTAGAGCGCCGTATTATTAAAGGAGAAATAATCCCTCATAAAGATAAGGTGTTTTCTATTTTTGAGCCTCATGTAGAGTGGATACAAAAAGGGAAACATAATAAGAAAGTGGAGCTAGGCCACAATGTCCTGATAACAACAGACCAATTTCAATTCATTATTGACCATGAAGTATTGGTGGGGCAAGGAGACAAAGCCCAACCGGCCCCATTGGCAGAGCGCCTTAAAGAGCGCTTCGCTGAAGGTTATGTTTTGAATAGTATTAGTTTTGACCGGGGCTTTTTCTCTGCTCTGGCCAAGGAAGCATTGCAGAAAGATTTTGAGCATGTAGTGATGCCCAGAAAAGGGAAGAAAACACCACAGCAAGAGCTAGAGGAAGAGGCCAAAACTTTTGTGGCCTTGCGCAAAAAACACAGCGCTGTGGAATCTAATATTAATGAACTGGAGCACAGCGGCGCCAACCGAGTACCGGATAAAGGCCTGGAGGGGTTCAAAAAATATGTCGCCCTTGGAGTGCTGGCCTATAACCTCAAACGGCTGGGCAAGCTGGTAATGGAGCAGGGCATGCTCTCAACTGTTGTCCGGCCGGGCAAAATGCCGAGGGCAGCCTAAAAATAAGAGCATTTATCGCTGGCGTTCCAAAGAAAGATGGGTGAGCTATGCCCAAAAGGCCGAAAATGGGCGCTTGGAGAGGCGCAAAATGAAAATTGTTTGGAAAATTGCCCGTTTTGTGCAGGCTTCACCCTGCCGCATGGCTGCCATCCTCCGGCCGGGCAGCACCGCGCAAGGAGAAACTGGCGAAAACTGGCGTTTTCTGCCAGACACTATTTATTGTTGATCACATGCCCTCTAAAAAATAATGATACACCAGCATATTTTTCTATTTTTGATCCGGTATTCCTAAACTGCGACCTAAACCGAAAAATTCCTGCATGAACCTCCTTCTTACGATCTTTCTGAAAGAACTTAAAGACACCCTTCGCGACCGCCGTACTCTGCTGATCATGCTGGTAGTGCCTTTTGTGGTTATCCCGGCCTTGCTCTCCATTACTACTTCCTTCACAGCTACCCAGGCCAATAAGGCGCAATCTCAACTTATTCATTTAGCGGTTTATACGGACGGAAACGGACAAAAACTGATCCAACAATACGAACTTCGTAAAGACCTTCAACTTCATAAAGATATCCCCAAAAAAGAAATCGACGACCTGATAAAAAGTGACTCTATCGACCTGGCCCTCTTTATCGATGATAACTTCGACGAGGCTATCAAAAATGGACAAACCGGCGATATTCTTGTGAAAATTGGTACGTCAAGCGATTCGATCATCCTGAAAAGGGCGCTTTCTACCATTAAATCCTATGAGAAAAGGGTCCTGCTTTCCCGACTCGATTCGCTGGGCGCCACCCTCGAAACTATCAACCCTGTCGATCTCTCCGCCCGGAATGTCAATTCCCAACGTGAATCGATCGCCAAGCTGGCCGGAGGGATTTTACCTTACTTTTTCGTCCTCTTCTGCCTCTTCGGTGCCATGTATCCGGCTATCGATCTTTTTACCGGCGAAAAAGAACGGGGCACCCTCGAAACGATCCTCAGCGTACCGGCTACCAGGCTCCAGCTTTTGGTGGGTAAAATGGGTGTCGTCGTCCTGGCAGGTCTGGTTTCCGGATTCTTGACCATCCTCGGCCTGTACCTGGGCGCTCAGCTCAACCCGGAAATGCCTGGCTTCATCAAAGGGCTGGTCACCAATTTGCTCAATCCCTGGGCCATGTCGCTGCTGCTGGTTTTGATGATTCCCCTTACCATCTTCTTTGCCGGTCTGCTCATCTTCGTCACCGTTTATGCCAAATCCTTCAAAGAAGCCCAATCCATCATTCAACCGCTTACCTTCATCGCGATATTCCCCCTTCTGATGGGGCTTTGGCCAGGTATCAAACTGACGCTCGGTACCGCCCTCATCCCCGTCCTCAACATCGCCCTCGCCACCCGCGAAATCATTGCCGGCTCTATCGACTGGGGCCTGTTCGCTGTGGTCTTTCTCTCTCTGATTGCCTTCGCTGCTCTGGCAGTATTCCTATGTATCAAGCGCTTCGGCGACGAACGCAACATCCTTAGAACGTGATATCAATGAGTAATGAATAATTGAAAGAAAAAAGGGATGAAAATCGGAGGTTTTCATCCCTTAAAAAAATTACTCATTATTCATTATTAATTACTCATTCTACTTACCCCCGCTTTCGCCTTTTGATGCAACCCATTCCGATACTCCTCTGGTTTAAGCTCCAGGCACTGTTCGAAAAACTGAAGCGCCAATTCCTGTTTTCCCTGAAGCTCAAAAATTAATCCCATCTGTAATGCCGCATTACAGGCAAAATATCGGGGCGAATTCTGGCCTTCCTTAAAGGTTTGTTGGTAATAAAATAAGGCCTGATCGTACGCTTTTAATAAATGGAAATTCCTGCCTTTTCGATAGTGGTATTCTAGCTGCTCCTCCTGAGAAAGATCGGTAATGGAAAGAGTATCTAAAACAGTTAGCGATTGCTCATAATAGCCGCCGTCAAATAAAAAACGGGCTTTTAATAATCCGGTATGTGGAGGTATTCCTTTTTCCGCAAAGCGGAGCGCTAACTTGTCTTCATCAGTAACAGTAGCTCCTTTTTGTTTGCAAGCCTCAAGATATTCATAAAAACCTTCTTGATCATCGTGGACCAACCGGTGTAAAGCCAATTTGTAGAATGCTTCTTTAATAAAATTTTGACCGCCAAAATCCAGGGCGTAAGACTTCAGATGTTGCTCGGCGTCTTTGTCCAATCGGCACAGCTTGGCATCGCCAAGCATGAATTCGAGGTATTTAAAGTCAAAAAACTCAGCTCCTTTAGGGCGATTTTCTAGTAAGTGTATCGACACGTCGTTCTTGCCTGTACGCCGGGCAATATTGGCCATGACAAAACAATGGAGCGGATTGGTAGCAGGGGAGAGCTGCGCATCTTCCAGTATCTTCCAGGCTTCATCGCCATTATTTTGCAAGTGGAGCATTAAAAAAGCATACATCACCACTGTCTCCTCTTCAAAAATAAAATCGTTTTTTTGGGCATAATCCAGCACTTCGCGGATCTCCTTCTGCCCCTGGCTAATCTCTCCGTCCAGCCCGCCCAGCAGACGCACGCCCCATTTGAATTGATCGGGAATCGTCCCTATCAACGCGTGTAAAATGCCAAGGCTTTTTTTATTGGGCATAAAATCAGGAAAGCGTTTTTCATTTTTGGTCAGCTTCTCGTAAGCAATACTGATTTCATTGAATGCTTTCAAATATTCCTCGAATTTCAATCGTACCAGCGCCCATTGCAAGCGGATCTCCGCCTGGGTATATAGGTAATAAGGAGAGTCTTTATCGCTTCTCAGTATGGCATTGATCCGCTGTTGTTTATTTTTCTCCAGCTCTTCAAATAAGACCTTTTCTTCTCCCAAAAACAAGGTGAAGAAGTCGATATAATTTTCGATTAAATGGATGAGTGAATTTTCCGGATCCTGGGTTTTGACTTCATCTAAAATCTGCCGGGCTGCATCCAGTTGTAAAGACATCGTCAACTGATAAGTCTCCTTTATTGCAGGGGTGAATTCAAACCGCCCATTGGCTATTGATTGGAGAAAGGTTAGAGGAATAAGAAGAAGGGTGATTAAAAAAATCCGCATGATTTAAAGTATTTGTTCTCAAATAAAATTAACGTGAGGTTCGACTTTAATAAAAATAAAAAGCCTCTCCCGCGCCCTTTAT
>CAZHOV010000260.1:0-4625 GCA_964534315.1 uncultured Saprospiraceae bacterium | reverse complement strand
ATGGTTAGTAGTTAAAAATGCAACGAGTACAACGGTTCAGCGGTTCAGCGGTTCAACGAGTGCGAAGTTAAGAGGGATTGGCGATAAAGGCGAAGGGTTGCTTTAATTTTTTAATGGAATCTTAGAATAGCATTACGTTTAATTGAGCATTTATCTCACTCGTTTATCTTCTTCCTCTGCCATTTTTTGTAGCCAATGAGAAGGATAGACAAACGTTCCTTTTTCCAGGCTTTGAGCAGCTTTAACCATAGCTTTAGCTACGATGTCGGCTTCTACTGGTTTGTATTTGGTCAACACTCCACCGGTAAGACGGTCCAAAAAACGGCCAATTCTGCCTGCTACCTCCTCACCGAAGCGATTGACGGGACGTTGCCCAAGCAGTACTGATGGCCTGAAGATATGAATAGACCAGAAAGAAAGCGCTTTAATCGCTTTCTCTATGGCGCCTTTTAATTGAAAAGCCGAAATAGCAGAATCCGGATTCGCCGCTACGGATGAAACCAGCAGCAACTGGCTGACTTTATTTTTTGAAGCAATGCGGGCGATCTGGTACGTATAGGTATGATCAACTTCCCCGAATTCAGCCTGATTTCCAGATTTTTGCCCTTTATTTCCCAAAGCACAAAACAAGTCATTTCCTTTTATTAATTCAGCATTTTGATCCAAGTGTTTGAAGTCGAATAGGTGTTTGGTCAGCTTGGGGTGCTCAATATGTAGTGGTTCGGACGAAAAAGTAATTACTTTGGCATAGGCACTATTTAGCAATAGAAAGTCCAGTAAATGCTTTCCAACCATTGTGGTAGGTCCGAACACCAAAGCC
Source organism: uncultured Saprospiraceae bacterium (assembly GCA_964534315.1). Taxonomy (GTDB): domain Bacteria; phylum Bacteroidota; class Bacteroidia; order Chitinophagales; family Saprospiraceae; genus CAZHOV01. The sequence goes on along the minus strand of CAZHOV010000260.1, from coordinate 3,805 downwards.
GTTTTATCACTTTTTGACAATTGCATTCCCATATAGCGAAAATAAGGGCTGAACCGGATTTTACCTAATGCGAGAATCGATTATTCGACGATTAGTTCGTAAAAACTGACGGAATAACCACCCCATATTCCCAATCCACCTTCTATGTTCGAATCAATGCGAGTATAGGAAGAAAAAGGCCCTTCATTGATTGCATTAAACTCCAGAGTGTTCCAAAAATTGTAATGGTCCAGATCTAAATTACACCACTTGATGGTCACTTTATTCCCCACAGGGTACAGCCCATAGATCACGGGGTCAATTGCAGTTCCTCTGGGCTCAGCCTTGGGAAGGGGCACCTCAAAAGATGCACCATTGAAAAATAAATCGTCGATCACCGAATTTATAGGAGCTATAACGGCTTCGTCATTCATCTGGGTGAAATAACGATAATAATTGGTCTGTTCAGCCGGGTCACTGACCAGGCATCTGAGATCCCTCAAGGTATCAGGTGGGTTTCCGGGAGGTTTGACAAAAAAAAGATCATCAAGCGGTACATGTTCCGGAATGGTCGTTGTTGAAGTCAACACCTTACCGTCTGCTTCTACCCGCAGATCGTACCTTTTTCCGACTTCTCCCGCTAACTGGAAACTCAAATCCAGGTAGACACATAAATTAACCGAAAGGCTATCCACTTCCAGCCCAAGCTGCTCTTCTAAGAACTCCTGTTGGATAAGACTTAGCTCATTATAACAGATCTCGTCCAGCAAAAAGGTTTCTTCTCCGTTTGACACCTCTACTTTTGCATCGTGCACAAATATACCATCAAAATCTTCAGTGCTAAAGCTTGAGAAAAAGGGTTGCGCGTAGGTTACAAAAACATAAGGCGGTCTGGAAAACTCCCCTGCTTCGATATAGCCCTCAATGACAATGTCTGGTTCAGTCGAGGCGACATCCGGAATAAAGGTTTCTTCACATGCCGAAAGCACCAATAAGGCTAAAAACAAGCTCCAAAAGACCTTTTTCTTTCTAGTAATTGGTTTATTATTTTTTCTTAACATTATTCTTTTTAGCTTTCCATTTAAAATTCCAGGTCATCGACGGGATGATGGGAAATAAAGACACCTTTACCGCCCCCGCCGAGGCCGTCCCCCGTTCGATGTCCGTATCAAAGGTGGTGTAAATAAAAAACGGATTACGCCGGTTGTAAACATTATATATGGAGAACGTCCAGCTACTCTCAAAGTTTTTATTTTCACCAGCTGTCGGATAATAAGTGGCAGACAGATCCATTCGATGATAATTGTCGAGGCGATCACTATTCCGGGGTCCGTAATTGACATTTAGGTTTTGCTCAATAATAAAAAGGCTTTCGATCGGTGTAAATGCTCTTCCGGTACCATAAACAAAAACAGCCCCGATGTCCCATTTAGCACTAGGAGCGTAATTGAGGACAATTGATAAATCATGGGTTCTGTCATAAACAGCTGGGTATACTCTGCCATCCTCAACATCTGGAAACCAACGCTCGGTTCGCGCCAGGGAATACCCTATCCAACCATTTAGTTTTCCATATCGCTTTTTAAAAAACAACTCCAAGCCATAAGCTCTTCCGTTTCCAAAAACAAAGTCCTGCTCGACCTCTGTAGAGGGATTGTTGACAAAGCTTTCCCCATAATCAATTTGGTTACGAAGATCTTTGTAGTAGGCTTCAATAGAAGTTTCGTAGTTGTTATCCGCCAAATTCAAAAAATAACCGGCCGAATATTGAATGCCGAGTTGGGGCTCTACCTGGTTCGAACTAGTTACCCAAACATCTAGCGGTAGTGTGCTGGTAGAATTGCTTACCAGATGTAAGTACTGATAAGCTACAGAAATTCCCGCTTTCAAAGAGGAAACAGGTGAAAGCAAGTACCTGGCTGTAAGCCTTGGTTCCAGCCCGCCAAATTGCTGAACAACATCAAAGGTACCATATGTGATAGAATCTACCGGATCGGTGAAGGGACCAGTCTGTGCATATACCGTACCGCGTAACCCTGCATTAATGGTTAGTTGTTGATTCACTTTCCATTTGTCTTGCAGGTAGAGGGATAGTTCTTGCCCATATTTTGGTTGCAGGTTATTTGATAGTTCGACGTCGCCCGAAGAAGCCTGAGCGATGTTAGGGGTCAGTTTGTGATGGGCATATTGAAAGCCGAATTTAATCTGGTGCCGATTATTCAGGTACCAATCAAAATCAACTTTCCCCGAATAGTCTCGCACCCCCGAGAAGAATTTTAACCGAAACTGATCTTGCTCCCCTTCGATCTCGAATTGATATTCATTATAAATAGCCGAAGCGTTCATAAACAATCGATCGCTAAATACATGATTCCATCTCAAGGTAGCCGTATTGTTGCCATAAGGGAGTTGAAAAGAAAATCCCCTATCGTCAGAATTAAAGTTGAGCACGTCCCTTCCAAAATAACCGCTCAGGTATAGCCGATCCTTATCAGAAAAGCGAATATTGAGCTTGGCATTGGCATCGTAAAAATAATAATTGGTTCCCGCCACTGCCGTTTCTTTTAAAAATGGTTGGGCCAGATCAAAGGCATAGGTGCGCCTTCCTGAGACTAAAAAAGAAATTTTATCCTTTACAATAGGACCTTCCAAGGTCAGGCGGGAAGCTACCAGCCCAATGCCTCCGCTGGCCTGAAAATATTTATCATTGCCATCTCTCATCTGCACATCTACTACAGAAGATAATCTTCCTCCGTATTGAGCAGGCATCCCTCCTTTTATGAGGGTTGTATTTTTGATCGCATCAGAATTAAATACCGAAAAGAATCCGAGTAGATGGCCGGAGTTATAGATGACCGCATCGTCCAGCATGATCAGATTTTGATCGGGTCCTCCTCCTCTGACAAAAAATCCCGCATTACCTTCTCCGGCCGATAATACGCCGGGTAACAGTTGGATAGCTTTTAGCACATCGACCTCGCCCAGCAATACAGGCAACCTTTTTAAAGCTTCTATTTCCAGATCCACCTTTCCCATATCGGTACTCGATACATTCTCATCCTCATTTTCGCCTGTGATGGTTACCTCCGAGAGCACAACCCCCTCTGTCAATTCAACATTTATAGATGTATCTTTTTGTAAATCTAAAGAAAGCTCCACCGACGTGTAGCCCATGAACGTATAGGCTAAGGTGTATTTTCCTTTCTCTAGAGTAATAGAATAAAATCCATAGGTATTGGAAGACACCCCTTCTACAGGATCTTTTTTATTGTAAATACTCGCTCCGATCAATGTTTCTCCTGTATCTGCATCCTTGACATAACCGCTTACGGTGACTCGTTCCTGGCCAATACACAGGAAGCCTGATAAAATAAGGATTGTCAGTAATATGGATCGTTTCATTAATTGTTTGTTATATCGTTAGCTGATTACATCCTAGTTTTGGCCCTCCGGTTCTCTTGTTTTTTTTGGTTTAGGTGTTGAGTTGTTTAAGGATCTAGGGACGCTGCCACCTAGTTTTGGTTTAAAAGGTATCAGTCCTTCAGACTGAATTTAATAATGAGTGTCTTGTCCTCTTGTTTTTTTTGGTTTAGGTGTTGAGTTGTTTATGGATCTAGGGACATTGCCACCTAGTTTTGGTTTAAAAGGTATCAGTCCTTCAGACTGAATTTAATAATGAGTGTCTTGTCCTCTTGTTTTTTTTTGGTTTAGGTGTTGAGTTGTTTATGCATTGAATTATTGAACCGTTGAACCGTTGAACCGTTGAACCGTTGAACCGTCAGATTGTGCAAAAACTCACTGTGAACATTGATGAGCGATGTCAGTT
>CAZHOV010000259.1:0-4669 GCA_964534315.1 uncultured Saprospiraceae bacterium | reverse complement strand
AGTCTGAAGGACTGATTCATCAAAACCTAAACTAGGCGGCAACGCCCCTAGAACCGGTGCCAGCCCATTAATGTCAGCTAATAGCAAAAAACGACAAAAATTGCAGGGGCTTGATTTAATAATAAACTCAAAATTATTTATTTTCACATACTTAATATTAACCAATTTTTTTATTGTAAATTATTATTGTACCTATGAAAAATCTTTACGCATTACTATTAACTTTTGCACTTTTTAGTCTAACACTAAGTGCTCAAGACTATGAAATTACCTTTGAAGTGGACATGACCGACTTCGTTGATGGAGGAGGAACGATTGATCCTACCGGTATGCACGTTGCCGGGAGCTGGCAAGCAGCTGCCGGTCTTCCTGGCGACTGGACTCCGATGGATGCCCCACTTACTGACCAGGGCAATAACGTTTGGTCCGCTACCTTTACGATTCCCCCCGGTACTTACGAGTACAAGTATGTTCTCGGAAATGACTGGGCTTTCGGTAGCGAAAACATCACTGGTGCTTGTGGCCCCGGAAATGGTAACCGCCAGCTTGAAGCTGATGCCGACAAAACAGTAGCCTTCTGCTACGATAAATGTACAGCATGCGGAGTAACCACTCCAAAGGTAAATGTTACGTTCCAGGTAGACATGTCTAATATGATCACGCGCTTTGGAGAAACGGATACTGTTTCTGTAGCTGGTGGCTTCCAGGGATGGGCTCCGGGTGAGACCATCATGACAGATGATAATGAAGATGGTATCTACGAAGTAACTTACGAAGTAGATGCTAACTCTACGCTTAACTATAAGTTCCTTTTCGGCGCTGATTGGGGTTATGAAGAAGGTATTCCTGCCGCTTGTAATGTTGGTGGAAACCGCTCGGTAGAAGTTGCAGACACAGACGTTACCCTTCCGGTTGTTTGTTACGGTACTTGTGATGAAAACTGCCCTACTCTTGGTGCGCCAGTTAATGTAACCTTTTTGGTTGACATGTCTAACGAAATCGTTAGCGCTGACGGTGTTCACCTTGCCGGTACCCTACAATTCCCATCCTGGAGAAAAGATGAGTGGGAAATGACGGATGTCGACGGCAATGGCGTATATTCCCTTCGCATTGAAAACTTATTTCCAGGCGAATACCAGTATAAGTTTATCAACGGAACTCAAGATTCAGAAGAAGAAATGGCTGACTTTATCGCTGCCGGTTGTGGTGTAGATAACGGTATTGGAGGTTCTAACCGATTACTTGATCTTACGGGAGCAAGCGGAGAAATCGTTGTGAAATTTGTCTATAATACTTGTGACGAAGCAACCAATACCACTGCTGATGACGAAGATAACGCACCGGTGATCGTACTTGGTACGCCTGCTTCTGTTAACAATACAACGTCTATTGAAGGCATCGATATCTATCCGAATCCATTTACTTCTTCTACCACTATCGAAATCAACAATCCGAACAATGATGTATTTAATCTTGTGATTACTGATTTCACCGGTAAGACGGTAATGATCAAGAATGATATCCGCGACGATGTGATCACTATCCAGCGAAATAACCTGCCTTCTGGTATTTACTTCGCTACCTTCAGAGATAACAATGGCGGTCTATTGACGCAGAAGCTGGTTATCCAGTAACCGTCTCCGCTATAAATAAGTAATAAACTTCTTTATAAAAACTTAAAGAGGCTGTTGCAGTTAAGTTGCAACAGCCTCTTTCCATAACTAATTTCAATGAAATATATACTATCCCTTTCATTCCTATTTACCGTTACTATTGCTTATGCACAAATCGTTACGACCAATCCAGTCTTCCCAAAAGCAACTGATCAGGTGACGATCACCTATGACGCTACACAGGGTACTGGCCAGCTAGCCGGTCTTCCCCAAGGCACTCCTGTGTATCTACACACCGGGATGACCACTCAAAATGGACAGTGGCAGTTTGTAGTTGGGAATTGGGGTACCGATGACGATCGGGTAGAAATGACTCGCATTCCGAATACCGACCTGTACCAATTCACCTATACACCTACATTGATCGACTGGTATGATGAAAATAATAACGATAATGCCTCTATTCCCGGCACTACTGAAGTAACCGAACTAGGCATGGTTTTCCGAAATGTCGACGGTTCCCTCGAAGGAAAAACAGAAGATTGGCAGGATATCTTTATCCCCATCTATTCGGATGACTCCGACCTGCTCACCAAATTTGTTACTCCTACCGATAACTTTATAACCAATGCCGGAAATGAAGTGGATGTCTTTGCCGCCGCTTCCATTGATGCCGACCTCACCCTCCTGGATAATGGTAATGTACTGACGCAAGCTTTTGGGGATTCCCTAACCTTTAGCTTTTCACCTTCAGTAGGCGATCATGAACTGGTCATCATTGCCGAAGAGGATAACATGAGTGTCTCTGATACCATCTTCTTTGTTGTCAACCCTCCCCTGAACGTAGAAGAACCACCGGCAGGTACCGAACCCGGTATCAATATCATCGATGACAACAGCATCCGGTTATCCCTTTTTGCACCGGGTAAAGATTACGTTTATGTAATCGGTGATTTCAACGACTGGAAACCACAGACGGCTTTTTACATGAATCGATCCAACGACGGAGCTACCTGGTGGCTAGACATCACCGGCCTTGATCCGGATACGGAATATGCCTTCCAATATTTTGTCGATGGCACCATAAAAATAGGAGAACCCTACAGTGAAAAGATACTCGATCCTTTTAACGACCAATTTATACCGGCTTCCACCTATCCAAACCTTAAGCCCTACCCGCAAGGGAAAACCTCCGGTATCGTAACGGCCTTCACCATTAATAAACCCAATTTTAACTGGCAACACGATGATTACGAGCGCCCCGCCAATGAAGACCTCGTTATCTACGAACTACTGATCAGGGATTTTATTACTGCCCAAAACTATCAAACCCTCATAGACACCCTCGATTATCTGGACCGGCTGGGTATTAATGCGCTGGAACTCATGCCCATCAACGAATTTGAGGGCAATATCAGTTGGGGATATAACCCTTCTTACCATATGGCACTAGACAAATACTATGGTACGCCCGAGGATTTGAAAACGCTAGTCGATGCTTGCCATGAGCGAGGTATTGCTGTGATCGTCGATATTGTACTCAATCATGGCTTTAGCCAATGCCCGCTTGCTCAGCTTTACTGGAATCCGAGTGAAGGGAAGCCCGCCCCTGATAACCCCTGGTTCAATGTCGATCCGACCCATGCCTTCAATGTAGGCTCCGATTTTAACCATGAAAGCCCGGCCACCGAAGTATACGTGGAGCGTATTGTGCGCTACTGGCTGGAAGAATACCATATTGACGGTTATCGTTTTGATCTTTCCAAAGGATTTACCCAAAATGAAAATGGCGATTTTGGCGCCGGCGCTTATGACGCCAGCCGCATTGCGATCTTAAAAAATATTGCAGACATTTGCTGGGATGTAAACCCAGAGGCCTATGTTACGCTGGAGCATTTTACAGATAATACTGAAGAAAAAGAATTGGCAGACTACGGCATGATGCTTTGGGGTAATATGAACTTCCAATACAATGAAGCCACCATGGGGTACAATTCTAACCTCGATGGAGCCGCCTACACCAAGCGCGGCTGGGATGTTCCGCACCTGATCAGCTATATGGAGAGCCATGATGAAGAGCGGATAATGTATAAGAATTTAGAATTTGGTAATTCCGGAGCCAATGGCTACGACGTCACCGACCTATTTACCGCGCTTCAGCGGGTAGAATTGGGAGCGGCATTCTTTTACACCATCCCCGGCCCGAAAATGCTGTGGCAATTTGGAGAAGCGGGATACGATTACTCCATTTTTACCTGCCCCGACGGTACCGTGAATGAAGGTGATGATGGCTGCAAATTATCGCCTAAACCGATTCGATGGGACTACCCCGATGATCCATCCAGACGCCAGTTGTATGATGTACACAAAGCGCTGATCGATCTTAAAACCACCTATCCCGTATTTAGCACCACTGATTTTGACTTGCTAATCAATCAGAGCGCCTGGAAGCGGATCAACCTCAACCATCCGGAGATGAATGTCTCCGTCCTTGGTAATTTCGATGTCAACGAGCGCGATGTTACCGCTGACTTTCAGCATGACGGATGGTGGTATGAGTACTTCAGCGGCGATAGTATTAACGTCACGAATGTAGAAATGCAACTGAGCTTTGCCCCGGGAGAGTATCGCCTGTTTACCGATGTAAATATTGGAAAAGCAGATGTGGCGCTTAAAGTCCATACACCCGAAAGCGCTCTGGAAGAAGTTGCCCTTTTCCCAAATCCTACTTCTAACAATAGCCAATTGACGGTCTTTTTAAGCCAGGCAAAAGAAGCAAACGTGCAGGTGTTTGACGTTTTAGGAAAAACTCAAAAAGTTATTTTTGAGGGCACGATGGGAAGTGGCTATCAAACCTTCGAACTAAGCGGATTTAGTCCCGGTATTTATCAGGTTACGATTACGCTTGAAGGAGAGGTCCCTTATACCACGAAGTGGGTGGTAGGAAATTAAGTTATTTTATTGAGGGAGTCTAAAAAGTCTTTTAGACTCCCTCTAAGGAAATTTTTATTTTGGGAGGGCTGTTTTTTCTAAAAAAATCAATGATTTTTTTAGAA
>CAZHOV010000258.1:144-4688 GCA_964534315.1 uncultured Saprospiraceae bacterium | reverse complement strand
CCGATAACTGACATCGCTCATCAATGTTCACAGTGAGTTTTTGCACAATCTGACGTTGTACCGTTGTACCGTTGTACCGTTGTACTGTTGTACCGTTAAACCGTTGTACCGTTAAACCGCCACCGCCGTAGCGCTGGAACGACCAATTTATATTATTTTAGAGCTTTTTAGCACTTAAACATAAAAAATGGAACGCATCAACATCTCTTCAGGAGCAAAATGGGAAGACATTGTCGGCTATAGCCGGGCCGTGAAAATTGGTAATACTATTGAAGTAACGGGTACAGTAGCAGTCGATGAAAATGGGGTAGTCGGCAAGGGTGACCCTTACGAACAGACCATTTTCATCATCAAAAAAATAGAAAAGGCGCTAAACCAGCTAGGAGCATCACTTGAGGACGTGGTTCGCACCAGGATGTATGTCACCGATATCAGCAAGTGGGAAGATTATGGCAGGGCACACGCTGAGTTTTTTAAGGAAATCAGGCCCGCCACTACAATGGTTGAAGTATCTAAGCTGATTGACCCGGAGTATTTGATTGAGATTGAGGTGAGTGCGGTGACGCTGTAACACCGTAGCGCCGAAACGTTTTGGCGTTACAGTGTTACGGCGTTTTGGCGTTTTGGCGTCCCAAAATGACCTCGTAACTAAAAATCTTCCCCTTCTTCAACCGTATTGTTCTTTCCACTGCTAAACCCGTTTCTGCTATTATAGTTTGATATTCCTTTAAATTATATTGATGAGGATGGAGAATATCGCCCGGGAGAAGTTTGAAAATATGCTTTAACAAAAGGTAATTGTGGGCATCCGTAGAGATGATGAACAGACCTCCCGGCTTTAAAGACTGACTTAATACCTGCAAAGATTTTTCTAGGTTGTCCACATGATTGATGGCATTCAGGCAACATATGACGTCAAAAGGCTCTTTTGGCTCATATGCCTCTAAAGGAGTATCGACAAAGCTCACCCATGGGTACTGCGCCGGATCAAAATGCACGAGGTTGCGGGCATACTCTTCCAATAATGGGTCGAGTCCTACTACTTTATAATCATTCAAAATCATGTAAATGCCCGCAGGGCCGCATCCGGCATCCAGCACCCTACTTTCTTTTGGAATCTCGACCCCCACTTTTTCCATAAATTGCCACCAATATTGCCGCTTCCAATCAAGGTATTCCTCTACAGGTTTCTTATATAAATAGCGCTTCCACCAACGAATTTCAAAGTATTGAGCTATTTTCCAGCGAAGATTCATGGGAAGTAACCTATTGAGAGATTGACAAGCTATTTTTTCATGAGTAAAGGTAAAAGGTCGAGAAGGAAAGGAGAAGAGATAGCGCAATTTTCTTTGCTATTCTTCAACAAATTTCTTTTATTTTACATTGATATAGAAGAAGTCATGTGGTGTTAACCCGATTTCGTCACTACAAGGCGACATCACTACTTCAAAAACATCTAATTATCTAAACGTGCTAGTAGCTAAAGGAACCATAGTAAGACTTAAACGAACCGGCGAAGAGGGCGTTGTCACACAGATCGTTGATGACGAGATGGTGAGGGTGATGCTTAAAAAAGACGGGATGATCATCCCGGCGTTTATGGAAGATCTGGAGCGGGTAGATAAGTCGACTTCAAAGGGAAAAGCCAAGATAGCAAAAAAGCCGGCCAAGAAGACCGGGCAACAGGCCAAGGTACAAAGTCAATATACCATTTTGAAAAGCCTGGGTATACAGCTGGCTTTTGACAGTAGTGCTTCCGGTTCAACCCAGCGGTATGAGATCTTTCTGATCAATGATACGCGCTATGATGTGGTCTATGACATTAAGATCGTCACCAGGGAGCAACGACTGGTCAAAACAGATGGTGTGATCAAAACCGTCGCTGCGGAATCGCTTGGGTTTATGCTGGCTGACACACTCAATGAATATCCGGTGGTTGAAATAAAATGCCAGCAAGTAACTACGGAGGGTATAGGGGCTCGCCTGGAAAAAACCGTAAAGGTCAAGCCCCAACAGTTTTTCAAAAGAATCAAAACCGCTCCCCTACTCAATCGCCCCACCCACTTATACCAACTGTTTCCCTCTTTTGATCAACCTAAAGGAGATAAGGAAGACCTTCAATCCTATACCAAACGGCAAGCCGTTGTGCTTACTGAGGATGACGAGCACTACCGCCTGTATGACCTCCCCTCTCCTAAAGACCTGGCCGAATTTGATCCGGAACTAGACCTCCATATCGAAAAGTTGGTAGAAGATACCAGCAAGCTTACCAAAGCCGATATGTTAAAAATTCAACTCCAACATTTCCATAAATTCCTGGAAAAAGCGATCGAACTAGGTGTTCAACGGGTATTTATCATTCACGGCGTCGGCAAAGGCAAACTCCGCAATGAGATCGCCGCCCAGCTACTCCTAAACCCGGATGTCAAAACCTTCAAGAATGAGTACCACCCGTATTATGGGCATGGGGCCACGGAGGTCTTATTCAATTAGGAATTAACAATGTGCAAGGAGCAATTAGGTTACCAGGAAATTAAGAATTAAGAATGAAAAGTGAAGAACGAAGGACTTAAGTAGTAAGGCAAAAAAATTGGTAGAATAATTTTTTTTAGTTCGGAAGATATTTCCAGCACAATCTCCAAGTATTCAATTGTTTAGTCAATATCTTTCGAACAAAATTATTCTACAAGCAATTTTGATTTGCCGCTTACATTTTTCTGGATAAACCATATCAATCTGCGAAAATCCGCCTGATCCGTTAAATCCGTGTTCCATCCTGAAATAGTTACCCGTTGACATATCTCTGTTCACCGATCACTGTTTACTGTTCCCTTTCCTCCCTTTAATTTTTGGTTAAATCCCCTTTCCTATTTCCTTAATATTAAAAGTATTGCTAACTTTTGGTGTTAACATTATTTATGCTTTATCATCCTAATACAAAACGAAAATAAATGGAGCAAATCGTCAATGAACTGAGCGGTTTTACACCGGAGACATTAACCTATGAAGCGCTGGGTGCCTATGTAAAACAACTAAAAGTTGAGGATTTTGACTATCAGCCGCATATTCCGCCGATTGATCAATCCGGAAGTTACTCACGAAATATATTATGCTTAGAACCTTTGGAATGTGTGTTGCTGCACTGGCCGCCCAATGTGGAGAGCGCCATACACTACCACAAAGGCTTTTGGGGCTATGTCATGGTGTTGGAAGGAGCTTGCGATAATATTGAGTATAAGCTGGAGGATAGTAAACTTGTTGAAGCACAGACAGTGCGCGCCTATCCGGGCGGGGTACTTGACGAGCCGGATGGTACCATCCATAAGATTGCAAATCCTAGCAGCACAAACACGCTGATCACCGCTCATTTTTATTACCCGGCACTGGAAACCCTGGATGGCCTAACGGTTTATGATATTCCTACCAAAAGCATTGGGGTTTTAAATAAGAAAGCGAATAGTGCCTCCTTCACGGAGCCCAAAGAGTGTTTCCATTCGATTGAAGAAAATGCTTTTGAATTTGTAGATTATCAAACAGCCCGTAAGTCACCTAGTCACCGGATTTTTCCGATTGTCCCTAAACCAGCGCCTGAGGAGATCAGGGAAATGATCATGCAATACTACGACGAGCAATCCCGTGCATACGATGACTTCGACCTTACCCATTCCTCCCGTTGGAGTTATATTCAGAAGATCAACTCGATTATTTCCGGGGAGTTGAATGGTGCAGCAACTGTCCAGAATGTACTGGCTATCGCCTGCGGAACAGGCCGGCGGGCAGTAACCATCCGCGAGGCTACTCAACACGACTATCACATTACCTGCGTCGATCTGAGTGAAGAGATGTGTTGCCAGGCCATCGAACGCGGCGTCACCACCATTGCCGGCGACTGGCTGAAGGTGACCGTACCGGATGCACTCTATGATGCCGCCACTTTTCTGTATGCTTTTGGACATGTTCCCAGTCATGGAGAGCGGCTGGCTTCACTAAAAAAGATCCACAAAAAACTCAAAGCCGGTGGCGTGTTGTACCTCGACGTCTTCAACGCCAACGATCAAAATGAATGGGGCCCAAAAGCCATCGAAGCCTACGAAAACCTAAAGCTTGCGCAATACGGCTACGACCATGGCGATGTTTTTTACAAAAAACTGGAGGGCGAAGCGATCGCCTTTCTACATTATTTCACGGAAGAAAGTCTCTGCGCATTGCTCAAAGAAGCCGGTTTTGAAGTCGAATACTGCAAACATATCGGCTATGTCTATAAATCCGGCGAGGAGTTGTCAGGCGATGATAAGGGGGCGTTGTTTGTGAAAGCGAAAAAGCAATGAGCAAGGAGCAAGGAGCAATGTGCAATGTGCAATGAATAATGAGTAATTAATAGTTAGTAGTTAGTAGTTTAGAGAAAGAATTGGTGCAGCGCACCAGAATATTAGCAATGTGCAATGTGCAAGGAGCAAGGAATAATGAATAATGAATAATGAGTAATGAGTAATGAGTAATTAATAGTTAGTAGTTAGTAGTTTAGAGAAAGAATTGGTGCAGCG
>CAZHOV010000257.1:0-4694 GCA_964534315.1 uncultured Saprospiraceae bacterium | reverse complement strand
TTTGGAATTGGAAAACTGAAACCTGAATTGATTATTTTCAGGGATTCCCTAGATAGTCGAAAGGATAGATGCCGTTATCTAGAAGCTTTTTAGCAGATGGAAAAAATGGGATCGGAAAACGCCTCTAGATGAGGCGTTTTCTTTTTTTATCCGATCAGTTTCTCCAGTTTTTCCTTTTCCAGAATAGTGATCAGCCCGTCTTTGATAGAGATATAGCCATCATCCCTGAATTCACTAAGCATTCGAATAACGCTCTCTTTGGCCGTTCCTACTATGTGGGCCAGGTCCTCCCGCAGGATTTGAATTTCGTTTCTCCCTTCCTTTAAATAGCGGTTGTGAAGTAGAATCAGCGCATCGGCTACCCGCTTCCGGACAGAATCATAGGCAAGGTGTAGCAATTTCTCTTCTTTATCTTCGATATTATGTGCCAGGAGTTTGATAAACCGGGAGGAAACATCCCTATTGGCGTGTAACAGGCGCATAAAGTCTTCTTTTGGAATAGCACTGAGTTCGCATTCTTCGAGCGCTGCAGCCGAGTCCGTGTACTTGGTATCCTGAATAAGTGCCGTATAGCCGATGAAATCCCCTTCATTATATACATCTAAGATGTATTCCTTTCCATTATCATTGGTTTTAAAGATCTTGACGACTCCTTTTTTAATAAAGAAGAGATAGCGCGGATACTCCCCTTCTTCATAGATCATTTCCTTCTTTTTCCAGTTGCGGGTTTTCTGGCTTTCGGAAAGTTTTTGGAGTTCTTTGTAGCCTCTAGCTTCATCGATAAATGCTTTTAGCCCAGCCTCGGTACGATCAAAACTTTTGCGGATCCGTTCACTTTTTTGGAGGCGCAGCTCGATCACCTTCAACAGCTCATCTTTGTAATAGGGCTTGGTGATATAATCGTCAGCGCCCAGGTTCATACCCCGACGCATATCACTCTTTTCGGTTTTGGCAGTCAGGAAGACAAAGGGAATATCAGAAGTTTGAGCTTTAGAGCTAAGGATATTCAAGACTCCATAACCGTCGAGTTCCGGCATCATAACGTCGCATAAAATAAGATCAGGAGGATCGTTGAGGGCCTGTTGAACACCTTCTTTTCCATTAGCCGCAGTAGACACTTCATAACCATACAATTCTAATACTTCCTCCAGGTTTTCCCGTACCCCGGGATTATCTTCAATAACTAAAATTTTCTTCATTTTTTCGGTTTTCCAATTTTAGTTCAAAATTAACTACTACTTTATCAAAAGTTGATAGCTTTCTTAAATATGAATTAATAAAATTAAAAAAAGAATATAAAAGAAAGAAAAAATCCTGGATTTCATCATACTTAACACTACAATCCCACCCCCCATCCAGTATCATTTTTGATCAAAATCATAGGTGCAAATGATTATTATCATCCTTAACCCTCATTATTAATAAGATTTTGCAAACATATGCAATCTGCATTATGGCAGGCTGCAGTAGATATTTGTGTAATAGAAAAAGGGTAAATATAAAATTACCTAAAACAGGTTAAATGTATAGCATTATAAACAAAAAGGAAATACTTGATTTCAAGATCGTTGGGATAAAAAACTCAAGCGAGAATGAGCGACTGAAGCGAAATCTTCAAGTAGCCTTATCCTACTATGTCCTTGATTACACGATAAAAGAAATTACCAAAGTAGATGAAATAATAAAGGAAGGTGTACAAAGTATTCCTGCACTGGTCGTGAACGACTTTATTTTGTGGCAAAATAGTGTTCCAAGTGTCAAACAAATTTCTCATTCCATTAAATCATATATGGAGGACCGGGATCACCAGTTTATTTTAAGAAAGATATTAGTGCCAACCGACTTTTCGAGTTGTTCGCAAAATGCCTATTGGTATGCCCGTGAACTGGCGTATTACTTTGATTCGAAATTAAAAGTCGTTAATTGTTTCCATACCGGCATGGATTCCTCCAATGCCTTGTTTGCCATATCCGAAAATGAGTTAAGACAAAAGACAGAATCCAAATTAAAAAAGTTTGTGACGACGCGCGATGATGCTCTTTCAGGTCAATTGGCCTATATTCAAACGGATATTGAAGCGCTACCCGGATTTGCAGCAGAGGAAATTCCCCGGTTATCTAGCGCCCCCGATATTGATGCCGTAGCTATGAGTGCCTGCGGCGAGCATAATATCCTGGAAAAAATCTTTGGAAATATATCGGTTTCTGTAGCCAAGAACTCTTCTATTCCCGTTTTTCTGATTCCTAATAAAGCAGTATTCAAGCCTTATAAAAAGATTCTTTATGCCAGTTCCTATGATTCGGCGGAGGAACAAATAGTAAAGAAGTTGTTCTTCTTCTCTAAGCCTTTTGGAGCAGATTTGCACTTTGTGAATATCAAGCAAAGTCAAAAAAACGGGTGGAAAAAAGCGGAGTCTAAACTTAGAATACTGGCAGAGAAACTTAATGGGCAAACCAACCCGGTTTTTCTTCAAATAAATAGCGACTCCATCGTTAATGGCCTAAACAACTATGCCAGAGAAAACGACATCGATC
The DNA here is from genome assembly GCA_964534315.1 of uncultured Saprospiraceae bacterium. GTDB lineage: Bacteria > Bacteroidota > Bacteroidia > Chitinophagales > Saprospiraceae > CAZHOV01. The sequence goes on along the minus strand of CAZHOV010000257.1, from coordinate 2,160 downwards.
TGATCGTATTAGCGACCAAACACCGATCGCTATTAGAAGATTTCTTCCATAAAAGCATCACCAGAAAATTTGCCCTCAATCCGCAAACTCCTATTTTGGTACTACACAAGCCAACTGCTTAGCCTTGAGTGGTCAATCTTGACTAATATCACTCTACAACATTGAGTTTTATCATCGAGTCCAGTCAGTTGATTAAATATATTGATAACAGTTAAACATGTATTTAATCATTTAAAAAATACGAAGTATGAATCCCAATAAAAGTGTTCAGGAAATTATGACGACTAATCTGGTTACTGTTTCAAAAAAAGAAAGTGTTGAAGAAATCAGAGCTTATTTCAGCAATAATAACTTTCACCACATTCCGGTCGTCGAAGAAGGGTCTAAATTAATCGGGATAATCAGTAAGCAAGACTTCTTGTGCGCTGCTCAGGTGGTAGAGTCTATCCAGAAACAATATTCAACCGATCCGCAGATTACTGCAGAAGATATGATGACCCAAAACCCACTCTCTCTTGACCCGGATGATACCGTAGGGTTGGCTGCCGACATCTTTCTGTCTAATAAGTTGCACGCCCTTCCTATTGTAGAGGATGACCAATTGGTGGGTATGATCACTACGCATGATCTATTGAAATATAGTTTCAATATGCCCGTTAATGAAAAAGATACAGATCATTTATCTATACAGTAATTGGATATAAATTCTCCAGGTTTTTGTTCACCTTAAAAATCGACTTTTATGGATACTTCACTCGCGCTTTCAACGATTATGACCACTAATGTAGTAACGATTCATCCCAATGAAATTATGACAAAAATCGAAGAGATCTTTAGTGGTTACCAGTTTCATCACCTTCCCGTGATTGATAGCGAAGGAACAGTGGTTGGTATACTAAGTAAGCGAGACTTTGACAAGGTGCTGCACGGAATGACCCTATTCAAATCTCAAAATGTAAAAACTTACAATCAAACACTATTGAGATCCTTACTGGTGAAGGATGTGATGACACCACAGGTGGTTACCTTATTACCGGATGAACCCATCAAAATTGCAGCAGATATTTTCAAAGAAAACCTTTTCCATGCCATACCGATCGTCGATGATGAAAAAAAATTGGTTGGAATCGTAACGACTTTTGATCTGTTAAATTTTGCATTTAAAGAAGATACATTACCTTTGGCGGAGAAAAATACCGACAGTTAATCGCTAAACGATAACCGGGGGTTTCCACCTCAACCAATCATTTGTTATGCAAAAAATTTTGTTCCCTACGGATTTCTCCGAAAGTGCTGATCACGCTTTTATTTATGCATTGGAGATAGCAAAAGCTTTAGATGCAGAAATCATTACGCTTCACGTGTATCGGCTTCCCGACATCAAAGGCGTTATCCTTCCAAATACCCTGAATGAGATCTATGAAAGCATCAACCTGGAAGAATTTGAAACCTACAGGGATAATATTCCCCACCTTCACAAAATAGCGGAAGACAGAGGACTTGGAAATGTACAAGTAAGACATATCCTCAAAAAAGTAGACCATACCGTCGACTCTATTATTGAAGTTGCCAACAAGGAAGCGGTTGACCTGATCGTTATGGGCACGAAAGGGGCTGGAGGCCTTAAGGAGGTTTTTATCGGTTCAGTTGCCGGCGAAATTCTAGAAAATGCAAACTGCCCTACCCTCGCTATTCCTCAAGAAGCAGTATTCAAAGGTAAAATTGACCAAATTGCTATTACCACCGATTTTAAAGAAGAAGAAAAAGCGGCCATCCGAAAGGTGATTGATTTCGCCAAACCTTTCAATGCACAGGTACACTGCATTAATGTCGATACTGCCCACTCCGAATTCTATCTCAAACGAATGGATAAACTGCGTAAAGAATTCGAAGGAGCGCCCAACATCAATTTCATGGTCCTTGACGGGTACTATATGGAAGAAGAAATTTCTAACTATGTCGAAACCCATTATATCGACATCCTTGCCATGGTCACCCACAAAAGAAATTTCATTCAGGAATTATTCTCTTATAGCCACGCTAAAAAGCTATCTTACCACTCAACGACTCCGATCTTGTCTATCCAGGCGCATACGCTAAGCAATGTGCAATGAGGAATGTGCAATGTGTGTCTTGTACTGAAATACGTCTACATTAATT
>CAZHOV010000256.1:0-4817 GCA_964534315.1 uncultured Saprospiraceae bacterium | reverse complement strand
TTTTTTTTAATTATTAGGTTCTTTTTCAATCCTTTGAACCCAAACCTCACGTTAAGAATATAATTTTGGTCCTTAAAACCCAAAGCGCGTAGCGATTTTAACCTCCGTAGAATAAGATATACCGAAATAGTTCAGGCCCGTAGGGACTGACACCTAAAAGAAGAATGATGCCCCATAAATAGGTGGATATGAACAACGGAAATAGAGCTACCTACACGTTAAGGTGTCAGTCGCTATGCGCCTGATCAATTGGTCCTGTAAATTTGGCTACAAAGCTTGTAATCGCTACGCGCTTACTTGAAAAATAAGAACACCTTCTCCGATGGAAATTGAACTTGTGCAATTAAATTACCAAGATCTGCGCTTACTTGAAAAACAATGACACCTTGAAATAAAAAGAAGAACATGATTCATCTCTTATCTCCCCTTCGGAATAGCATCAATAAGCCGTTTGGTATATTCAGAGGTGGGATGATGATAGATCTGTTCAGGCGTCCCAAGCTCTTCGATCTTACCTTTATGCATTACAATAATCCGGTCGCTGATAAATTTAACCACCGATAGATCATGAGCAATAAACAAACAGGTAAAATCAAATTGCTCTCTTAGATCCAGGATCAAATTAAGGATTTGAGCCTGAACAGATACATCCAATGCAGAAACAGATTCGTCGCAAATGATAAACTCCGGGTTGAGAGATAATGCCCTGGCAATGCAAATCCGCTGTCGTTGACCTCCCGAAAATTCATGCGGATAGCGGTAGTAATGATCTTTATTAAGACCAACTACTTTCAGTAATTCATAGACCCGCTCCTTACGCGCGGCTCTGGTTTCTTGTAATTTATGTACCTTCAAAGGTTCCTCAAGAGCATGGCCGATGATCATGCGAGGATTAAGCGAAGAATAGGGGTCTTGAAAAACGATCTGCATCTTTTTCCGGTAGGCTCGCAACTCCTGACTAGTGAGTTCCAATATATTTTTATCCTTAAAAAACACCTGCCCATTACGGGGTTGTTGCAATCGCAAAATACTTCTTCCCAGCGTAGTTTTCCCGCAACCGGATTCACCGACAATACCGATAATTTCACCCGGGTAAACGTCAAAAGAAACCTGGTCAACTGCTTTTAAGAAATCTACAGGCGTACCAAAAAAGTTTTTCTTCATTGGAAACCAGGTACTTAACTGGTCGACGCGGAGTATCGGTGATTTGGCATACATCAATTGTTGCCGGTTACGCTTTTTTTCCGGATCCGTTTTTAATTCCTCGATCTTTTCGTCAATTTGCTGTTGATCGTTTTCCAGAAAATCGGCAACCGTAGGCAACCGCCTTAACTCAATATCCAATGGTGGGCGGCACGCCAGCAATCCTTTGGTGTAGGGGTGCTGAGGAGTTTTAAACAACGCTTCTACCCTACCCTTTTCCATAATCGCTCCCTGATACATGACCATGACATCGTTGGCGATTTCAGCAATAACGCCCAGATCATGCGAAATGAAGATTACAGACATCTCAAATTCTTCCTTTAGCTCGTTGATCAACTTTAGGATCTCTTTTTGGACGGTAACATCGAGGGCAGTAGTCGGTTCGTCGGCGATCAATAATTCGGGATTGCAACTCATCGCCATGGCAATCAATACCCGTTGTTTTTGGCCGCCAGACAACTCATGAGGATAGGCATTAAAAATGCGTTCTGGATCGGGAAGCTGTACTTTTTCAAAAAGGCGTATCGCCCGCTCTTTTGCCTCCTTCTTGGAAAGGCGCTTGTGAAATAAAATAGCCTCTGTCACCTGACTTCCGCACTTGAACACCGGATTCAAAGAAGTCATGGGCTCCTGAAAGATCATGCTGATCTTATTACCCCGGTAGGATCTTATTTCTTTAGGAGAAAGTTTTAATAAATTGATGGGATTACCACCCTTCGGATAGTACCAGATCTCTCCGCTTTCAATGATCGCCGGAGGCTCTGGCAACAACCGGATAATAGAAAGGGAGGTTACTGACTTTCCGGAACCCGACTCTCCGACTACCCCTAGCGTATCGCCCCTTTTTATGGAGAAACTGACATTGTCAACCGCCTTATTTCGCTTCCCTTCCACCTCGAAAGAGATTGTCAGGTTTTTTACTTCCAGCAGGATTTCTTTCATATTATTAAACTACCAATTTTCGTTTACCGCTTTCTTCTCGTAATTTAGTGGAAATTATCCAACCCACAAAGCATACTTTAATAACTGACTATGAAATCAATTATCTTTTTCCTTTCCTTATTGGCAACCTCCACTTGCCTTATTGCTCAAGATGCCTTGAACATGACGTTGATCGGCAACTGGGATGTTGACACCTTGCCCACTGCTAACGGTCGCGAATATAACGATATTTGGGGCTATGTCGATTGCGACGGTTCCGAATATGCCATTATGGGATCAGCGAGCAGCATTCACTTTTTCGGCCTTGAGGATCCTGCTAACCCCGATCAAATTGCCAGCTTTCCGGGCGGGCAAGTAACAACATGGAGAGATATGAAAACCTATCGCGACCGGGCTTATGCCGTTTCCGATGGCACGTCAGAAGGGCTGATGATCTTTGATCTGTCAGACTTGCCCAACACGGTGACTAAGACCTATCACGAAACGGAGTTTTTCTCACGGGCGCATAATATTTTTGTGGATAACGGCAGATTGTACGTTATGGGATCCAATACCCTGGGAAATGGAATGATTGTATTAGATATTGCCACTGATCCGGATAATCCTGTGCTCTTAGCTTCTGTTAGTTTACCCGGGGGAGGTTATATTCATGATGTGTATGTCAGAAATGACACCGCTTATTGTTCCCATGGCTACAGTGGGTTTTACATCTGGGACTTTACCGACCCCGAGAATCCAGTAGCGCTGGCATCAATAGCTACCAATGGCTACAATCACAGTAGCTGGGTTACCGAAGACGGGCAATATGCCATTTATGCCGAGGAGGTGCCCACGGGGCTACCTTTAGGAGTAGCTGACTTGACAGATCTCGAAAATGGTGCTATTGAGACTATTCATACGTTTAAAGAACCACTGCTGGCCCCAAACCATACGGATGCAACGCCCCATAATCCGTTTATCAGGGGCAACCTGCTCATTTGTTCGTATTATGAAGACGGGTTACAGATCTACGACATTTCAGACCCTGAAAACCCCGTTAAGGTTGCCTACTACGACACCCATCCGTCAAATAATAACTACAACGGCTACTTTGGGAATTGGGGAACTTATCCGTTCCTGCCTTCTGGTTTGATTTTGGCGTCTGACATCAATAATGGCCTTTTCATATTGTCACTTGATTCCATTGATCTGGCTCCTACTACTTATACGGCAACCCCCGAGGATCCCAATTTATCTGCTGTGGATGGCGGTGTTTTTTGTGAAGGTAGTAACACACTTTTAGAAGCAGATGACGCTGCTATGAGCTTCGAATGGTTTCAGAACGGTAGCCTGATCAGTACTGATCAACCTCCGTTAGAGGTCGATGAAGCAGGGACTTACGAGTTAGTCGTTAGTAATGAACACTGTAGCTTTTCAGCTTCGCCCGTTGATATTTCTATGGTAAGTGCTCCCGAATTTTCAGGGATTCCCGAAGGCAACCTCTTGCAATTTTGCAATGGAGAGCAGACGGTCTTTCTGGCGCCGGATGGGGTCGATTCGTTGACTTGGTTGGCCAATGGTCTTGTATTGCCAGACGATGATAATTTCTTAGTTATCGAAGAAGAAGGCAATTATGCCCTGGAGGTTTATGCTGAAGGTTGTTTGTTTTCAAGTCAAGAGGTGGAGGTCACCTTTTCTCCATTGCCGGAAGCGGAGGTCGTAGCAGATGACGGATTTTGCCCGGGCGAGTCCGCAATACTCGAAGCACAGGGTACGGCAGACGGTTATCTTTGGTTTGTAAACGGAGAATTTTTGGTTGGTGGGGAATCTGCTATAGAGGTGACCGAAGGAGGCTGGTACCAGTTGATAGTAGAAGATGCGGGATGCCAAAACACATCGGATAGCGTATTTGTAGAAGCTTACCCCGAACCCCAGCCCGAAATCGATACCGCTAATATTCCATTTTGCACAGGATTCTCCGGCACCTTATCCATTGACGGGACGGGCCTGGTGGAGATCAACTGGCAGTTGTCGGGGTCTCCGCAGACTTTTCCTCCGGGCGAATCTATTAATGTATCACAAGGCGGGACCTACAATGTCTTTGTAACCAGTGCAGAAGGATGCGAGGGATCCTCGTCTATCGAAGTAGAGGAATATGTTACAGTAGTTCCGATGATCACCATTGAAGGCAATGAATTGGTTTCCACTGAAGCAACGGCCTATCAATGGTTTTATGAAACAGAAATAATTCCGGATGCGACAGATCAGCATTACTTTCCCGAGGAAGAAGGATTTTATGCGGTAGAAACGATTGATGAAAACGGGTGTGTTGCTCTTTCGCCTGAAGTAGAATTTATCCTTTCCAGTACAGGGTCTTTAATCAGGGAACCAGATTTTACTATTTTTCCCAACCCAACGCAAGGAGCATTGACGATTCAGACAAACGTACCTTCCATAAGTGAAGTTTCAGTTGAAGTAGTTGATCTAAACGGGAGGCCTGTTTTTTACAGAGAAGACTTAATGGTGTCGTCTCCTATAGATTTAAGTCATATAACGGCGGGAGTTTATGTGGTGATCCTAAAAACAAGTAAAGGCTTGATCCAAAAAAGGGTGGTAAAATATTAATGGGGCTGAGGGTGTCTAAAAAGTCTTTTAGACTCCCTCTAAGGAATTTTTTATAGTTTAGGAGATAT
>CAZHOV010000255.1:1540-4872 GCA_964534315.1 uncultured Saprospiraceae bacterium | reverse complement strand
TAATAATATTTTGCAATTTTACAAATCTTTCGCTTGCGAAAGATCAGTTATTAAGATATATGCTTACTTGAAAAATCAATGGCCTCTGCTACGAATCTGTTTTGAGCTTCGATAGTTTAATGTTAACTTGAGTCTGAACCAATTCAAACCATCATGAATGCCATTTATAAACCAAAAATTGAGGCCTTCCTTCAATTGAAGAGCATTGCTGTATTGGGCTATTCCAGCTCAGGCGATCAGCCTGCCAACGCTATTTACAAAAAGCTAAAAAATAACGGTTACCAGGTTTTTGCCGTCAATCCAAAGGCAGATCAGGTCAAGGATGTACCCTGCTATCCGGATATCAAATCTATTCCCGAGCCTATCCAGGGAGCCGTTCTCTGCACCCCTGCCAGTACTTCCGAACAAGCCGTAAAAGATTGTGCCGAACAAGGCATCACCCAGGTATGGATGCATATCGGGTTTGGCCCGGGCAGTTTCGATGCCGCAGCATTTGAAACGGCTAAACAATTAGGTATGGAAGTCATACCAGGCGGCTGCCCTATGATGTATGTGAAGCCGGATATTTTTCATAAGTGTATGGCTTGGTTTAAGAAGTTACCGGAGTAGTTACTTTTCTGACCCGACATAAAAAAATGAACAGGGAATGAAACTTAATAAAAAAGAATTTCAAGGCTATTCCTAAATAACAATTTCATATACTTGAGTCTGTAAGCACCCTTTCTACACTAAACCACCCATCATGATCTACAAAGGAGAAGCGTTAAGAAACGCACCGGTTTTTATCGAGGAAACAGAGCAATCGCCTTACTTTGAATTGCCGGTTTTTATTCCCGATCAAAAATTTGTGGATGCCATATCTCTGGCGTTACACCAGGGCTGGCCGCTTTTGCTGACTACTGACGTAAAGTCAAGAAGAGCTAACGTCGTAAAGTGTATTGCCTATGAGTTATACGGGAAGGAATTTCTCAAAGACTATCATAAATGGCTGCTACGCCAACATGATACATTTGAAGACGGAGTCATAACCTACTTCCATGAAGATCGCATGCGGGACCTGGAATACCACCGCCTGGATCCGGAAAACAGCCCTATCCGCCCACCCGATTTTTATTACCGGGAAGGCCCCATGCTTGCTGTGATAAAAGCACTCGAAGATTTCGAAAAAAACCACCCGATTCTGGAAATCAGCAATGTGCATGAGGCCAGTCCGGATTTCATTAGAGATTTGATGGACTTTATGATCTATGAACGCGAAATTCGAGTCCCCGAAATCGATTTTCACCTGAAGCGGGAAAGCTATCAATGGCCCATTATTATCATGACAGCAGCATCTGGGTATCAGTTACCCAAAAATTATGAAGGCGTTATTTATACCTACGAAATGCCCTTCCCTCAAAAATCGTTATTAATGGAGGAAGTGCTAAATACTTGTGGAGCCTGGGTGGATCCGGATTTTTTAAATGAGCAGGAAACACCTCCGCCCCCGGAAGAAATCCCGGACGAAGCCCGTCTACGCCATTCTCCCCATTTCCCGCAGGTACGTCTAATAATAGAAAAGCTCGTAGAGCTATTTTACCTGATTAAGGACAGCAATCTACTGCGTCCGGGTAACAGTCAGTTCCCTATGACCATTTTAGAATTGCACAACACCGTAAACTATAAAGTCAGCAGGGCTTTAAGCGACCTTGAAACAATCGATGAAGTCATAGCAGAGATTGATGGCCTCTTGGAATCTCAATATGAATTGGTTCAATCTACCAATCTCAGCGAGACCGTCTCTACGATTAAGGAAGCCATCGAAAAGGCCAAAATGAACCAAGCCATTAAAATACTAGAACTGATCAAAGGCAAGCTATCAGCTGACAGGCAAAACGCCGCCAGTCAACTGATTGCCCGCCATAATGATTTGATGCGAATGGAAAGCATGGGTATGGAAAGCTCCCTGATCCTATTCCCTCAAAAGAATAAACTGAGGTTTGATTTATTGCAATTTTTAGATCAGTGGTAATGGAAAAAAGGTGTTTGTCCGATAGCACTTTGCAACATATCAATCACGACACTTTAACATAATACTTCCTTCTCAACCAAAATGCTACATTGACCAACGCGATCAAGGCAGGTACTTCTACCAACGGGCCGATCACCCCGGTAAAGGCTTGTCCGGAATTCAAGCCAAAAACAGCGATAGCCACAGCGATGGCCAATTCAAAGTTGTTACCAGCAGCAGTGAATGAAATCGAGGCATTTCGAGGATAATCCGCTCCCAACGCTTTACCGATAAAGAAGCTGATCACGAATATGAGACCGAAATAAATCAGTAATGGGATGGCAATCCGCACCACATCCATCGGAATCTGGACGATCAATTCTCCTTTCAGACTAAACATCACAACAATGGTGAATAATAATGCAATCAGGGTGATCGGAGAAATGACCGGCACAAATTTGTTTTGGTACCATTCTTCTCCTTTCATCCTCACTAATAGAACACGACTGAGAAAGCCTGCCAGGAATGGGATACCCAAATAAATGGCGACACTCTCCGCCACCGTTGTGATAGAAATATCTACGATCGCTCCTTCAAACCCGAAAAAAGGAGGCAATACCGTGATAAATATCCAGGCATAAAAGCTATAAAAGAATACCTGAAATATACTGTTTAAGGCAACCAGCCCGGCCCCATATTCCCGGCTGCCTTCCGCCAGATCGTTCCAGACGATCACCATAGCAATACAACGCGCCAGACCGATGAGGATCAAGCCGGTCATGTACTCCGGATAATCCCGTAAAAAAACAATGGCCAATACGAACATGAGGATTGGGCCAATGATCCAATTCAGTACCAAAGACAAGCCAATAACTTTCACATTTCGGAACACTTTCGGGAGCATCCGGTAGTTCACCTTTGCCAGGGGCAGATACATCATCAGGATCAGGCCGATGGCAATGGGAATATTCGTTATTCCTTTGGTAAAGGAATTCATAAAATCAGCCGTTTGGGGCAAAAAATAACCCAGACCTACGCCGACCGCCATCGCCAGAAAGATCCATAGCGTGAGGTACCGGTCCAGGAAAGAAAGTCGCTTTCGTTGTTTCGTTTCGGTCGTTTTGTTCATTTTCTTTATTAGATTGAAAAACAGATCTAACACTCACAATCGTGGTCCAGTACGTAAGTATCAAATAATCCATTCAGCAAAGTTTGGATTTCCCTCCACTTTGACCCGTCGATACAATAATTGACACTTGTCCCTTCGATCGTACCTTTGATAATTCCAACCGCCTTCAGCTCTTGGAGATGCCTGGAAATAGTTGGCTGGGCCAACTGAACT
>CAZHOV010000255.1:0-1530 GCA_964534315.1 uncultured Saprospiraceae bacterium | reverse complement strand
TATTTCACCACAGATACAGGAATTCACTTTCAGCAAATGCTGTATGATGGCAATCCGGGCCGGATGGCCGAGTGCTTTGGCAATTGTAGCCAGCTTATTTTGCTCGGCAGTGAAGTTTTCGGTTTTCGTTACTCCCATTGTTTTATCATTTATTGATAGCAATATTACGATTGAATAACGATCTATCAAAAGAATTGATTAATACCTTCCAAAAAAAGCGCATATTATTTATAATCAGTCCTAATTTACTTATATTAAAGTAAAATTAGGAGGTGTTCACATCAAGATGATATTTTCCTTTATCAAATAAAATTGAATATGGGTTACTTAATAATTGCACTTCAGGTCGTTGTTGGCCTCAGCATATTGAACGTTTGGTTGGTACAGAACAAGAAAGCCACTCGATGGCGGGGAGGAGACGCTACCACCATTATCGAAGAATTTCAGGTTTACGGGTTACCCGTTTGGTCGGTTTATGTGGTAGGTACGCTAAAAGTGATCCTTGCTATCCTGCTCATTGCAGGTATCTGGTATCCGGTGTTAAAATTCCCGGCAGCAGCTGGTCTGGCCGTCCTGCTAGCCGGTTCAGTCACCATGCATTTAAAGGTTAGGGACCCTTTGATCAAATCCTTTCCGGCGGGCCTTTTTCTGGTCATGTGTCTGATTATCGCCTTTGTTTCCAATCCCTTTTGAACGACCTGACCTTTGCTGTCTTACGTTGACCGTTTAGCTTCCCGGAGCAATCAATAGTTGGTAATCAGCGAACCATAAGCTCGTGATGGTGTTTTACGCTCATTACTTTTTACGTGGGGACAGACTACTGTACCCTTAAATCAATGAGCAAATGACAACCTTACACGAGACGGGCATTAGTAAACCAAGGAAAATTATTGGCTATATCCTATCGATCCTCCCTTCCTTAGTCGTTTTTTTGTTTGGGCTTGTTAAGTTTTTTCCAAATCCAACAGTTCTGGAGCCCCTGGAAAAACTAGGCGTAGTACCCTATGCCACATTGATTGGAGTGGTCGAGATGCTCTGTGCAATACTCTATTGGATTCCCAAGACCAGCAATATTGGGTTCTTTTTATTTTGCTCCTATGCCGGCGGAATTATAGTGGGAGAACTGATTTTAGGAGAAGTGCCCGTACCAGGCTTGGTCATTGCTGCAATGATCTACACCGGCACCTTGTTGAGAAAACCTTCTTTATCAGGATTGGGGATTTAAAGTACTCCATATTTATGATGCCGGCAAAGCCCCTACCCTAGGCTTTTCACCTCTTAATCAGTCACTTACAAAATTATCCGTTATTAACGGTTATTAACGGTTAATAACGGTTGTTAACCGTTAAAAACGGCTTTACACTTACTCCCCTGCACGAACCAGGCCAACGTCCTTGCCGTTTTGCATTTCGATGATTTTTTTGGATATTTAGGGAAAATAGATACAAACTATCCGGCAATATAGCGGGTTAGCCGGATGTTGTGCTTCATTATGACAAACTCAATTGAGAAATAAAAAACGGGAAAGCC
>CAZHOV010000254.1:0-4886 GCA_964534315.1 uncultured Saprospiraceae bacterium | reverse complement strand
AGGCGATGCCAAAGCATCGGCGAGGCTTTTTAACGCAGGGTGTGCTCAAAAATCGCCCAATGAAATAAGTGAATTATTTTGTCCCAGTGCTTAAATCTATCTATCTAAAAAAAACGGTGCAAAATTAGTAAAAATTATCGGTAAATCGAGGCACCCACTTAACGATGTAGCGACTTGACGAAATAACGACAACCGGAAGACCGGAAGACCAGACGGGACTGTTCAAATTAATTAGCCTACTTGAATTTAAGTAATTGACAGTCAATTTTTTATACACTAGCTGGCATGATTAAATGAAGGCTGCCCTTCCCTCCTTCTACTTTCCATTTTCCCACTTTCCTATTTTCCTACTTTCCATTTTCCCACTTCCCACTTCATTCCTTAAAATACACTCGTTTCACCCGTTCGGAGATGCCGGTAAAAATTTCATAGGGAATAGTTTGGGAGCAATTGGCCAATTCCCAAATTTGTTGGCTATTGGCAAAGATAGTCACTTCATCGCCTTCTCTGGCTTCTGGGATGGAAGAGATATTGACCATAAACATATCCATGCATACGTCTCCAATAATAGGGGCATTTTTTCCCTGAATCATTACGCTGAACCGGCCATTGCCCGCCAACCGGGGAAGGCCGTCTGCATAGCCTACCGAAACGGTTGCAATCCGGGAAGTGGCTTCAACTTTTCCTTTGCGATTGTATCCGACGGTATCCGGAGGTGAAATATGCTTAATCTGGGAAATTCGGCCTTTTAAAGATAACACATTCTTTAGTTGTCGCTGAATGGTTTCACTACTATCAATACCATAAATTCCAATCCCCAAACGGACCATATCCATCTGGTATTGTGGGAAACGGAGAATTCCTGCAGAGTTCAAAATATGCTTGATGGGAGCATAGCCCAACGCCTCTTCAAGTTGCTCATACATCTTCAAAAAGGATTGGACCTGTTGCTTGGAGAAAGCATCGTGATCGTCAGCTTCACTTGCTGCAAGATGAGAGAAGATGGCGGTGACTTTTATTTTAGATTGATTTTTCAAACGTCTGCATAGTTCCGGAAGCTCCTTCGGGGCAAACCCAAGTCGATGCATACCGGTGTCTAGCTTAAGTTGAACAGGGTAGGGCATGCGTCCTTCGGGTAAAAAATTTAAAAAGGTGTCTAAGAGCCGGAAGTTATAAATCTCAGGCTGCAGATGATATTTGTAGATAGTAGGAAAGCTTGCTTCGTCAGGGTTTAACACCAAAATGGGTAGGTGAATGCCTCCGCGCCTCAGGTCAGCACCTTCATCGGCATAGGCAACGCCCAGAAAATCTACCTGATGAAATTGCAACACCTTCCCCAGCTCTGTACTTCCTCCTCCATAAGCAGATGCTTTAACCATCACCATCATTTTTGTTCCTCTGGAGAGGTAACTATTATACACGTGTAAATTATGGATGAATGCGTCAATGTTGATCTCCAGTACGGCATTATGAGCCTTTAAGCTTAAATGCCGTATGATATTTTCAAATCTAAACTTTCGAGCACCTTTAACGAGTAAGGCTACATTCCAGAGCATATCAACATCAAAACGATCGATAAAGGCTTCTGAAGACTCAAAAAAATAAGCGTCAATAGCTCTTGGAAGCCATGCTTTTAAGGCGGTGACCGCCTTTCCAATACCGATAAAAAGAGTGATATTTTTTTGTTCGATTTGTTTGCCAACTTGTTTGTACAAGTCAGTTTCTGTTTGCCCGCTTTCCAGAATATCAGAAAGAATAAGCCCGCGTTGTAGTTTAGGACTCTGGTGGGCCAGAAAGTCTAATGCGATAGTCAATGAATTTAAGTCAGAGTTGTAAGTGTCATTGATGAGAAGGCAGTGATTGATACCGGCCTTTAGCTCCAGGCGCATTTCTACCGGGGCTAAAAGAAGCATACGCTCCTGGATCACTTCGGGGTCAACGCCTCTTAGCAGCAGAAAACTCCAACAATGAATAGCATTCTCGATAGATGCCCGGTCGGTAAAGGGGATAGTGATGTCTTGTAATTGCTTTTGATAGGTACCTCTTATAGTCGTATGATTACTATCGGGCTGCGCTATTGCTGTAATAAAGAGATCTGCTTGTTGATCTGTCTTGGACCAACAAAAGCAGTCGCCGGAAAAGGAGTGCTGAACTGCCTTATGGATACCCTCATAATCCTTGCAGTAAATAAGTGTTTGGGTATCTTTAAATAAAAATAATTTTTCCGCTATCTTTTCCTCAACGGAAGCAAATCCTTCTGCATGGGCTTCTCCAATATTGGTGAATATTCCGGTAGAACACCTGATAATGGGTTGCAGCTTTTTCATTTCACCAGTAGTAGAAATACCTGCTTCGAAGATTGCCAGGTCATGGTTGGCAGCTAATTGCCATACAGATAGCGGTACGCCAAGTTGGGAGTTATAACTCCTGGGGCTCCGGACAATCCCAAGATCGGGAGCGAATAGTTGGAAAAGCCACTCTTTAACGATCGTTTTTCCATTACTTCCGGTAATACCAATGACCGGAATGTCAAACTGGCCTCTGTGGTAAACGGCAAGTTGTTGTAATGCCTCAACAGCATCGGCAACTAATACAAAATTAGCTCCGGGGAAATCAGAACCGTCGATCCTTTTAGTGACCACAAAACTGCGCACTCCCTCCTTGTAAAGATCGTTAATAAACAGATGACCGTCATGCCGTTTTCCTTTTATTGCAAAAAACAGCGCCTCAGCAGGAACGTTGATCTGCCGGCTATCGAATAAGAGATGGCGAATCCAGTGGTCAGGGTAGGGGAGCTGCAAGGCCTCGCCATCGATAATATCGGTTATGTTGGAAATGGTGTAAACCATGATACGGTTAGTAGTTGGTAGTGAATAGTTAGTGGTTATGGGCAGTTAGTCGTCCTATCTTATTTTAAAAATGATCTCGCAAAGGCGTAAAGGCGCAAAGTCTCCAAGGGGTTAAGGCTTAAGAACCTAGAGGGGGATAGTTCATTGTACCCTGTACCCCCCTACACCGTTGTACCTTTGTACCGCTGCACCGTTATACCTTTGTACCCCTGCACCCTTGTCCCCCCCTGCACCGTTGTCCCTTTGTACCGCTGCACTGTTATACCCCCCTGCACCGTTATACCTTTGTACCCCTGCACCCTTGTCCCCCCCTGCACCGTTGAACCTTTGTACCGCTGCACCGTTATACCCCCCTGCACCGTTATACCTTTGTACCGCTGCACCCTTGTCCCCCCCTGCACCGTTATACCCCTGCACCCTTGCACCTTTTTTTAACACTTCATTCCAATCCTCTTATTTTCCAATTTTCCTACCTTCCAGCAAGTCCAGCCCGATATCTTTTCTGAAATATTTCCCTTCAAAGTCGATCAGGTCAGCATTTTTATTTGAGGTTTTCAGGGCTTCCTGAATAGAATTTCCAAGGGATACCACAGCCATGACCCTTCCTCCATTAGTGACCGTCTGATCATTTTGTTGTTTGGTACCGGCATGGAAAACGATAGAATCTTCTACTTGCTCCTCTCCGCTGATCACCTTTCCTTTTTCATAGGCTTGCGGATACCCTCCGGAGACCAAGACGATAGCGGTAGCTGTTTGGGGATCTTCTTCGATAGTATGCATAGATAGGCTACTGTCAAAAAGGCTGTTGAAAAGTACCACCAAGTCATTGTTTAACCTTGGGAAGACCACCTGTGTTTCCGGGTCGCCCATTCGGCAGTTATACTCCAGGAGGTAGGGCATGCCATGGGCGTACATAAAGCCAAAGAAGATAAAGCCTTTATAATTCATGTGTTGATCTTCTAACCCATTAATCGTAGGTTGAATGACCTCTTGTTCTACCTTATGCAGTAGGGCCTCATCCACAAAAGGGACAGGAGATACAGCCCCCATTCCACCGGTATTTAGGCCGGTATCGCCTTCGCCAATACGTTTGTAGTCTTTGGCAACGGGGAGTATTTTATAGTGTTGACCATCGGTAAGGACGAAGACAGAGAATTCGATCCCCTCCAGAAATTCTTCAATGACTACTGTTTTGCTGGCAGCACCGAACTTACCCTTGAGCATAACCTCCAATTCCTTTTTAGCAGATTCCCGGTCGGGGATGATGAGCACCCCTTTTCCCGCTGCCAGGCCGTCTGCTTTGAGAACAATAGGAGGAGACATCCTATCAATAAAGGCGATTCCCTCCTCCAGTTGATCAGCAGTAAAAGACTGGTATTTAGCGGTGGGTATGGCATATTTTTGCATAAAACTTTTAGCAAAGTCCTTACTTCCCTCTAATTGTGCTGCCTCTTTTGACGGCCCCACTACTTTGATATGTTGCAAGCCATTATTTTTAGCAAAAAAATCAGCAATACCTTCAACAAGGGGAGCTTCAGGCCCGACTACCAACATATCAATCTGCCGGTCTAGGCAAAAGATGCCGACCTCCTTAAAATTTACAGGATTGAGGTCTACGTTGGTGCCATGCTGGGCGGTGCCGGCATTGCCCGGGGCGATGTAGAGTTTTTCACACAGGGAGCTCTGGCTGATTTTCCAGGCAAAAGTATGTTCGCGACCACCGCTTCCGAGAAGTAGGATTTTCATAATTAACATTTTTTGGCAAAGAAACGGAAAAAAGGGGTAAGGGGCAAGTGGCGGTACAACGGTACAACGGTTCAGTGGTTCAGTGGTACAACGGTTCAGTGGTACAACGGTTCAGCGGTTCAACGGTACAGTGGTACAACGGTTCAACGGTACAGTGGTTCAACGGTTCGGCGGTTCAACGGTTCAACGGTTCGGCGGTACAGTGGTTCAACGGTACAGTGGTTCAACGGTTCAGCGGTACAACGGTTCAGTGGTACAACGGTTCAGCGGTTCAACGGTACAGTGGTACAA
>CAZHOV010000253.1:1666-5083 GCA_964534315.1 uncultured Saprospiraceae bacterium | reverse complement strand
ATAATGACCGAACTCAAAAAGATTTTTTATACCAATTTTTTTGCCTTACTGCTTACAACGTCACTCCCCCATCCACACTCACCACAGTCCCTGTCACAAATGAAGCTTCGTCAGAAGCAAGGAATAAATAAACGTTCGCAACTTCATCCACTTCCCCCAACCGGCCAAGAGGCGTTTTTCCTCTAAACATATCAAGTACCTTTTCGGGGATCGTCCGCATCATTTCAGTATTGATAAATCCGGGAGCTACGGCATTGACCGTGATCTTCTTGCGCCCCAACTCTTTGGCCCAGGTTTTAGTCATACCAATGAGTCCGGCTTTGGTAGCGGAGTAATTTCCCTGACCGAAATTTCCATATAAGCCTACGACAGAGCTGGCCGAGATAATTCGTCCGTATTCCCGCTCGGCCATAAAGGGATAAACCGCTTTGGTACCGTTGAATACGCCTGTGAGATTGACATCAATCACTTGCTTCCACTGCTCAGGTGTCATCTTTTTAAGCGTGGAATCACGCGTAATACCGGCATTGTTAATCAGAATATCGATCTGTCCGAAATCGTCAACCACCTGCTGTGCAGCTTTTTGGGTGGCTTCAAAATCAACGGTATTGACCTGGTAAAATTTTACCTTTTCTCCGCTGGAATCTAGCGTTTTAGCTACTTGCGCTCCAAGTTCTGCATTAATGTCCCAAATGGCAATTTTTGCTCCTTCCTTAACAAAACGTTCAGCAACACCTTTTCCAATTCCCTGGGCAGCGCCCGTGATGATTGCAACTTTATTTTCTAGTTTCATATCTATTAGAGTTTTATTTAAAATTTGTGCTAAAACTATCATTCAAAGAGACAATAAAAAAATTTATTCCCCTCGGAGACCTTCAAATTAATTATTGACTGAGACAAAAAACTACATTTATAATTAGGTTTAGCAACTGATAAACAAGTGTATATTTTTCGCTAATTATTACCTTGACTAAGGCCGCTTAGGTGGAGTCCATCTATAGGTGGACTCCACCTATAGATGGACTCCACCTAAAAACTCGTCAAGGCCATGTTCATAGCACCTTAAGACATTGACAAACAAACACTTATTAAAATTTTAATCTAGTAATTCTTTTTTAAGTCAATGGTTACAATTCAATTTTCACGCTTGAATACCATAGTTGTGGGGCTTAATTTTGTATCGACAACAAATAGAAATAAAACCTTATCACTTAAAATCATATCACCATGACAAAGTCAACCGATGCCTTCAAAAACATTGTTGAAAATCAGAATCAACTTGTAGAAACCATGAATAAGAATGCCCAGGAAATGGCTGAATTATTCAAGGTAGACCGTGAAGTATCTGAAAAAGGTCAGGAAATTTTAAAAGAGTACTGGGAAAAGCAACAACACCTTACCGAAGCGTCTATGAAATTCGAGAATGTTAATGAAATGGTAGAGAAATGGCCAGATCATTATGCAAAGGCGATGGAATTACAAATGGATTTTTACAACAAGACCATGGATTTCTACCGTCAGATCTTTGAAAAGTATACGGATAACCACTACCCGGATATGTTTAAAAAAGCAACAGAGCTGTATCAAAAGAACTTTGAGGCTATGGTCGAAACGACAAAATCAAACACAGAAGCGTTTCAATCGTTTTTTAAGCAATAGCAAAACTCAGGATTGGGCTGTACGAACGGAAAATACATTCTGTTAACAGCCCAACTCTAACTTAATTACCAATTATCAATCAAAAAAAATCTATCATCATGAATAAGCAACTTGAAGCCTTAATGGAAAACCAAAAGAAGCTGTTCGATTTCTGGAGTAAGGCTTCTCAGGATGTCATGGAATCTTTTGACCACTCTACTAAAGATTCTAATTTTTTGGAAGATTGGTATAAGCGTCAACAAGAATTCTTTACCAATGCTCTAAAAGTGGATAATCCACAAGAAGCTCTGGAAAAATGGCCGCAGCAGGCAAAAAAATGGATGGAAATCCAGCAATCGTTCACCGAAAAAATGATGGATACGTACAAAGAAAATGCTTCTAAAATGGGTATGAAAATGCCTGAATGGAAGAATGGTTTCAATAATGCCAATGGTTTTAATTTTGAAACCTGGCGAAATGACCTTACTAAACAGAGTAATTGGATGATGGAGACCATCTTCTCCAAAATGCCCTTTAGCATGAGACCTCACCTGTCCAATTTCAACTCTATTTACAACGATATGGAAAAGTACTGGGACGCTTTCCAAAAAATGATCCAATTCGGAATGTATGATCCTAAAGGTATCGAGAAATATTTTGCTCCGGATGCCTATTATGACATTATGGGTAAATTTATGGGCTTTAAGCCGGTAAAAAATATGGATGGCATACTGGAATCTGTTAATGCGTTCTTCAATCAATACATCGAATTTTTCCAAAAAAACATGCCTAAATTTCAAGGTATGGATCAGGACTGGCAGAAATACTTTAGCCACTTAGGAAAAAATAACGTCAATCCCATCTTTCAGGCCACGCTTGCTACCAGCCAGATGGTAAATGAAGGATTTGCCTCTATGTACGATATGCCAATGGCGCAAAATAAGGAAATGGAGATCCTTAAGTTAATGAATGATCTGCAGTTTGCCTACACATCTTTCCTTATCCATAGCGCTAACCTACAGTCTCAGGTTTTCGAATCTGGCTACACCGCATTACCGGAAACGGTTAAGGAATACTACCACAAATATCGAGAATCAAAAGAATTACCCGATTACGATGCGTTTTTCCAACATTTCTTTAATGTGTTGGAAAACCATATGTTAGAATTTCTAAACTCAAAAGAATATTCAGAACTGCAAAGCGAAGTTGCGGAATTAGGCGTAACGGTAAAATCCAAGTTGGAACAAATGGCCGAGATCGCCTTTCAAGATTTCCCGTTTTTGACCAAATCGCATGCTGACGAAGTGGCTCAGGAGTTGTCCGCTTTACGAAAAAAAATCAGACAGCTAGAGTATCAGTTGGAAAGTCATCAGGAAACTCCAGCGGCTCCTAATGCAGCGAAAGGAAAAACAACGCAAAAAAAAAATGACGACCCGAAAAGTAACCTCTTAAATACTATCGGACAAGGTGATGAATCAACAAAAGACGATTTGAAAAAAATAAAAGGAGTAGGCCCGAAGTTGGAAAAAATGCTCAACTCTATCGGCATCTACAACTACAATCAAATCAGCAAAATGACCGAGCACGAATACAATCTGATCGATTCTCTCATTTCTTCCTTTCAAGGAAGAGCTAAAAGAGACGATTGGGCAAAACAAGCTAAACAATTGATGAATTAAACACCCATCTGTAGGTTTTTAAAGATATACTTTATTTAGCATGAAGTATCCTGTTTTTTAATTTATCCGTTTTCGGCGGTAGCCGGTTTTTCCGGACTAC
>CAZHOV010000253.1:0-1656 GCA_964534315.1 uncultured Saprospiraceae bacterium | reverse complement strand
CTTTTTTAAATTGAAAAGGTTACACAGGTTTAAGGGAGAAATAAACAGAAATTAAATACCGTTGCACCGTTGCACCGTTGCACCGTTATACCTATGCACCAAAATATAAATTATCATGATTAACGAAATAAGAGAAAAATTCATTGAGCAAGTCGATACTTCCGCAGATGCCATTCGAAATATTGCAGTTCTGGATGATGTGGATATCGCTACCGCACCAAAGAATGTAGTTTGGGAAGATGGCAAAGTTAAGCTATATCACTTTGAACGCGAAGAAGCGCCAAAAGCAAAAACGCCGGTATTGATCTCCTACGCCTTAGTCAACCGCTGGGAGATGATGGACCTTCAACCAGATCGTAGTTTTATCAGAAAATTGTTGAGCGAGGGGATTGATGTGTACCTGATCGATTGGGGCTACCCTACCCGTCTCGATCGCCATAAAAGAATGGAAGATTATATTCTCGGCAACCTCAATGACACCGTCAATTTCATCCGCAGAGAGCACGGTATTGACAAGGTCAATCTCCTGGGCGTTTGCCAGGGCGGTACCTTTAGCCTGATCTATAGTTCCATTTTCCCGCATAAGATCAAGAACCTGATCACACTGGTTACTCCGGTCGATTTTGAAAATGAGGAAGGCCTGTTGTTTAAATGGGCGAAAGACATGGATGTGGATGCAATCGTAGAAGGATTTAACGGGCTAGTACCCGGCGACTTTCTCAATACGGGTTTTGACTTGCTAAAGCCTATGAATAAGGCCCGAAAATATATGGCATTACCCAAAACGATGCAGAATAAGGATCGGTTGATGAACTTCCTGCGAATGGAAAAATGGGTAGCCGACTCTCCTGCACAAGCTGGTGATACCTACCGTGTTTTTATAAAGGAAATGTACCAACAAAACAAGCTGATCAAGGGAGAATTTAAACTTGGCCAACACCAAGTCGATCTTTCAAACATTGATATGCCGGTTTTAACGATCTACGCCAGTGGCGATCATATCGTTCCTCCCGATACGACCAAGCCTATAAATGAACTCATTTCTTCAGAAGATAAGGAATTGATGGAATTCCCGGGTGGACACATTGGGGTGTTCGTTGGCAGCCGCTCACAAAAAATGTTGACCCCTGCTATTGCAAAATGGCTGGTAGAGCGGGATTGAGCGATGAGCGATGTGCAATGAGCGATGAGCAATGAGTAATGAGTAATGAGTAATGAGTAATGAGTAATGAGTAGTTAGTAATGAGTAATGAGTAGTTAGTAATGAGTAATGAGTAATGAGTAATGAGTAGTTAGTACTTTGTCAGCTAAGTTGATTAAGTGAACTAGCTTTCTTGACTAAGCATCAGAAATTGAGGTAATTACTTATCAAAAAAATATTGGGGAGAGTCCCAAAAATCTTTGGTATTTCAAAACACCAAAACTTCTTCTTAGAAAGAAATTTAGAAGGCTGTTTCATTTAGTAATGAGACAGCCTTCAGCGTTTTAATAAACATGTTGTCCGCCATTAATGGCATAATTGGCGCCGGTGATGAATGCAGCTTCCTCAGAGGCTAGGAAAGAAACCAGGTGGGCAATTTCGGCAGTTCCGCCAAGTCGGCCCATAGGGATATTGGCGACGATCTTATCTCTGTATTCCTGGGGAACGGCCATTAC
>CAZHOV010000252.1:0-5113 GCA_964534315.1 uncultured Saprospiraceae bacterium | reverse complement strand
ATTAATATTTTTTGATCTTTTAACCAAATTTTATTCTAAACCGAGAATCGCTGTCCTTTTTACATTGAAGAAAATAGTGAATGGTTGAGTAAAACAATTTCGTTATTTCGACATTCTTTTATAAAAGGAAATAAAATACGGTCTATGAAAACGATCACAGGAATACTTATCTTGACAATAGTGCCCATGCTTCTTCTCGGGCAGTCCTCTTCTGTTACGATCAAAGGAAATATTTTTGAAGTCAGCTCTTATCAACCGCTTGGCGGGGCCAATATCTTTGAAACTGATAACCCTTCAAATGGCACCACTTCCAGCGAGGATGGTTTTTTTGAATTGACGGTAGATAAATTACCGGTAGCATTGACCTTTTCTTATGTGGGTTACGAGACGATTTCTGTACGAGTAGAGAAAAAGGAATTATTACAAATTGTCTTAATTCCGAAAGCTTTCGAATTGCCAGAAATTGAAATTTCCGAAAAAGTCGAGATGGAAGAGTTAACCGATCCCTTCGTTTCTATTGTTGATTTTTTACTAGTAGACGATAAAATTTTGTATCATCAGGTAGATGGTTTTAAGAAGAGGCTGGTACTAGCTGATCTGGAGGGAGAAATTATAGATAAATATTCGTTAAACAAACAAGGAATACGTGAAATTAAGGGCTTCCATCAAAGTTGTTTAGGTAACGTCTATTTGATTACCCAAGCTACCGGTTATGAATTTAGTTTAGATCAGGAGCAGATTACATATGTCAACGAATGTGATCTGGAGTTTTTTGAACAATCCGTAAAACCTTGCGAGGTGGAAGTCGATTCTAATCTTATTTTTAAATATACCAAATATAATGGGTTGCAGGCGAATTTTTACATCACGTCACTTTCTACATTAGAATCCAACGTCTTTCACCGAATTGCTGATCATGTAAAACTGGAGCGTTATCTGGGGGATATGGCATATGTAAACTATCTCAAAGAAGCCGGAGCAGCAAATGGGGGCATAGGAGCGATAGATATGCAGGGTGGCTTTGGTGGAGCAAGACCCTTACACAGGGATTCTGACGCCTTTTTCTGGGAGCGCGCTTTCTATACCGGCCACGAAATCCCCGTTATTGAACATGAAGGGGCAGTCATTATCTTCAACGTTTTAGAGAATAAATTAGAGTGGTTTACTCCGGAAGGCAGCTTGATAAAAGAAGTGCCGATGCGATTTCATCTCAACCGGGATTGGGATAAGGCCGTTTTCATGGATGATGTGACCGGGTTGGTCTACACCTCTTTTGATGTAAAAGGAGGTAAGCAGATCATGGAAATCGACCTACAAACCGGAGACTGTATGGAACCCCTTTATTTGGAATGTATTTTTGCCAAACGCTTGGATATCCGCGATGGTGTACTCTATCTTTTGCATGGTACGCCGGGCACCCGAAACTGGGTGCTTAATAAGGTACCATTGGTCATGGAACCGTAATGCTGGTTTATTAAGACGCTCTCATCCAATCTACTACTTTGTACCAAACATTTGGATCCAGGAATGGGGCATGCCATCCACTTCACCTACTTTATGGCAGGCGGTGTAATTCCATAGCGGGTTGACCAGCGCCTTCCGGTGTCCGCGATTGGGGATGCCGGTATCGATCAGGAGCATGATAACTGTTTTTCGCACCGAATTCATGCCTCCCGCCAGGTTTTCGGTGCCATCGGTCAGTTCGGTATTACTGATGATGTGGTCGTAAGGAGAGCGGCCTTTACTGTCATTATGGTCAAGGGAGCCTTTCTGAAGCGCATCTTTACCATGTGTAATACAGACATTGTAGAGTTCTTGATGCGGTTGGAGAATAGAAAGGGGGGACATCTTTTTAAGTTCTTTGATCAATTCCTGACCGGTAGCTTCTTCCCTTGCAATTTGGTCGCCGCCCCATCCGCTTTTTTTAAAGTCTTCGAGATATTCTTCTACATATTGCACGTAGCCGGGCGGATTGGAACGCATGAGGTTGATCTCGTCTACCATTTTCCGTTCCTCTCTGGTCATGTAAGTAGCTTTGTCCGCTTTTTGTACCGTTTCGGATGAGGCTGGTTTGTCTGGTTGGTTAGAAGGGGCGACATCGCTCGTCGTGGGATCGCTGTTCGCAGAATTACTGGTAGATTTACAACCCATTAGTAAGATGCCTAGCAATAGGCTCAGTAAAAGCACTGCTCTCATTTTCATTATTTTTTGTTTAGAAGGGAAGAAAATATGTTATAAAGATAACAAATATTTTTTTCAGAACAGGGAGAGATAAAAATGGGTTAATATTCTATTTTATCATCTTTCTTTCTCCATTCCTCAAAAGGCAATAGCCCTTCCTTTCTTAGTAGTTGTATACCTGGGATGGAACGCTCATTGGGATGAAGGTGAATTTCGTTGTAAATAAAATCGTCATCAAACAGAAAGTTTGCGGCATCTTCACGGGTACAGGCATAGAATAACCTAGATATCCTTGCCCAGTAAATAGCCCCCAGACACATAGGGCAAGGCTCGCACGAACTGTAGAGAATACTGCCTTCCAGATTAAAATTTTCTAGCCTTTTACAGGCATCCCGGATGGCAACGACCTCTGCGTGAGCGGTAGGATCATTGGAAGAAGTCACGCTGTTATACCCTTCCCCTATAATTTGACCGTCTTTGACAAGAATTGCTCCAAATGGGCCTCCTTTATCGAGGTTTACGCCCTCACTTGCTTTCTGAATAGCAAGTCGGAGAAAGTACTGGTGATCGTGATCCGTCATGTGGCTGATAATTTAAAAAGTGCTCAAAGATAAGAGAAATTGGGAAAGTGGGAAATTGGGAAATTGGGAAAGTGGGAAAGTAGGAAAGTAGGAAAGTAGGAAATTGGGAAATTGGGAAATTGGGAAAGTAGGAAATTGGGAAAGTAGGAAAGTGGGGAGAATAGGAAAGTAGGAAATTGGGAAATTGGGAAATTGGGAAATTGGGAAATTGGGAAAGTGGGAAATTGGGAAAGTGGGAAAGTAGGAAAGTAGGAAAGTAGGAAAGAGGAAAATAGGAAAGTAGGAAATAGGAAAATAGGAAAATAGGAAAATAGGAAAATAGGAAAATAGGAAAGTAGGAAAGTAGGAAAATAGGAAAGTGGAAAGAGGAAAGTGGAAAGTAGGAAAGTGGAAAGAGGAAAGAGGAAAGAGGAAAGTGGAAGGAAGGAGGGAAGTTCGTTAAGTCGTTAAGTCGTTAAGTCTGGTCCTTCTGGTCGTCTGGTCCTCTTGTCCTCCGGTCCTCCTGCTTCAGATTTCCGTTATTTACATTTTTTACTATCTTAGTCGATCAATACCGAAAAAAGTACCATGGAAATACAATTACTACGAGAACCAATTTTTACGAATGATGCGATCGTTTTAGGGTTGTTGTTAGGCGTTTTAGCCTTGATTTTTCATACGGCCTCTCTAGATAACAAGGGGTGGAAAAAGTTTTACACTTATGTACCCAGTCTGTTATTATGTTATTTCTTACCGGCTTTATTGCATTGGCCGTTAGGGTTGATCGCATCGGAATGGCATTATTTGCCGGAGGTGATCAATTATGTGACTCAGTTGGGTATTTCCGTACCGGAAGGGGTAACACTAGCGCAGTTGGAAGAAATCATTAGACAATACAATCAGACAGCGGAAACTCCCATTACAGTTAAAGACCTGAAAGCGTTTACGGGGAAGTCTTATTTGTACAATCCGGTGACCTCAAGATATCTGTTGCCTGCCAGTTTGGTCTTATTATGTCTGAGTATTGATTTAAAGGCGATTATCAATTTGGGTCCTAAAGCGATCATTATGTTTTTGGCGGCTACCACAGGTATTGTGTTGGGTGGTCCGATTGCTTTGCTTTTTGTTAATGGCGTATTTCCCGAATTGATTCCCGCATCACCAGATGAGGTATGGCGTGGCCTGTCTACTGTTGCAGGAAGTTGGATTGGCGGGGGTGCCAATCAGACGGCCATGAAAGAGATCTTTAACGTAAATGATAATCTATTTGCTACGATGATCATTGTTGATGTGGTGGTGGCGAATATCTGGATGGGGTTCTTGCTTTACGGGGCTAATGTGACTCAACGGTTGGATAAATGGTTAAAGGCAGATGTGTCTGCAATTGAAGAATTGAAGCATAAGGTGACAGAGTTCAGGGATAAAATTGCCAAGATGCCTACGACGGGTACGATGTTTGCCCTTCTAGGAGTTGCTTTTGGCGGAGTGGCCATTGCGCATTGGGGATCGGACCTGATTACCAATTCTATGACTGAATCCTTTTTAGAGAAGTTAAGAGCGATCCGTCTGGACTCTTTGTCGTCTCGGTTTTTCTGGTTGATCGTGATTTCCACGACCCTTGGTTTAATCCTTTCCTTTACGAAAGCCCGCGTTTTGGAAGGAGTAGGAGCTTCGCGGATGGGGTCTGTTTTTATTTATATTCTTGTTGCTTCTATTGGTATGAAAATGAATTTGGGGGAGGTATGGCAAAATCTTGGATTGTTTGCTGTAGGTATCATATGGATGGCTATTCATGTCCTTGTATTACTTGTTACGGCCAAATTGATCAAAGCTCCGTTCTTCTTTGTTGCGGTGGGCAGTCAGGCCAATGTTGGCGGAGCAGCTTCCGCTCCTATTGTAGCTTCGGCCTTCAGTCCGTCATTAGCTCCGGTAGGGGTATTGCTGGCGGTGCTGGGCTATGCATTGGGGACCTACATGGCTTACATTTGTGCCTTGCTGATGCAGGCTTCGGTTTAGGTAATGTGCAATGTGCAATGTGCAATATTTGAAAATCTTCGATTTTCAAATATTGAATTAACGATTACCTATAGCTGGCGCTAGAGGCTAAGACTTGTGGCTGCAATAGAGGTTTAAGAAAAAGAATATCGTGGTGCACTGCACCTTTGTTAAGGAAATATAGGTTTATTTTCAACAGCTTGAAATAGATTGCTCCTCCATTATGAGTAATTACTTCCTACTTGTATTTCCATTTATAGTTACTAACCACTTACTACTACTTTGTCAACCAAGTTGATTAGTTATGAAACATGAGTCACATGAGGGAAACCCTGTTTAATACAGAGTGCTGATATACAGGGAAATAAGAGAAAAAA
>CAZHOV010000251.1:0-5139 GCA_964534315.1 uncultured Saprospiraceae bacterium | reverse complement strand
GGGTTGATAATTGTGTTCTTGCCAGGTAGTTTTCATTTTGGACCAAGCTTTAGCTAGTGGGACCCTTCATTCTTCATCCTTCATTCTTCATCCTTCATTCTTCATCCTTCATCCTTCATTCTTCCTTACTCCTTACTCCTTACTCATTGCACATTGAATTCACGCTTGGGAATCGTCGTCTTTTTTCTTCGATTTTTTACTGTTAGCTTTCAGTTTTTTCTTTCCTTTTGTTTCAGAAGCCAGTTTAATGGCTTCGTAGGCGTTGATAATACCTCCGGTGGCGCACAGTTCATCAAAAGAAACGAGTTCCTGAGTGCCGGGATGCCGGACCTTATGCTTGATGGGTTTAACTGATTGGAGGATGATCTCTCTGACCTGCTTGGCCGTTAATTTAGGGAAATAGGAGCGGATCATTGCCGCTACTCCGGCTGTCACAGGAGCAGCCATACTCGTACCGCTTGCATGCTGGTATTCAGAGCCGGGGGCGGTAGAATAGATTTGAACGCCTGGCGCAAAAATATCTACGTTATCTTTTCCAAAGTTGGAAAAGGATGCAGGAGCATTTTCGTTTTTATTCCAGGAAATAGCGCCAATCTCCAACCAATTTTTTGCTTTCTTGGGTTTGAAAAGCCCGCTTTTTTCGAACGCGTCATTCGGAAAGTTATTAACAGTATCGTTACTGGTAGATTCATTTCCTGCGGCATGGATGAGCAAGACATCATTTTTCTGAGCATATTTTACTGCTTTATCTACTGCCACTTTATCCCATTTGTAACCTTTT
This sequence comes from uncultured Saprospiraceae bacterium, assembly GCA_964534315.1. Taxonomy (GTDB): domain Bacteria; phylum Bacteroidota; class Bacteroidia; order Chitinophagales; family Saprospiraceae; genus CAZHOV01. The sequence continues at coordinate 4,358 of CAZHOV010000251.1, read as the reverse complement.
CCAAAGCTCATATTAATGATAGAAGCGCCATTATCCACGGCATAAATAATCGCATTGGCTACATCTTTGTCGTGTTCGTCTCCGTCAGGTACGGCCCGTAGAGCCATAATTCTGACATTATCAGCCACCCCGTCAATCCCTATACCATTCTTTCGCGATGCGCCAATGATGCCTGCTACGTGAGTGCCGTGAAAAGAATCGGGACCATCTACATCATTATTGCCGTAGTTTGCTTCATACGAATCTGAATAATCGTCGCCAATAATTTCGGCGCGAGGGTTAAAATCAGGATTGAGTTGGTAGTCGAGTTTGGTCTCGAAAAGTTCTACCGCGCCCGCTAGCTCTTTTTCCAACGCCTCGAGGCTTGCCCCGCTTGCGATAATGGACTTGAGCATGATAGATGCCTGTTTCAGGCTCTCGTCATCGGTGTCAAATTGGAGTAAATCCTGCTCGGAAATTTTATCTTTTCCAATAGCCTCTTTTACACTTTTAAGTGCATCGTTAACGATAAAGACAAATGAGGCCTGTTGCTCTACTTCCGCCTTTTCTTCCTGAATTTTTTCTTTAACCTCCAGATAGAGCTGGTATTTCTTTTTATCCTTTTTGGATAACTCTTTCGGATCCGCATCTTTAAACTTCTGATGATATTTGGCGTAAAGCCTTACGAATTCATAGGTTTCATGATGGATATTTTCTCCGTTTTTGTTGCCCAGATAATTCCAGCCGTGGATATCATCGACATAACCATTTTGATCATCATCTTTTCCGTTATTAGGAATTTCACCCTCATTGACCCACATGACATCCTTAAGGTCTTCATGGTCGTAGTCTACTCCTGAATCAAGTACAGCCACAACGACAGTAGTAGATTTTTTATCCTTCAATAATTCGTTATAGGTTTTTTCTGTACTTACCCCATAAACGCCATCCGTATTTGGGTCCAGGTTGAACCAGTTGTCAGGAGCCGGCATTTGAGCTTGGGCAAAAAAGGTGAAACAAAGAAGTAACGAGAGAGTAAAAAGCTTCAGTTTTATGTTCATTGGAATGCTAATTTTTGAAATATGAAATAATTTTTTGATTTTAACTTTTATTCTTTGTAATCTTTTAAAAAAATAAGCTGTTTCCCTTGAGAATGGAAAAAGGAATACAGAATAAAGCATGTAATTTGGTAAATTGCCAATATTAATCGGCAGAGTAGGGTGTACAATCTAACTTGAAGGTAGCTGAAAGATTTTAAAAAATGATCTCACAAAAATAGGAATTTATCAAACGAAAAGTTGGTCAGTCTTGGTATTTTTGTAGTTGAATTTTGGCAATTGGTCTAATTTCATCGTTATATTCTAGCTTTCTTTTCAAAAATAATTTTTAAAGTAGAAGAAAAACTGTTGTATGAAAAAATTTATTGTAGTTCTTGGCTTAAGTTTTCTAATGAGTGGTTTCCTTTCTGCTCAGTATTTTGAAGCAGGGGTGATGGGAGGTGTTTCTGTTTATCGAGGGGATCTTTCTCCCAATAATTTCTTCAGAAACTTTGAGTTGGTAAGGCCTGCTGCCGGTATTTTTGCCCGATATAATGTCAATGATTTTTTTTCCACTAAATTTCAATTCAACTACACGATCTTGTCAGGTAGTGATGAATTGGAAGGCAGGGTCCGAAATTTAGCATTCAATTCCAATATCTTCGAATTCGGATTTACCGGAGAGTTTAATATACTTGGATATCAACCCTACAATTTATACCGCCCTTTTTCACCCTATCTATTTGCGGGAATCAACTTTTTCAGCTTTAACCCAACAGCAACGATCAATGGCACGAAATATGACTTGCAACCGCTAGGCACGGAAGGCCAAGGGCTAGCTGCATATCCCGGAAAGACCCCCTACAGCCGCTTTCAGGTGGCGATCCCTCTTGGAATCGGAGCTAAATACGCCATCAATGATACCTGGAACATCGGCCTTGAAATTGGTTATCGCCTGGCTTTTACCGACTATATTGACGATGTTAGTACGACCTATCCCGACCTGGATCTTTTATTGGTTGAAAGGGGCGAAGCAGCCGTCATTGCCTCCAATCGCACCGGGACCGAAATCCCAGAAGGTGTGCAAAGAGGTAACCCCCAAAATAATGATGGCTTTCTTATCATCGGCATTTCCGTCTCCTACAACTTCATCGACAATGGATTAGTGGGGTCTAGAGGAAGAAGAAGCAGGGGGAGGGGGTGTTATAATTAGTAATTAGTAATTAGTAATTAGTAATTAGTAATTAGTAATTAATAATTAATAGTGAGTAGTTAGTAGTTGGTGGTGTCTTTTTAGGACTATTACTTGATTCAGCAGTGACTTATTACCAATGTTAGAACCGCTAGACATATTAACCCAATATTGGGGGTATCCTTCCTTCAGGCCGTTGCAGGAGGATATCATTAGGGCGGTATTGGAAAAGAAGGATACGCTGGCATTGATGCCTACGGGTGGTGGGAAATCCATTTGTTTTCAAGTGCCTGCACTATGCCAGGAAGGGGTTTGTATTGTGGTTTCTCCGTTAATCGCCTTAATGAAAGATCAGGTATTTCAGCTGCAAAAGCGTTCTATACCGGCCGTCGCTATCCATTCAGGCATGCATTACACCGATATTGACCGGGCTTTTGACAATTGTATTTATGGGAATATAAAGTTGTTATATCTTTCTCCCGAGCGGCTCGCCTCCGAAATGGCCATCGAACGGATTAAAAAGATGCACGTCAATTTGATCGCGGTAGATGAAGCGCATTGTATCTCCCAATGGGGCTATGACTTTCGCCCTTCCTATCTCGAAATTGCCGCGATTAGAGAATGGGCTCCCGATGTTCCGATCCTGGCACTTACGGCTACGGCAACGCCTGAAGTAGTAGAAGATATCCAGGAGAAACTGGAGTTTAAGAAAAAGCATGTTTTCCAAAAAAGCTTTGAGCGATCGAATCTGTCTTATGTCGTATTAAATGAAGAAGGGAAATACGAAAAATTGCTTGACATTCTCCAAAAGGTGCCAGGTACGGCGGTTGTTTATGTTAGGAATCGCCGAAAGACAAAAGAAATTGCTACAAGCTTACGCAAAGACAGGATCAATGCAGATTTCTATCATGCTGGATTAACGCCGGAAATGCGCAGTGCCAAGCAGGATGCCTGGATCAATAATAAGATCAGGGTAATTGTCTCTACCAACGCCTTCGGGATGGGCATCGATAAGCCCGACGTGCGCGTGGTCGTTCATATGGATCTGCCAGACAGTTTGGAGGCCTATTTTCAAGAAGCGGGCAGAGCGGGGAGAGATGAAAAAAAAGCCTATGCCGTTCTCTTGTATCAGCCGGCTGATAAAGCCAACCTGGAACGAAACCTGAAGTTGGCCTTTCCGGAATTGAAAGAAATTAAAAAGGTCTATCAGGCGCTCGGAAGCTTTTTTCAACTGGCTATCGGAAGCAGGGCAGGAGAAAGCCATGATTTTGAAATCGGAACCTTTATCCGAAATTATAACCTGGAGGCTATCAAAACCTTTCACTGCCTCAAAATATTGGAGCAGGAAGGGTGGCTGACTTTGACCGATAGCGTTTTGGTCTCCGCCAGTTTACAATTTATTGTTGACAAAGATCAACTATATGATTTTCAGCTCAAAAATAAAGGACTGGACCCTATTATCAAAACCATCCTTCGCACCTACCAGGGTATTTTCCAGCATCCGGTGCATATCAATGAAGGAAAAATTGCCAATTTTCTAGGGATCAAACGGACTGCACTGACGAAAGCTTTCATGTTGATGAAAAAAGAAGGTATTGTCAATTATCATCCTCAAAAGGATAAACCCCAGCTTACATTTCTGGAGGAACGGGTAGATCCGGATAATCTGGCAATTAATTCAGAGAAGTTAAGATTCAGAAAAGAACGCTATCAATACCGGATTGAAAAGGCGATTGAGTATGCGGAGGGGGATCACTGTAGAAGCCAATTTCTACTTCAATATTTTGGTGAAACCAATGCTTTGCCCTGTGGTGTCTGCGATAGCTGTCTCGAACGCAATAAAACCGACCTGACTGCCAAAGATTTCGAACGTTACAAAATGAAGGTGGAAATGGTACTTAAATCGGGCCCGCTCACCTTAGATCAGGTGCTGGAGGCCTTTTCTCCCGGTAAACATGAGCGGATCATCAAAGTAGTGGATTATATGGTCGACGAAAAAATGTTAGTCTCTGAAGAAGGCGGAAAGTTGAGGATTTTAACGGTGTAACGGTGTAACGGTGTAACGGTGCGACGGTGCGACGGTGTAACGGTCCAACGGTGCAACGGTGCAACGGCAGATTGTGCAAAAATGGAGAAAAAAAGCGAACTTT
>CAZHOV010000250.1:0-5157 GCA_964534315.1 uncultured Saprospiraceae bacterium | reverse complement strand
ATTTTTCTGTCAAAGAACGTAAAAAATCATCAATTATTTATGTCTTATACCACTACCTACATTATTGCACCAGAGGAAATTAATGAAACCATTGTTTCAAAGTCGGGCAAGGCCACCTAGCATTTTCAACTCAACAATGCTCGCGACGTCTCCTGGTCGGCTTCTAAACGCTTTATCTGGCAGGCCATCAAAGCAAAACTAAACAGTGGAACGGAAGTCTTATGCCAGGGATTTTACCTTCCCGATCTGGACCCTGAATGGGAAAACAGCGCTCAACATTTAAAATCATCTATCGAGTTTTATTCCAACCAATGGTTTGATTATCAATATGAAACGATGACGCTTGCTGCGAGTACGGTAGGCGGAATTGAATACCCTACTTTTACTTTTGTCCCTCAAGAACGAGCCGGAAATGGCCATTGGCGAACCACAGACCACGAGGTAGCGCACAATTGGTTTCCCATGATGATCGGTACCAATGAACGCCAACATTTTTGGATGGATGAGGGGTTGGTCACCTTTATGGGGTATTATGCAGCAGCTGATGCGGGTTATGCTTCCTACATGACCAATCTTTCTGCCATGTCGGGACTACTAGCGCATTCTCCTATGTGCAAATCGATGATCCCGCCTGATGATTACGCCTGTGAAGGGTTTTACAATGCCATGTATTTTAAGCCGGCTCTGGGATTTATCCTCCTAAGAGAGTATCTACTCGACTCCTCGATTTTCGATATCGCCTTTAGCGCTTTTATGCAACAATGGGTATTTAAACACCCCACACCAGAAGACTTATTCCATCATTTTAATAATGCTTCAGGAGAAGACCTCAGCTGGTTTTGGAAAGATTGGTTTGACAGCGAAAAGCAGTTGGATCAAGGCATTGAAGAAGTAAAAGCTTCTGATGATTATGAAATGGAAATCAAACTGGTCAACAATGGCGACCTTAAATTCCCTGTTACCCTTACCATCACAACAGAAGGCGAAATGACCGAAACTATTAAGCTACCCCGGAATATCTGGAGTAAAGGAAACACCTACACTTTTAAGCACAAAACCGAACAACCGCCTTACCTGGTGGAGATCGATAAAGCAAGAATATTGCCGGATATTAACCGGCAGAATAACCAATTTGCCTTTTAACAATTTCATAATTATTTAGTACTTTGTAAGGCTAATGGAGTTTATCAGGTGATTAGGTAAAGGAATAAATAGTTAATCCACAACCATTTATTTTATAATCAACCAATTTATGGTAAAGGACGATTGCCTTTGCCATAAAAAGGTAGACTAATTCTTTTTCCATCCTGTTTTAACAGTATTTAATGACTTCAATCACCAGATATTTGATAATTATCAGTTATTAAACCCTTTTTTGCTTTAAAAAAATTGATACTTTTGAGGATAACTTTATTATTAACCTTTCAAACTTTTCCCTATGTCATTTAACCTTCACCAATACGGAATTGAAGTAGAAACGATTCATAGAAATCTTAGTGTACCAGAATACTACGAAATAGGCTTGCGGCGAGAGAAAGGTACTGCTATTTCAGACGTGGGTGCCCTGCTCGTTTATTCTGGTGTAAAAACCGGGCGTAGTCCTAAGGATAAGCGTATTGTCCGCCATCCTGAATCAGAGCATAATATAGATTGGGGAGCTATAAATATGGATATTGATGAGCACGTTTTTATGATTAATCGAGAACGTGCACTTGATTACTTAAATACCAGAGATCGTATTTTTGTGGTTGATGCCTTTGCAGGTTGGGACCCGAAATACCGTATTAAAGTACGTGTGATTTGTACTCGGGCTTATCATGGCCTCTTTATGCAAAACATGCTCATTCGTCCTACCCAGGAAGAATTGGATAATTTCGGAGATCCAGACTACGTAATCTTTAACGGAGGTGTCTTCCCCGCGAATAGACACACTTCAAAAATGACCTCCAAAACGAGTATTGACGTGAGCCTCGAGCGTAAAGAAATCGTGATCCTCGGCACCGAATATGCCGGAGAAATGAAAAAGGGCATCTTCTCCGTAATGAATTACCTGATGCCGCTTCAAAATGTACTTCCTATGCACTGCTCTGCCAACGTTGGTGAAAGCAGTGATGTTTCTATTCTATTTGGTCTTTCCGGGACGGGAAAAACCACTCTTAGCGCTGATCCTAAACGTAAACTTATCGGAGACGATGAGCATTGCTGGACCGATGACGGAGTATTTAACATCGAAGGCGGGTGCTATGCGAAAGCCATCGATCTTTCTGAAGAAAAAGAACCAGATATCTATAATGCCATTCGGTTTGGTACCGTACTAGAAAATGTAGTATACGATCAGAAGACCAGGAAGGTGGACTACCACGATACCTCCATCACTCAAAATACGCGGGCTTCCTATCCGATTGAGTATATTGATAATATTCAGATGCCATGCATGGCCGGCCATGCCAAAAATATTATTTTCCTAACCTGTGATGCTTTCGGTGTTTTACCACCTGTAAGCAGGTTGACACCCGAACAAGCAAGTTACCATTTCATTTCCGGATATACTGCCAAAGTTGCCGGTACGGAAATGGGGGTCACCGAACCGGAAGCAACGTTCTCCGCGAACTTCGGAGCCGCCTTTATGATGTGGCACCCCAACAAATATGCCGAATTATTAGCAGAAAAAATGACCAAACACGGTGCCAAAGCCTGGTTGGTTAATACCGGCTGGACAGGCGGCGCTCATGGTGTTGGCTCCCGAATTAAACTCAAGTATACGCGCGCGATCATCGATGCCATCCATAATAATGACTTTGACAATGTAGACTATCAGAAAGATGCTGATTTTGGCTTTGACGTTCCATTGTCTTGCCCAGATGTCCCTGATGAAATACTCATTCCCAGAAATACCTGGGAGGATAAGGATGGCTACGATAAGATGAAGGAAAAACTGATCAACCTATTCCGCAATAACTTCAAGCAGTTTGAAGCTGGGGTAAATGCAGAAATCTTAGCGGCAGGTCCGAAAGTGGGTAGCTCGGTTTAAAGGTATCGAGGGTATCAGGGTATCGAGGTATCAGGGTATCAGGGTATCAGGGTATTAAGAAATATTTAGAGGAATGGGAATATCGAAGATTTTCTCATTCCTCTTCCTTTTTTTAATACTCAAGCTATGAAATAGGAAATTCAGAAAAAAAGAGCGGATCATTAAGAAAGTTTTGACTTTACTAGATTCTTTTTTTAATCCCGAGGGGATTAAGCCTCAGGAACTATTCAATCTTCAGTTTAATAGGATTTTGGTTAATGTATTTGCTGTTTTTTTTAGAATCTATAAGCCACAAAAGTTGAGAACATGACCTCCAAACTAACCCAAAATCAAATTATTGACTGGCTCTTCCAGGGAGACCTCGCCATCCAATACCAAACCTATCGAGATCTTTTAGATCAAAATAGAAAAGACCTCCAAGACCGAATTGCTACCGAGGGTTGGGGTGCCCGTTATCTTTCTCTTCAAAAGAAAGATGGCCACTGGGGTCAGGGCTTCTACCAACCCAAGTGGATCTCTACCCACTATACCTTACTCGACCTCAGAAACCTGGAGATTAAGCGAGAGATCCCATCCATTCAAAACATTATCAATGTCCTCCTGGAAGAGAATAAAGGTACCGATGGCGGGATGAATCCTCACCGCGAATTGGCCCAGAGCGATGTCTGTGTCAATGGGATGTTTCTCCACTATGCCTGCTATTTCAAAGCAGCAGAAAACCAGCTCAGATCCATTGTCGATTTCATTCTGGATCAGCACATGCCCGATGGAGGCTTTAATTGCCGGCTCAACAGAAGTGGAGCGAAGCACAGCTCTTTACATTCAACTATTTCTCTCTTAGAAGGCATTGAGTCTTATCAGCAATTTGGCTATACCTACCGATTAGACGAATTGCTATCCGCAAAACAAAGCTCGATAGATTTTATTCTCCTTCATCAACTTTATATCTCCGACCGAATAGGAGAGATCATCAAAAAAGAATTCCTCCGCCTTCCCTACCCCAGTCGCTGGAAGTACGACATCCTGCGGGCGCTTGATTACTTCCAGTGGGCTGCTATCAATTACGATGAACGCATGCAACCTGCTCTGGAAATGCTGAAGAAAAAACAACGCAACGACGGTCGGTGGAACGTACAAGCCAAGCACCCCGGAAAACTCCATTTTGAAATGGAAAAAGCCGGAAAACCCAGCCGATGGAATACGTTGCGGGCACTTCGGGTTTTAAAGAAGTATTTCTATTAGAAAAGAAAAAGAATAACTAAATTACTTGGGAAAAAAGAAAAACCAACATGCCGCATTCTGAAGAAATACTCGAAGCTGTAAATGACTGTGCCTTTTTTGATAATTTCTCTTTGGAGGAAAAAATCGCGATATCTAAAATCGGCGAACTCCGAAATTTTAAGAAAGGAGATTATATCTTTACCATCGAACATCGCGGGGATAATTTCTTCTTTCTGTTAAAATCAGGACAGCTTTCCCTAAAACTTAAGACCCGAAAGACCAAGGAATATCATCCGGGCGATATCTTTGGAGAAGTCTCTATCTTTACCAATAAATATCGCTTAGGGACCATCAAAGCCGTCGAAAACGCTACCTTAGTAGCCTTTGACAAAGATCAGCTCTACAATCCGGGAATTATCCCCGAACGCTTAGCGCTAAAGATCATCACTAAATTGACCGAAAAAATTATCGGTTATTTTTACGAAGACGAAAATCTACCTACCCCTATCCTCATCAAGCGGGGTGAAAGTCATACCGTTGAATTCAAGCAGACCCTCAATCCGGGCAGGAAATTCCGGGATCAACTGGTCAAAACCATGGCGGCCTTTATGAACCTGGAAGGCGGCACCATCCTGATCGGCGTCCATGACGATGGCCACATGCCCGGCCTGGAAGACTCCAATCAGGAAATCGACCAATTCATTCGCAATATGATAGATATCGTCAAAGCCCGGTTAGGCGACTACTTTACCAGCCTTCTGTCTTTCGACATCGAAGAATTTAAAGGCAAAAAAGTATTTCGCATCGACTGCGAACAGTCCCCTTCTCCCGTTTTCTTGAGAACTAAAAATAAAGACGGAGCAGAGGAAGAATATTTTATCATCCGCACCGGCACCCGCAATAAC
>CAZHOV010000249.1:0-5166 GCA_964534315.1 uncultured Saprospiraceae bacterium | reverse complement strand
GTTAATGAAATCCGTTTCGATCAACTCATCCGTTCCGTTCCCGTTGCTGACCAGTAGCGTTACATCAAAGACACCTGGGGTATTGTAAACCACTGATGGATTTTCCAGGTTGGAACTGCCTGGTGTACCTCCTTCAAACGTCCAGAACCAATTGGTTGTATTCGAAGAGGCGAGGCTGGTAAAGTTAACCGTATCGGATTGACAAATAGTCATTACATCAGCTTCAAAATCTGCAGTAGGTGATGTTTCTATTGTTATGAGCTCCGAAAAAACTTCCGTTCCGCATTGATTCGTCGCCAATAATTCAACCAGATAAACGCCATCCTGATCATAGGTATGGATGGGATTAGTTTCGGAGCTGGTTTCTCCGTCCCCAAAAAACCAGGCGTAGGTATCTGCATTGGAAGAGGTATTCGTAAAAGAGACCGTTGATCCGATAACGGTATAGTTGAAGCCTGCAGTAGGCCCTCCCAATACGGAAATAAAATCGCTTATTGCAAGGGTATTCTGCCCGCCCACATTGGATACCGTCAGGGTAACGTCGAAATTACCGGGGTTGGGGAATACCACCACCGGATTTTGATCGGTAGAAACTGGTGGGAGGCCGGTTTCAAAGGTCCAGTTCCAGGTATCGGGATTACCTGATGACAGGTCTAGAAACTCGACAGTCAGCGGAGCGCAGCCGAAGGTAGGTTGAGCTGAAAACCCTGCTATTGGAGGAGGTACCAGGCAAGAAGCTTTCAATAGTATATTGTCTAGGTACATGCTATTGCCATAATCGTTCACATTCTCGAACATCAACACCATATTAGCTACCCCTCCAAAAGAAGAAAGGTCAATTGAGAGGCAATCATTTCCGAAATTTCCGTCGTAACACCATTCGTCGGTGGAGGAAGGGTTGAATTCACTGGTGAGGTCGGGCCGGGTGGCGAAGTTCCCAGAACCATTTTCCGCATCCGCAAAGACGCGATTTGGAAAGGTAACTCCTCCGTCGGTAGAAACATAAATAACTAGAGAGTCACTAAAATTGGAATTATAGCGGGTATAGGCATAATCCAGTTCCAGGGTGACCGTTTGGTGACCTGTAAGGTCAATCACCGGCGAGACCAGGCCATCCCGTTGCCCGGAGGCATTGTAGTTGAAGTTATCCATTTTAGCTGCCTGATCGCCAAAGTTCGTTCCTCCGACGTTCTCTATTTCCCAAGTGGTGCTATTGTCCGGGTTCGAGATGGTCCATTGTAAGAGGCCATTTTCAAAATCATCGAAGAGCAGCATATCTTCTCCGCCGGCACCTACGAAAATAAAGCCTGACTGGGTGTAAGTATCGGCTCCGTTGGTGTTAGAGACCGTTAGGGTTACCGGATAGGTACCCGGGATATTGTAGGTAACTGTTGGGTTTTGGCTGGAGGAGCTGGAGGGGGTACCCCCGGGAAATGACCAACTCCAGTTGGTCGGGTTATTTTGCGATTTGTCAAAAAACTTAGTAGATGATCCCGGGCATAAATTAGTCAGGATTGCGTCGAAGTCGGCCAGCGGAGGGGCTGGTGGCTGGCAGGTGGCCAGGCAGGTTCGGCTCGCTACGTGGTTATTGACACTTTGGATAGAGTTCGCTTCGCAGGGTCCCTGCCCATCAGACCAATCAGTTGCAGTACTTACGGTAGGGTCCATAATTAAGGAAGGTCGGCCAGGAGGATCACAAGAAGAGCCGATAGAGTAGTTATGGGGGCAGCTGAAATTGTGTCCGATTTCGTGGGCGGTCAATACTCTCAAAGCAGCAGCATTGCTTGAAAAGTCTTCCAGACAGTGGTATCTCAAGTTCGTACAAACCGAAGATAACCAGGCGATACCAATCGTTTCGCCGTTGAAGTTTCGATCTGTCCACAATTGCCCCAAATCATGGGTTTGGGAAAAGCCATTGGGGCCCCAGTTGGTGAAGCTATTCAATAAAGTACCGGCATTGGTAGAACTGGTCCAGGGATCGCAGGAGCTACAGGTAGAGACAAATTGCTCAACGATTAAAAATTGTATTTCATCGTCAAACTCGTCGTCGTAGTTCGTAGCCACATTATTCATTACTCCTATCGTATGGTTTTCCACATCCGTCACGTTGCTATTATACTTGAGGTACATCAGGTAATCGGAGGCGATGGCCAGATCTACTTCCACGCATCCCGTCGATTCAGTCGTATTACCCTGTGGTTTTTGTTCTTGCTGTTCTTTTTGGAACTTCCGGTTGGCTTCGAGGTGATCGGCCCCGCAGGTTGCCCCTTCTTTGGGGATAACATCATGAGCGTAGTAGACGACAAATTGATCTGCGGGGGCATTGGGTACGAAGTATCGAAGCGGTTCAATAAACAGAAGTCTTTTGTATGTATCTTCAATAAATCCATAGATAAAATTGTCATACAATGTCAAGCGAACTTCGAGGTCCGTATTTTGACAGACTCCTTTGAACGTTCGTTGCCGCATATCTACGGGGGGCTCTACAATTCCATCTTCAGTTTGTAGCCGAATTTTATAATTGGGGGAGCGCACACTGCTGTAAGAGAGTTCGATTTTGTAGTTATATGCTTCACCCAGCCTTAGATCAATAGGAGTACTTACATTGTTCAAAGCCGATTGATAAAGGGCAGTTGCATCTATTTCAAAGACCTGATACGCTTTGAATTGTTCATCCAGTTCTTTAAATTGCTGAACTTTTACGGTTTTTCCTGCAAAGACAGTCGATTGAGCAAAAAGTGAAAGACTGAACGTGCACAAAACCAAGAAGGTGATGTAATATTTGAGCATAAAACTGCAATTTATGTTATTAGTAAGTTGAATTTTCAAATGTATTGAATCAAACGGAAAAAATCTCGTCCGTTTATTTTATGGTCTTAGGGAGGCTATTTTTGATATTATAGTTCTAGTTAAATTAATTAATTTAATTACCTTTATTTTGGTTACGGTAAACATTCAATTTTGCCAGTGAAAGACATTTTTTTCGAATCCCTTCCTTAGGAATCATGAGAATGATAGAAAAGATGACGTAGAATAAACAAATATGACAACTTTGATAAATAGAAAATTAGGATTTGCCGCAAAATTACAAATTCTTCTTTTTATTAACATAACGGTAACGATCTATTTACTAAGTATTTCGTTCTAATGACGTCTTGGTGATAGTTAAAATATCGAATTAAATTTAATATATATGAATAAATGGATAATCCTTTTTGTTGTTGTAGGCTTAATGATAGGCCTTACTCCTGACGCAGAAGCACAACGCAGAGGTAAGCGCGCTCCAAAGTCTGATGATGAATTGTTTGATGATCCCGGAAAGTTTAAAGACCGATTATGGTACGGAGGTGGATTCAATCTTGGTTTTTCGGGCAATCAGAATTTGAACATTTTTAATTTGGGTATTTCCCCCATGGTTGGATATAAACTATTCGATGAATTTTCCATAGGTCCGAGACTTGGATTGGATTATTCGTTTATTAAAGGTACATCGCTCAATGCCAATGTCGACCCTATCAGCGGAAATATTTCACCCATCGTTGATCTTAATAATCAAATCTTATATACCAATGAAAGTGTAGCGCCGATTTCTTTCTCCTTCGGTTTATTTGCCCGATATAAAGTGTTAGATATGATTTTTGCCCATGTTGAATTTGGTACCGAAAGAACCGAACAATTAGTGGTTACCGGATCGCCTTTTGGAGATGTGCTGATCTATGACCGGAATACCGATCAAGTATTCACCTCGCGAGAATGGCAAGAAAACCTTTGGGCAGGTATTGGCTACACCAGCGGAGGCCTGTTTGCTTTTGAAATTTATTTGCTATATAATTTCCTCGAGCCACAAGAGTCTGTTAATCTACCATTCGATCTTCGGGTTGGATTTACGTACCGGTTCTGATCTTTAAGTCTGGCACGTTACTTGGAATACTTAAAAGAACGTCAGGAACGTTAAAACATGAATCCTAACTTATTTTCTTTTGATACAGGCAATTTTGGTTTGCCGTTTACAGATCGTATTTTTGCACCAATTTTTAAATTAACAACTTAAATCTCCATGAAAAAATTAAGCATATTCTTTGCTTTTCTGATGATGACTGCATTTGCAACCGCTCAAGATGAGTACAAGGCCGGGCACGAAGGCTGGCTGGTAGATCTCGATGAAGCCTATGAACTTTCCAAAAAAACCGGAAAACCGATCATGGCCAACTTTACAGGTAGTGATTGGTGCGGATGGTGTAAACGTCTGAGCGCAGCCGTTTTTAACAAGCCCGAATTCAAATCCTGGGCCGATGACAATGTAATCCTATTGGAGCTTGACTTTCCAAGAAGAAAGCAATTGCCTCAGGAAATAAGAGAACAAAATGCTTCCCTCCAGCAAGCATTCAAAGTAAGAGGTTATCCCACCGTTTGGGTCTTCAATATGGAAAAAGATAATGAATCTGGTCAATATTCTATACAGGCACTGGGTAAAACCGGTTACACTAAGACAGTAGAAGAATTTACGGCTGGTGTTGAGCAGATGTTGAAGTAGAAAAAATCCTTGGGAGGCTGCCCCATAGGTTTATAAGATAGCCTCCCAAGAATTTTTTATCTGGGTAGACGAAAGATTAACCCATTATTTTCCCTCCTTAAAAGGTCTACTATTCAACCACTTCGTGGTTGTTTTCTTTATCATTAAAGGTACCCCGTATTTTATACGGGGCTATACACATTAAATCCCTTTGGGATTTTTTTATTTTAAGGCAAGGTTCGACTTAAATAAAAAGCCTCTCCCGACATTTCCCCATGAAAGCCTGCGTTGGCCAGATAGTTTATTTTAAAATATTGATGACCAAATTGTATATATCCGAACCTCCCGTTAACATTAAACTATCGAAGCTCAAAACAGATTCGTAGGTGAGTCCGTTGGTTTCAAGTAAGCGCGCAGCGATTACATCCCCTGTAGCCTGTTTCAGAGAAGAGCCCATTGTTTTCAAGTAAGCGCGTAGCGATTACATCCTCTGTAGCCTGTTTCAGAGAAGAGCACGTTGGTTTCAAGTAAGCGCGCAGCGATTACATCTCCTGTAGCCTGTTTCAAAGAAGAGCACGTTGGTTTCAAGTAAGCGCGCAGCGATTATCAACCTCTGTAGCCTGTATCAAAGAAAAGCACGTTGGTTCCAAGTA
>CAZHOV010000248.1:0-5320 GCA_964534315.1 uncultured Saprospiraceae bacterium | reverse complement strand
AGTCAATTTCATTCGAACAAATTATTATACAAGCAATTTTGATTTGCCGCTTAACTATTTAGTTGGGTTTAATGGGCTTGGGTAATTAGTAGATGAATGATCCAAAAATATATTTTTTTAGATATGTGACCTCCCTCACCTACCAGTCTTTCCATTTTTTTTACTTTTTCTTCAAACTACCTGAAAGGTGCTGATTTATTATTCTTCAGGGCTCCTTTTCTTGCTAATTTTGTATGGCCTGAGAAAAATTTATTGAAATAAACTTGTATATATATAGATAACTATATACTTTTACATAACAAACGGTTCTTTAAAACAGTATAATTATGAGACAAAAATTTACACATCTTTTTATTCTGGTAATTTCATTCTTAATACTCTTCAGCGTTTCTTCATACGGACAGGAGCAACCAAAAGAGGACCATAGCTACAAACCGCTCACGTTGCAGCTTAATGATAGTGGATCCAAATATGTACGCTTTATCATATGGAGTCAAATTTGGGTAACTACTAATAATTTGAATAACGATGATGCGGATTTCAAACTCATTCCAAGTATTCGTCGCTCCAGGGTTTTGGCTTATGCTCAAATCTCTCCTAAGTTTTTGTTACTAACCCATTTTGGATTAAACAACTTGTCATCAGCCGGATTAACTCCTACGGGTATTCAGGGGAATGGTCCTCAATTATTCATGCACGATGCCTGGGCGGAGTACAAAGTAATTGATGAGTTATATATCGGTGGTGGTTTGCATTACTGGAAAGGAATGAACAGGCATGCCAATTCAAGCACGCTCAATTTTATGACGCTAGATGCTACCCGTCCCTTCATCGGCTGGCATTCTTTGGGTCAAACTGACCAATTTGCCCGTCACATGGGGATATATGCAAAGGGGGCGATCGGTAATTTTGATTACCGTATTGCCTTCAATGATGCCATGAAGAACGGTCTGCAATCCGGCAATGGGCTGGAAGTGGTTAATCAGGGATCAACGGTATACAATACCAATAATATTTACAGTGACATTGACCCGAATCAATCTCAAGGCGGATTTATCGTCGAAGGTTATTTTCGATACAATTTCTTTGACAAAGAATCGACCAAGCTTCCTTATGCAGTGGGTACTTATTTGGGTAAGAAAAAGATCTTTGCGCTCGGAGCAGGATTCTTTGCTCAACCGAGTGGCTCTATTTTATTGAACGACACCCTCAACCGAATCGATACCAGCGCTGATGATCTTTTGGCGGAAGTAGAAAGCAAGACCTCATTGGAAGATGTTTTACACTTTTCTGTTGATGCCTTTTTAGATTATCCGATAGGTGCGGGCGTACTAAATGCCTATGCTACCTTTATGAGTTTTGACTACGGAGACAACTTCTTTTATCGCTCCGGAAGCGGGGCTTTAGAGATTGGAACCGGAACAGCCATTTACGGTCACCTAGGTTACTTATTACCTATTAAAAAGGTACAGCTTATGCCTTATGTAGCCTTCCAGACCAGATCATGGGATGCCAACGAATCCTTGAGCAGAAGTGGGGGAAATAGCCTTGATATAGGATTAAATTACTTTATCAACGGTCACCATGCTAAGGTAACACTTGAATATCACTCCGTAAGATTCTCCGGAAATGAAGTAGACGGGGCTGTACCAGGGGATGTATCTCAGATTCGATTACAAGGACACATCTTTTTATAATACCTAATTCTTTTCTCAGCAATAAAAATTGTTTCTATTATGTCTGACAAAAATCTACAACAATATTGGAAGCGGAATATCACTTATCTGAGTATTCTGCTGGCCATCTGGTTTCTAGTTGCCTATGTATTTGGCATTTTCTTAGTCGATAGCCTGAACTCCATTCGTCTTGGCGGATTTAAACTCGGTTTTTGGTTTGCCCACCAGGGGTCTATCTACGTATTTGTCATACTCATTTTTGTCTATGTTTATTTAATGAATAAGCTTGACAAAGAATTTGATGTGGACGAGCAATAATCTTTCCTTAAAAAATCTAAAAATAAAATATCATGAGTGTTCAGATATGGACTTTTATCATTGTAGGGTTGACTTTTGCCCTTTATATAGGCATCGCCATCTGGGCGAGAGCCGGATCAACTAAAGAATTTTACGTAGCAGGAGGCGGTGTTCACCCTGTTGCAAACGGTATGGCTACAGCAGCCGACTGGATGTCAGCCGCTTCTTTTATTTCAATGGCCGGTCTGGTAGCCTTTATGGGTTATGACGGCGGCGTTTATCTAATGGGATGGACGGGTGGATACGTATTACTTGCCCTATTACTTGCACCCTATCTGCGAAAATTTGGAAAATTTACCGTACCCGATTTTATTGGGGACCGCTACTATTCTAACCTGGCCAGAACGGTAGCTGTTATTTGTGCCATTATCGTTTCCTTTACCTATGTAGCTGGTCAGATGCGTGGTGTGGGCGTCGTATTTTCAAGATTTTTGGAAGTAGATATTAATACGGGCGTAATTATCGGTATGGTCATCGTATTTATTTATGCCGTTTTAGGGGGGATGAAAGGCATTACCTACACGCAGGTAGCGCAGTACTGCGTACTGATCTTTGCCTATATGGTTCCTGCGATATTTATCTCTATTACCATGACGGGAAATCCTATTCCTCAACTTGGTTTTGGCGGAACGGTAGCTGACGGGTCTGGCATGTATCTGCTCGACAAACTGGATCAACTACACACCGAACTGGGATTTGCAGAATATACCGATGGTAGTAAGTCGATGATCGACGTGGTAGCCATTACGTTCGCCCTTATGGTAGGTACCGCCGGATTGCCGCACGTTATTATCCGGTTCTTTACGGTGCCGCGTGTAAAAGATGCCCGCGTTTCAGCAGGGTATGCCTTGGTATTCATTGCTATTTTGTACACCACTGCTCCGGCTATTGCTGTTTTTGCACGTACTAATATGATACAGACGGTAAGTAATAAAGATTATACGGAACTCCCACAATGGTTCAAAAAATGGGAAGAAACGGGCCTGCTGGCCTGGGATGACAAAAACGGAGACGGCGTGGTTCAATATGTTGCAGGTAAAGCTTTGGCGGCAAAGACGCCGGAATTTGCGGAAAATCGCGGAGCGGTAGGCCAGCGCGTGGTGACTAACGGAAACCCTGACTCCCAAAATGAGCTATATGTAGACCGTGATATTATGGTATTGGCCAACCCCGAAATTGCCAATCTTCCAGCCTGGGTTATTGCGCTGGTAGCTGCGGGTGGTTTGGCAGCAGCATTATCTACCGCAGCAGGACTCATGCTCGTTATTTCTACGGCTATCTCTAGAGATTTGATCAAAATGCAGATAAAGCCTGATATTTCTGACAAAGCCGAACTAATGTGGGCGCGTATTGGCGCTGTTTTCGCGGTATTAGTAGCCGGTTACTTCGGTATTAATCCTCCGGGTTTCGTTGCTGCGACTGTTGCCCTGGCCTTTGGATTGGCGGCAGCCTCCTTTTTCCCTGCCATCATTTTGGGAATTTTCGATAAGCGGATGAATCGACAAGGAGCAATTTCCGGAATGGTAGTCGGTATCGTCCTGATGTTGTTCTATATGATGAAGTACAAATTAGATATGTTTGGCGGAGGAACGCAAGAAGACTGGTGGTTTGGAATCTCGCCTGAAGGATTCGGAACGGTAGCCATGATCGTCAATCTGGTAATCTCCTTTACGGTATCTCGATTGACAGCTCCGCCACCGCAAGATGTTCAGGAAATCGTAGAAAATATCCGTATTCCAAGGGGAGCCGGAGAAGCACACGCACATTAATAAAATTTGTTTGATAGGTTCAATAATTAGTGAAGGGGATCTGGTCACGCATAAGGCATCTGTAAAAGCAAATGTTTGCCTGGCCGTTCCCTCCATTTTATTTCTTAAATAATTATCTTATGAAATTCCGCTTAGGCACCAAAATATCTAATGTTATTGTTGTTCTTTATGTACTAATCACCCTCCTTTGGAGATTTACAGTAGAACCAACCATCCATAGTCACTTTCTGATTTCCATTGGTATCGGACTTTTTTGTATCTTGTTCTTGTGGGCCATGATAAAGTCGAAGGTATTAAATCCGAGTATTATACAAGTAAGGTAAACCGTGAACAGTAAGCCGTAAACGGTTCACTGTTTAAGGTTCACCGTTCACCTAGTAATTATGAAAAAAAACCGTACAGCTAAACTCTTTTTTCTCTTTATTCTATCCTTTCTGTTATTCAACTATCCTTTAGTAGAGGTAGCTGAACGTACACATCTTCTTTTGGGCATCCCTTTTCAATACTTCTATTTCTTCATGGTATGGGGAATAATCATTATCTTTCTTTTTAGAATGGTAAAAAAAGTTTCCAAGAACGCTAAATAAGATGAGTCCTGGCCTGATCATTTTTGTTGCGCTGGGTTATGTTTTCTTGCTTTTCGGTATTGCTTATATTAGCGATCGCAGGTCGGCACAAGGGAAAAGCCTGGTAAACAACCCTTACATTTATGCCTTGTCTCTGGCTGTTTATTGTACGGCATGGACGTATTTTGGCAGTGTCGGACGAGCTGCTACCTCCGGCTTGGGATTTCTTCCCATCTATCTGGGTCCGGTCATTATGGCTCCTCTTTTCGCATTGGTACTCAAAAAGATCATCGTGATCAGCAAGCATCAGCGGATCACTTCACTGGCGGATTTTGTATCATCCCGCTATGGGAAAAGCACCTTCCTGGGGGCCTTTGCTTCGATCATGTTTATTGTTGGAATCATTCCCTATATTTCGTTGCAGTTAAAAGCCATTGCATTTAGTGTAGAAATCATCTCCCATCCTGGCATTCCCATGCAGGAAGCTAATCAAGAAATTCCCTTTTACCAGGATACAGCCCTTATCATTGCTATCATATTGACCTTCTTCACCCTAATTTTCGGGGTCCGTAAATTGGACCCCAATGAGCGCCATGAAGGGTTAGTTGCAGCTATTTCTTTTGAGTCAATTGTTAAGCTGGTGGGTTTCCTGGCCATTGGTTTATTTGTAACGTTTGGACTGTTTGATGGTTTTGAAGATCTGTTTACTCAAGCAAGTAAACAAACCGAACTGCAGCAGCTTTTCTCTCTCGGCTCCGCTCAAATGGATAGCTGGACATGGTTATGGTTGATCCTGATCTCTATGACGGCCATTTTATTTCTTCCCAGGCAGTTTCATATGGCAGTAGTTGAAAATACCAACCCTGATTTTATCCATAAAGCCTCTTGGTTATTCCCGTTATACCTATTATTAATCAATATATTTGTCTTACCCATTGCCATTGGCGGTAGG
>CAZHOV010000247.1:0-5354 GCA_964534315.1 uncultured Saprospiraceae bacterium | reverse complement strand
TAGTTTATTTTAAAACATTGATGATCAAAATGTAAATACCCGAACCTCACGTTAAGTTATTATGTGGGAAGTGAGCATAATTTATAATTCAATGAAAAAGCCTCTCCCCAGCCCTCTCCAAAGGAGATGGAGTGATAGTGAAAGACAACTCTTTTGGGCTAAAACTATAAATTCCTCCCCTCTGGGGAGGCTAGGTGGGGCTCATAACTAGTCTGCATGGTGGAAAGATTTCAAGCTGCATCGCAACTAAAGAATTTTTGAGCCATTTATTCTTCCGCCCCTACAGGGGCTTTTGCTAATTGATATTCCTCCCCAGCGGCTCACGCCGCCGGCTAGGGTATGCCGCTGCTATGCAGCTATTTTAACCCGTCATTTGCACTATAGGTAACCAACGATATCCTAGCTCAACACAACTTGTCGTTATATCGCTAAGGGCTTGCACAACAATAACTTACCCATTTAGTCTCGTTCTTTTGCACGCTAACTTCGTTAAAAAGCCTCACCGTAACCCCACTATGGTTACGTTTTTTGCCTTGTTAGCGCACAAAATAACTTCGTCTATTCTGAGTAACTTATTATTGCGCAACCCCTAAGTCGCTACCTCATTATGTCGCTAAATCGTTACGTCGTCTCCAAACTCCCCAGCCTATCAAACCGACTAATATAACCAGACCTCCCCACCCCCACCAGGGCATTCCACCACCGGACAACGGCGCATCATCTCCGATCATCATAAAGGTCGCCCAGTAGTAAGGGTGAGTTTTGAGGCCTGTATGATTGTCCAGATAAGCCCGCTGAGCTTCCTTTAGCGCCCTGGATTTGCCCATTCCATCCTTCAGATTTTTAAAGAAGCCAACCATGATCTCATGAGTGGCCTTATCATCTGCTTTCCACAAGCTCATCGCAATATTAGGACAACCGGCGTATTTGAAGGCCCTGGACAAACTCAATATGCCTTCTCCTTTGGCAAATTGTCCGGAGCCCGTATTGCAGGCGCTAAGTACCGCCAATTCTGCATTGAGCTGCGTATTATAGAGCTCATAAGCATGCAGAAAACCATCTTCCAGCGTATCCTTCTTATTTTGCGAAAAGATTAATTGAGAAAAAAGCGGATTATCCTCGTTGGTGAGGGCATGCATGGCGAGGTGCAACACCTTAGCTTCCAGGCCGTAGGCTTTGAAATTTTCTTCTGTCGCCTCCGCTCCCAGAAAGGCTTTCCCGGAAGGAAAATAATCAGCAACCGAATCTACCTCGGGCTGATTAAAAGCAAGGCCTGAAAGGCCGTTTCTAGCTACTTCGGGATACCATTTTTGGAGCATCAGGGTGTCCATATTTCTATTGGCAAATAGTTCGTTGCCGCTATAAGCAGGGGCAAAGCCGGCATAGGCTAAGGTAGGTTTTTGGCTTCGAATGCCTTTTCTCTCCATCAAAAGCTGAACGGCATACTCTTGATTGATGGTGTAGTCGTTGAATAAGTAGGCCAATTCAGGATAAGCTTTTATTTTTCTTTGAGCTTCTGTAGGTGGTGTTGTCAGCAGTATATGGAAAGGTAAATGGCCTAAATAGCCGTCGGGGATGATATAGAGTTGCTCCGCTTCAGTATTCGTTAATACAGGATATATCAACTCCTGATAAAGCCCGTAGGCCACCTCAGCGAATTGATCGAATTGAATTTGTTGTTCTTGATCAGAAAGAATGGTCGGTTCGTATTCATGGAGTTGCCCATGGAGGCGATTGTAATATTTCTTTATGTTCTTATGATCCAATTCAATGGTTTCAAAAGTCGAGGGAGTCAGCAGAAAAGCATAAACACTGGAGTCCCCTGCAAAATATTCGATCAGGGCTTCCTCGGGTTCCAGTGTTTGTTGAATGTCAGCCACCGAATATACGGGAAACTTGTATTTTAATTCATGATATTTGGGATACCGTTGCTCTAAATCTTTTTGAAATTCCTGGTATTGATTATTTAGTGCTAAAAGTTGTGTTTCCCAGGCGCCAAGCAACGAATCATTGGGTTGCTCCCTTAATCTTCCGTCATAGATTTGTTTGTGATAGATGGAAATATCTTTTTTAAAGGCTGCCTCTTTTTCCAGAACAGTGTCTGGAATTCCTAAAAATGATTTGACTTTGGCTTCCTGTAGTCCCGCCATCATCAAAGTCGCCTTATTTCTCTGGGATTGCTGAAAGGCTTTTTCAAGATAATCCTGATTTCCTGTCTTATGATATAATTGGTTGTAGATATGAATGTAATTATCCGCTATTCGATTAGACCATTTGCCCATTCTTAATTTGGAGGAACGCCACTGCGTTTCCCACCTGAGGCCCTCTGCCACTTCTTCCGCTAAGCGAAGCGTATTCAACGCAGCAGCATGAATATCCTTGGAATTTTCATTAACCTGAGCAAATTCTATTAATCCTTCCGTTTTTAGAATAAGTGCTCGTAAAAAAGGAATGCCATAATTCTGATTGATCGATTCAGGTGTGTTCAGTAAATCATCTTCCTTGAAACGACTATCAAAAATATTCAATACCTTTTGGTGATTGATCAGCATCTTTTCGATCTGGCCGGTCTCTAGATAGAGAAGGGCTAATTGGTGGTAGGCCTCAAAAATTTGATTATTCTTTGGACCATAATAATCAGCAATTGTATAAATTAAATTTTTATATACTTTAATAGCCTTGTCAAAATCATAAGTTGCCAGGTATTTGGCCTTTTGCCACAAATATTTTGTCTTACCTATGTAATATTTAGAATTAGAATCTTTGTCATAAATTTTTCCATTTAAGACAAAAAATTCTTTCAATTTCTCAAGAGCTGCAGCAGTATTTCCTTTCGCAAAAAAGACTCGGCTTTTCAATAATAAATATTCCAGTTCAACATATTTTTCAGCATTCTTTTTTTGAGCATAACCTTTTATTTCATGTTCTAATTGCTTCTCTAGTTCAAATGCCTTTAGTTTTTGATTATTATCTAAGTAATCCAATCCTAACCATACTTTCGAAAATAGAGCTTCATGTTCCATTTTCCTTTCTTTAGCCAGCTCCACACTCTTTTTTCCATAATAAATAGCTCTATTATATTCTCCTACATCACGATAAGTGATGATGATATTACCAAAATTGTTAAATGGATAATAATCAAGCCTATGACCAGGAGGGTAATATATTTTTAAGAGTTCCAGACATTTTTTATAATATTTTAAGGCCTGCTCTATATCACCTATTTGTTTATAAGCAGCAGCAACGATATTCATATTTTCATGATAGCGTTGGTTTCCTTCCCCATAGTAATTCAAAAATAAGTTCAAACTTTTTTTCGCCAATTCAGTGTTTCCTTCGTATTGCCCTATGGCTCTATTGGCCCAAGCTAATCCTCCAAAAAAGTTGATATAAATCTCAAATAACAAGGTATCAAGCTTATATTCAATCAAATCTCTGACTCTTACATGTTCTCGTAATAACAGTTCTTTAAATTCTTCAAATCTTTGTGCGTTAGATAATTTCCAAGCCAAAGCATACTGCTCCACCACATAAGCCGAATCTACCGAATACAACGAGTCATTCATCTCTACGTCTCGGTCCAGTTCAATAGCTCCGGGGATGAGATCAAATTCATGTTCTTGATTCTCCTGACTAAAAAGGGAGCAAGAAAGAATTAGAAATGGGAAAAAGAGCATAGGGGAACTGGTTTTCATGTTGTTTTTTTTATTTCAATCGAAGAATACTCTTTAAATATAAAAAATCCAGCAGGTTTTTAAAAACCTGCTGGATTTTATTCTAAATTATAGATTCCTAAATCGAATATTAATTACAAGGGTCTTGAGTGGTATCGATCAGAATGCCTCCTGTTACCGTATTATCAACTCCGCAGTCTTTTACAGTCTGACCAGGTTCTGCAAAGACGGTATTTTCAAAACTAAAAGGGGTTAAAAAACCAAAGCGTTGAGTATCTCCGGTTAATTCAATGTCATAAGCTGCATTTCCGCTTAAGGTATTATTCTGGACCAGGTTATTGTTGGCGCCGTCAATGACCAGAATACCAACATTAAAGTTATTTACAGAAGTATTATTCTCTGCCTTCCATTCAGTAGCTGAAAAATCAGCCGCTAATTGAGTGCCGTTGGGAGTGACAAAAGATTGAGGTACCTTGCAAAGAATTAATCCTATAACATTTTGATGAAAATTATTTCCGATTGCGATGCCGTCTTTGTCACAAGCCCATAATCCAAAAAAGGTATTAGAGATGTCATTTCCTTCTACCCTTGCATCTTTTCCATTGACTATAATGATACCGTGCACTTCTACCGGAGGTTCATTTTGCCAATCCGGAGCACCCACGATCATATTATCCTTGATCACCATGTCTTTAGAATCCTCTACAAGAACAGAAAACTGGTAATCTTTGAAATCACATCCTTCTACCAAACCATCCTTTGATCCTTCAAATAGAACTGGAGTTCCACCGGATCCTTCGATCGGCCGGAAGGTTAGATTCTTGATCTTTACATCTTTGGTTTTATAAACATTTAATACTACACTTACTGCACCGTTTGCATCGTATCCCAGAGGAGCAGCCGTTCTGATAACAGCACCGTCTTCACCTTCAATACATACTTCTTTGTCTACGGTTACCATAGAGTTCAACGTGTGTTCACCACTTAAAAAGCGAATGGTTCCGCCCTTTTCTACCTGATCTAATGCACTCTCAAGTTCATCGACAGACCCAGCGGGGATTTCTACCAGATCACTCATGTTATTTAAAGTAGAATTATCAGAATCAACCATTGTATTAAAATCGTCATTCTCACAAGATGTTAGCGTGATTAAAGAAATGCAAAAGATTCCTGCTACAAGAAAAATTAGGTTTTTCATGATTCAATTATTATTTTTTTGGTAATGAATGTTATTGACCGGTCATTAATCGACACTTTATACCATTACCAGCCGGAAGGTAACCCCCCAAGGAGGAAAAAAGAGGACAGGAAGACAGGAAAATGGGAATTTAGGAAAACTAGAAAATGGGAAAATGGGAATTTAGGAAAATGGGAATTTAGGAAAATGGGAATTTAGGAATTTAGGAAAATGGGAAAATGGGAAAACGGGAAAACGGGAAAACGGGAAAATGGGAAAATGGGAAAATGGGAAAATGGGAAAACGGGAAAATGGGAAAATGGGAAAATGGGAAAATAGGAAAATAGGAAAATGGGAAAACGGGAAAATGGGAAAACGGGAAAATGGGAAAATGGGAAAATAGGAAAATAGGAAAATAGGAAAATAGGAAAATGGGAAAATGGGAAAATATTGAAAACTACGGAAAACTATTCAAGCATTTGTTGTAAGAACTCTTGAATTTG
>CAZHOV010000246.1:0-5429 GCA_964534315.1 uncultured Saprospiraceae bacterium | reverse complement strand
TTTCAAAAAGAATATCTCCTAAACTATAAAAAATTCCTTAGAGGGAGTCTAAAAGGCTTTTTAGACGGCCTCGCCTCAAAAATTCATGTTCTCTAAATCAATCCTCGTTGTCCGGTTGTCTATTGGTCACCGACTCTAAACGAAATATTACAGATCACTCCATAGGTGGTTACCTTATTATCCTTTACATGTGCTTTGATGTCTTTAACGTAGACAGAGTCTATATTTCTAACTGTTTTTGATGCTTCCGTTACGGCAGTTTGGACAGCGTCCTCTATACTTTTTTCAGAGACTGCTATTACTTCAATTACTTTTACAATTCCCATAATTTACTTTTGTTTAAGGGTTTAAAAATTTATTTACCTTTAAAAGCTACATGTTTATTATGGAAATTCCAAATTCTAACCTAATTATCAAGTAGAAAGTAGAAAGTAGAAAGAGGAAAGAGGAAAGAGGAAAGTAGGAAAGTGGAAAGTAGGAAAGTAAGAAAGTGGAAAGTAGGAAAGTGGAAAGTAGGAAAGTGGAAAGTGGAAAGTAGGAAAGTGGAAAGTGGAAAGTGGAAAGTAGGAAAGTAGGAAAGTAGGAAATAGGAAATAGGAAATAGGAAATAGGAAAGTAGGAAAGTAGGAAAGTAGGAAAGTGGAAAGTAGGAAAGTGGGAAGTGGGAAAGTAGGAAATATGAAATATGAAGTAGGAAATAGGAAAGTGGAAAGTAGGAAAGTAGGAAAGTAGAAAAGAGGAATTTTTGTTGAGTAGTTAGGTCGTTAAGTCGTCACATCTGGTCGTCTTGTCCTACTGTCCTCTGGTTATCACGGATCTAACGGGTCGCTGCTATCGGCGTGTAACGATTTGGCATTAGGTAAAAAAGCCACATCATTCGGTGACAGGCGCTTGCGAAGCTGAACGGGCTGGTAGCCTAACTCTCTGTAGCAGCGTAGGCGATGCACCGTGCTGGTAATTAAAAAGCTATGTGTGGCATCGGTAGTGACGATGGCCTCTTTATCGGGAGGAATTCCGTATCGCCAAATGATTCGGGCACCGTTGCGCAGGTTGGTTGTCGTGTGCCGGGCATGGGGGTCTACGAGTAAGTGTTTTTGATCTATTCCATACTTTTCCATAACGTACTTCCTCATCTCGATTGCCTCTGAGTACGAAGTTTGGAACGGACGCACATGGCCACCTGAAAATATGATTAACGGAGCTTTTCCTTCTTTGTACAGTGCCACTGCATGATCAGCACGCCCCATTGAATAAGCGCTGATATTGGGCGGATCGTCTGAAGGGCCAGGGGAGGCACCGCAAACGAGTATGGCGGAATACGGATAGGCATCCCAGTTGATGTTTGGGATATACTCGTAAGCCTTGGCATTAGCCTTATTCTGCATGGGTTCATATCGTCCGGCTTCGTCCCGGTTGTTGGCTATCAATAAAGCCATTGCGTAAAACAGCGCAGGTTCGAAAAAGAGCAGTTCCTGATCCTGTTGGGGGGCAGTTTCCTTCAATTCCTGGTTGACTAATTTTTGGTATTCGGGCGACTGTATATCATAGCCTACCTGATCAATGTCGTCGTAGTAAGGAGCTTCTCCCAGCCCATACACATCAAAAATATGGTGCATCCCTTCTACAGCTTCTTCCCAGGCTAGCAATAGCATTATATGATCCGGCTCATTTGAAAATCTAGCAAACATTCCGGAAGGACGCATATGCTTATTAACCATCGCCTTTAATTCCGGTCGCGATTTACAGAGTTCTTGCAGCCTTTTACCTATTTTTCGCACATCTCCGGAGCGCCATCTCAGGGCATCGTCCAGGCATTTGGTATTGCCGCCACAGTTGTTTATTGACGAAGAAAATGAATTGACATAAGGGGCTCCATGCTGCTTTACTATAACATCCTCTAAAAGGGTAGCCCGCACTTCCGGAAGCTGTTGAAATAAGCTAAGGAGATAAAAGTTTTTATCCTGCACGGGATTGTCCCATAAAATGCGATAACCGGGTTCAAACCCTCGCGAGGGAGGTTGCCCGACACCCGTTCTGCATCCGATGAATTGCAAAACCAGAAAGCAAAGAAAGAGGGATTTTGAAAAACTCATGTTGTGAAAATACAAAAAAAATTAAGGGTCTAACGGATCATGAGCGTTGGAGTGTAAGGAGGTCACTCTGGGGGTAATCTCAATGGCTTCAGGCAAAATGCGTTCGTGAAAAACTACTGGTTGATAGCCCAATTCCTGGATACAACGCAGCTTATGCAGGATACTTTTTATGATCGAAATATGGCTTTTGGAACTACTCAACAGCGCTTTCTTGTCGGTAGGTAACCCGTAGCGGTAAATCAGTCGGGCCGAATTACGCAGGTTGCTGGTGGAATGTCTGGCATAGGGATCCACCAGAATATATTTTTCAGGAATACCATACTTTTCCATCACGTACTTTTTCATTTCAATCGCTTCACTGAAAGGCGTATTATAAGGGCGCACATGTCCTCCTGAAAAAGCCAACAGAGGAGCTAATCCCTTTTTGAATAATTCGACTGCCCGATCGGCTCTGCGCTTGCCCTCCTCACTTATGGGGGCATTATCTGCAGGGGAGGCACCAAAAACGGATATGATAGAGTAGGAATATTCCGCCCAGTCAATCTTATTTAAATAATTGGAGGCGGGTTCGTTTTCGCGATCCTCCAGCGGCTCGTATCGGACGGCATCCTTTTTTTCGTGCAAATCCATTAATTTTAAGGCATAGGCCACCATGGGTTCAAAGAACAAAGAAAAATCCTGATCAGCCAGCCCTCTCATCTCTTGCTGTAGCTTTTGTTGATATGGAGCGGATTCAACATCGTATAAAGCCTTGTCGATATCCCCATAGTATGGCTTTTTACCAAGCCCATAGATATCCAGAACCCTATTGATACCATCAATATTTTCCTTAAACGATTCAATGAGTAGTTGGTAATCCTCAAATCCTACATAACGGTTAAATCGACCTGATGGCCGCATATGGTTATTGATCATCGGCTTAAGGGCTTCCGTCTTTTTCGTTAGGTATTTCAGCCGCTTTCGGATTTTGCGTAGATCTCTCTTTTTAAACCGGACGGCTTCATCGTAGCACTCAGGATCACCCTGGCAAGTGCTTAGCGCTTGTTGAAAGGCACGGAGATAGGTTGTGTTAATTTCCTTCAGAACAGGGTCTCCTGCAAGAGCGGACCGGACGCCCTCCACTTGGCCCATTAGGGTAAAGAGATAAAAACTTTTATCTTGAACCGGGTTGCTGGAAATAAATTCGTAGGAAGGGTTAAATCCGGCCACCTTATCTTCGTTTTCACTCGGACCGGAAAGGAATGAAGTACAAAAAAGGAAAATTGGGATTAATAATAACTTATTCATTATGAGTGGTATTAGTCTTGTATATTTCGGATAACTATACAATTGACTTTAAAAATTGTTGTCATATGGAGTGTCAAAAACATCTTTTTAGTCTAAGGCCGGACGTTCACTACCTCAATTGTGCTTACAAGGCTCCTTTGCTTAAATCTGCTGAGGCGGCGGCGATACAAGCACTCATTCGCGAGCGCAATCCAATGGATATCGGCGTAGATGATTTTTTTAGAGAAGTGACGGAGGTCAAGCATTTATTCGGTAGAATAGTCAATTGTTCTTCTGAAAGTATAGCGTTAATTCCCTCTGTTTCTTATGGTTTCAGTACGGTCTTAAATAATATTAGCCCCAAAAAAGGCGGGAAAGCGATTACCATAAAAGATGAATTTCCTAGTGGTTATTTTTCTTTAAAGCGCTGGTGCGCTACTAACGATAACGATCTGTTGGTCATCGCTCCCGATAATAGGCTGGAAAAGTTGGGCCAGAATTGGAATGAGCGCTTATTTTACGCTATTGATGATGAGACTTCTATTGTTCTTTTATCCTCTGTTCATTGGATGAACGGGTTAAAATTTGATTTAAAGCAAATAGGAGAAAAGTGCAAAAAGGTAGGTGCGTTGCTTTTGGTCGACGGTACCCAGTCGGTAGGCGCTTTGCCGATGGATGTGGAGGCTTATGGGATTGATACCCTGATCTGCGCCGGATACAAATGGCTATTGGGTCCCTATTCCACCGGTTGTGCCTACATCAGTGACCGCTTTGCCGAGGGTACTCCTTTAGACGAATCCTGGATGAACCGTACCAACGCCCGCAATTTCAGTAGCCTGACGACCTACGAGCAGGAATACAATCCACGTGCCGGTCGGTACAACGTAGGCGAAACCAGCAATTTTATCCTCCTGCCCATATTGAAAGCAGGAATGATGCAGATCCTGGAATGGGGCGTTCCCAACATCCAGCAATACGGCAAAGAGTTGATCCGGCCATTGGTCCGGTTTTTAGAAGATAAAGGTGTAGCACTAGAAGACGAAGCCTATTTTTCCAATCATCTATTCTCGCTCAAACTTCCCCCAGGTACCGATATGGAGCAGGTCAAAGCCAACTTGGACAAGCATCATATTTCAGTCTCGTTACGGGGCAAGCATATCCGCGTAGCCGTCAACGTATTCAACGATGAGGCGGATATTCAAGCGTTGATCAAGGCCATTTCGTAAGCAATGAGGAATGAGGAATGAAGGCTATCACCAGCTAAAGCTTGGCCCAAAATGAAAACTACTCTACAGTAAAAGGCGAAGCCATATGCATAGTCCTTTACTATTGATGGAAGTTAAATTAAAAGGAATGAAAAATAAAATGAAATTCTCGTGACTACGTCATTACTGGAATACGCGAAGACCTATGATTTCCAGAGCTTTAAAAAAAAGGTAGATGTTAGAATGAGCAATGAGCAATTCTGGAAGAAGAAGTCTGAAATAATTTTCCTGCTATCAAACCTTTTTTCTCACTACTCAATACCCAATACTCAATACTACACAATGCGGCTTATCAATTCCTTACCCTTCAATCAATGAAGAATGAGCAATGTGCAATGAGCAATGAGCAATTTTGGAAGAAGGAGTCTGAAATAATTTTCCTGCTATCAAACCTTTTTTCTCACTACTCAAGACCCAATACTCAATACTACACAATGCGGCTTATAAATTCCTTACCCTTCAATCAATGAAGAATGAGCAATGTGCAATGAGCAATGAGCAATTCTGGAAGAAGAAGTCTGAAATAATTTTCCTGCTATCAAACCTTTTTTCTCACTACTCAATACCCAATACTCAATACTACACAATGCGGCTTATCAATTCCTTACCCTTCAATCAATGAAGAATGAGCAATGTGCAATGAGCAATGAGCAATTTTGGAAGAAGGAGTCTGAAATAATTTTCCTGCTATCAAACCTTTTTTCTCACTACTCAAGACCCAATACTCAATACTACACAATGCGGCTTATAAATTCCTTACCCTTCAATCAATGAAGAATGAGCAATGTGCAATGAGCAATGAGCA
>CAZHOV010000245.1:0-5463 GCA_964534315.1 uncultured Saprospiraceae bacterium | reverse complement strand
CACATTGCACATTGCACATTGCACATTGCACATTGCACATTGCACATTGCACATTACCGCACCAGCACAAACCCCGCCCAGTAATACGGCTGCTCATACTTGTCTCTAATGGTTTGTTGGGCTTTCCTGAAGGCTTCCGGAATAGTGAGTTTTTCTTCCAACCAATTGCTGTAGAAGGCGGTCATCAACTCCTGGGTTTGTTGATCGGGGACTTTCCACAGGCTCATGATCAGGTAGTTGGCTCCTGCTATTTTAAAGGCTCGTTGAAGGCCATAGACGCCTTCATTGCCATTGATGTCACCCAGGCCGGTTTCGCAGGCAGATAAAACGACTAACTCGGTCTTAGAAAGATCGAGTTGGCTGATCTCATAGGCGGTTAAGATGCCATCTTCCATACCTTCTTTTAGGGGTTTACCTTCGTTCCAGGCGTAATTGCCGCCTGCCATTAGAAGCCCTGAGCGGATCATTGGATGCTCGCTCACCAGAAAAGCGGGTTCTTCCGTAGAAGAGAAAGCGCGCCTTTTCTTCTTTTGGGGATCGGGAAAAAAGAAACCATGGGTAGCGACATGCAAAATAGTTGGCGCTTCACTTAACGATCCCAGTATTTTAAATTGTTCTTCTGTTGCATCATAACCTTCCCGTTTTTGGACTAAAATGGAATGGTTAGATAAAATGCGCTCAATGGCTTGAACTTCTTCTTTTGTATAGGGAAGATACTTCCAACTGGTACCTCTGGTTGTCGTATCAAGCATAGAAAAATCTAAACTGCCGCGTGTGGCAAGCATTTCGTTAGAAAATTCCCGGGGAACAGGGGTTATCGCTGTGGAATCTCCTTCGTATTTAATTCCCCCAAACAGAGCAGCAGTTTGTGGACCGCTGTATTTCTGATTGACCTGTGCTAGTTTGCGGGTGCTGCCCATAGCTAAGAGTGTAAATTGATCTCCGATGGTTTGCTTATCATCAACAGCAATGGCCCCAAGATTGATCCGGTTGAGTAAGCCTGAGGGAGCGTAATAAATTGTTTTTGCCCCATCGAGATAAGGCTGAAGGGGTTCCCAAATGAGTTGATACAATGAAAGACTTCCGGGAGTTGGATGTCCATAAAGTTCGTTCAAATGATTTATCCGACGCTTACCTCCTTTTGCCGTAATTTGTTGAAGTTGCTTTTCTTCAAATAAGGGAATGAAAGCAGGAGACTCCATGGTGTTGGAAAGTACCAGCGCTACATACATGACACTATCGGTAGCTTTAGGGTTTAGGTAAGCAAAGTCAATTAATTCAATAGCTATTTCTCCCTCATCTAGATGTTCACGAATAGCAGTCCATTCAAATTGTTTGGTAGCATCAGCGAACGCAGATACCCTGCGGGCCAAGTCTTTTTCCGTTTGGTTAACAGCTTTTTCAAGGGCTTCAATATTTGTACGTTGGTCGAGCGGTTTACTGTATTCCCGAGCCAACAACCGATGTTGGGATTTTAGCGTTTGGAACAGGGTCCGGGAGATGGAATCCTGATTGGCCGATCGCCTCAGCTTCTGGGAAGAATTGAGCAGAAAGCCTTTATAAAATACCGCCATATCATAACAAGAAGAGGATACTTCGGGATATTTCAACGCCAGGGAGTATAATTTATCCAGGTCTTTTTCTAATAGGGAAATATAATTTCTCATCTCCCCCTCGGAGAGATGATAGGCAGCATCGGAAAGAATGGATTTTTTTATTTGGTTGGCCTCTACAGTATGATGGGCTGCTTTTTCCAGTTCTCCCATTGACCGGAATACCATCCCCAAATCAGACAAGCTATTAGAGTAATCTTTATTCTTTTTACCTTTCGTTTTTTCTAAAAACGACCTGGTCTCCTGATAATAATTGAGGGCTTGTTTATGATCAGCAAGGGCATAGTAAACCCCTGCCAGATTACCTAAACATTTTCCGTAAAATTCGTGGGTAGGAGGTCCGTCGAATTGTTCAAAAAGATTTTTCGCTTCGAGCAACCTAGTTTTTGCTTCTTCCAGCTTGCCCTGCTTTTCGTAGAGAGCACCTAAATTAACTAAAGGCCCTACATAATTCATATGGGATTTTCCAACATCTGCCTCCCAAACCTTTAGGAGCTCAAGGTATATGTTTTCTGCTTTTTCATATTGGCCTAGACCCCGGTAGGCTACGCCCCAATTGTTCATCAAATAGAAATAGAGTGGATGATTTTTGGGAAAATTGATATTTTCTAGAATGGATTGTACTTCTTGATATATGGGTTCGATTTTTTCAAGTTGGTAAAGGTCAAGATATAAAGAACCCAGATTAATAAGGGTGGCTGCATAATTGGGATGCTCTTTACCAAATTGCTGGGCTAGAATATCAACAGATTTAAGGGTTAGGGTTTCAGCTTGCTTTAGCTGGCCTATTGTTTTATAAATATTCGCTAAATTATCAATGCAACTAGTATAGAAACGATGGTTTTCTCCTTCAGGAGTTTGTTCGAGAATCACTTTTGCCTTCTCCAGCATTTTTAGGCCTTCTTCATAACGACCGGAATTAAAATATACAATTCCGCCTAAATTAATAAGACTAGCAGCACAGAACTCATGGTCGGGCCCATAATTTGACTGCCAAATAGCTAGTGCTGCCAGGTGATATTCTTCACTTTGTTTAAATTTTCCCATACTACTTTCAATCAATGCCAATTGATTGAGACTCTTACCATACTTTATAGCGGTTGGCCCTAGTCGTTTTTTGTATATCGAGGCAGCTTCCTCATAAACGGACTCTGCCTTAGCGTTTTCTCTTTTTGCTTTGAGTACGTCCCCCTCTTTTGAAAGGGCATCGGCACCTAAAACACTATTTTTTCCAAAAACCGAGAATACCTTTTCCTGAGCCTCACCAATTAAAGCCATCGATTGGTCAAACTGCCGCTGATTTCTGAATTGATCGATCAATTTGAAAAGACTGTCTACTTCGGCACGGATAGCTATAGTATCCGGCGCTTGAGCATAAGTCAGCGCGGGGAGAAAAAGAACGAAAAAAATCACGTAGATCGAGCGAGTTGTCATAATGTCATTGAAGTTTATGGGATCAAGATAGAGATTTTTTCTTTTATCCCCTTATTACATTTCCGGCTTCGTCGTTTCCTTCCTTTAGGTAGTCGAGAAACCAGGCATCAAAACTCTAAGACGCTTAAATTTGTTTTGACTTATAAAAGTAGGGGTCCACCTATAGGTGTGCCACACCTATAGGTGGACCCCCTATCAGTCAAAATCCGCGTTTAATCAAGTATAAATCATGAAAAAACATATCGCTAACTACCTAAAAAAGAAATTCATGGGAGAGCAAAAAAAAGATAAAAAAGGAAAAGGTAAAGATCAAAAAACAGCCCACGCAGATACTATTATCCGCAACCACGTTATCTGGTCCATGGGAGCAGGGTTAATTCCTGTATTAATTGCTGATATCTTCGCTGTCTCTGCCCTTCAGATCGATATGATCCGTCAATTGTGCAGGGTCTATGATGTTGATTTTCAGGAGACCCAAGGTAAAGCGTTGGTCACTTCGCTAACGGGCTCAACCTTGGCGAGGGTAGGAGCGGGTAGTGTCATCAAGCTCATTCCAGGCGTAGGCTCATTACTGGGTGGCGCAACCGTTTCTATTTTCGCCGGAGCATCTACTTACGCCCTTGGTGAGGTTTTTAAAAAGCATTTTGAATCGGGTGGTACGATTCTCGACTTTGATCCCGGGCGATTGAAAAAAATGTATAAAGAAAAGTTTGAAAAAGGCAAGAAGGTGGTCAAAGACTGGAAAAAAGACGATGTAGACATGGATGACCAATTTAATGTTCCTAAAAAGGAAAAAACGGAGACGACTGTTACTAATCCCAACCCCAAGAAAGAAGGCGTCAATGTGCTTGCTAAACTAAAAGAACTGGGTGATCTCAGAGATGCCGGCGTACTTACCGAAGAGGAGTTCGACGAGATGAAAAAGCGCCTGCTGGAGAAGTTTAGCTAGATAGTTCAAAATAGTTTTATAACTTTATAGGCGATAGTTTATTCATTTTTTGTTTATAAAGTTATAAAATGGATTGGTTGTCTCTAGGAATAGGTTTCGGGATTGGTGTAGCTATTGCCGCGACCATCACTTACTTGCTGATGATCGCTAAACGGGTGTCTAAAAAAGAGGTGGAAGCAGGCTACGTTTCAAAGGATGTTTATAATGAGCTTCAAAAGCAGGCGGATCTGTTTCGGGACGACCTGCTGGATAAAGAACAGGAAATCCGTCAACTCGAAAAAAGCCTGGCAGTAAAGGTCGAACAGGCCTATCACCTGGAAGATCAACTCAATCAACAAGATACCAATCTCAAAAAGTTGCAGGATCAATTTCGTCTGGAATTTGAAAACCTCGCCAACCGCCTGTTTGAAGAAAAGTCACAACGCTTTACTTCTTACAATAAACGCCAATTAGACGATATCCTTGGTCCGCTCAAAGAAAAGATCAAAAGTTTTGAAGAGAATATTGAACGTAAATACCTCGATGAAACTAAAGACCGCATTTCTCTAAAAAAAGAGATCGAACAACTGCGTGATCTCAACCTTCAACTCAGCCAGGATGCCAATAACCTGGCCAATGCGCTGAAAGGAGATTCCAAAATACAAGGAGACTGGGGCGAAGTGCGCCTGGAAATGATCCTGCAGAAAGCAGGGCTGCAAAAAGAGATCCACTACTGGAGACAACCTTCTTTCGCCAGTCAAAACGGACAACAAAAGCGCCCGGATTTTATCATCCTGCTCCCCGACAATAAGCACCTCGTCATCGACTCCAAAGTTTCCCTATTGGCTTATGAGCAGTTTACCTCTACAGAGGAAATTAATGAAAAAGAAGCACACCTCAAATCACACCTCTCCAGTATCCGCCGCCATATTAAAGACCTAAAACAAAAAAATTATCAAGACCTGTATCAGATCAATTCTCCGGATTACCTCCTAATGTTTATTCCTATCGAACCGGCTTTTTCTATTGCTACCCAAGAAGATCAAAATCTTTTCATCGATGCATTGGAAAAAAATATCGTATTGGTTACTTCCTCTACCTTATTAGCGACTATGCGTACCGTTTCTTTTATCTGGAAGCAAGAAAAACAAAAGCAAAATGTGCAGGAAATCGCTCGCCAAAGTGGCTTGCTCTACGACAAATTCTGCGGTTTTGTGGAGGACCTCCAAATCATTGGCCAGAAGCTGGAACACGCCCAACAGGCTCATCAACAAGCTATGAGCAAACTTAAAGATTCACGAAAATACGGCTCTACTCTTATCGGCCGGGCCGAAAAAATACGTAAACTTGGCGCCCGCCATTCTAAAAAACTTCCTAAAGAATTACTGGATGACGATAGTTTGGGCAATGAGGAATGAGGAATGAGGAATGAGGAATGAGGAATGAGGAATGAGTGTCTTGTACTGAAATACGTCTACATTAATTAAC
>CAZHOV010000244.1:0-5514 GCA_964534315.1 uncultured Saprospiraceae bacterium | reverse complement strand
AAATTCAAGAGTTCTTACAACAAATGCTTGAATAGTTTTCCGTAGTTTTCAATAGAATGAGAATAGAAGTGAATAACTCGCCGGCTTCACTTAGTGGTCTAACCTCGGAGTATCCTACCGTAGAGATCGTTATGATCGTCATATAAAATGCCTCGATCAGGGAATACCCCTCAATGGTTATAAAACCGATCATCCCCGCTAATATTTCAAACAATATCAACGCTATCCCAATCCGAAGACTGGATCCTCCGGTTGATCCAATACGGGTAAGGAATTGAATAAAAATATTGAAGGTTCGATTCATATGATTCGGTTTAACGGTGCATCGGTGCATCGGTGCATTGGTGCATTGGTGCAAAAAAAAACAAAAAAAGCCATTTTCTAGTTGGAAAATGGCTTTTTTTGTCTATAAAATCCTCTTATTCAGGATTAGAGACCTTTTTCTTTAAAATTATGCCCAAACTTTCTTGACGTTAAAGAGCGCTACTACAAATACATTTAACATGATTATGATAAATAAGAAAAACGCCCATTCCGACATAGTTGGTATGGCCGCTGCTCCGCAATCGTCAAGAGTGATCGCGACACTTCCGGATAAATTGGTGCCCGGGCAGTTGAGCGCATCGGATAATCCAGTTATATTGTAAATAAGAGCTGTAGTTGTGGTCACCTCGATAACCTGGGTGCCCGCATTATCAACAGTATAGGTGTTACCGTCAGAAAGCGTGACTTCGTAAGGCGCCGCTCCGCCTGAAATATTGATCGACAAATTAAACAGATCGCCGGGGCAAACCAGGGCATCGCCACCTAAAACAGCACTAATAGCAGGACAGGGATCGCAACTGGTATTGCCCTCGGAAGTATTGAAGGATCCGGACGGGCAGTTCAGACATTCTACGGCTCCCATACTTGGATTAAACTGTCCAATCGGGCAGGGTTCACAGGAAACTTGTCCTTCCAATCCCTGGAAGGTACCTGCCGGGCAGGGATCGCATGACGTTTGACCTTCCTGGGTCTGAAAGGTTCCTGCACCACAGGGCATACAAGCCGTTTGTCCGGGTTGATCCTGAAAAGTTCCTGCATTACAAGGTATGGCCTGCAAACCATCAGGGCAAAAGAAGCCGGGAGGACATTCGTCACAACCTGTAATTATTTCCTGCCCGTTGATCGTAGTCGTTAACGGAAAAAAACCAGGATCGCAAGCGCAATTGGTTATATCAAAATTGGTAATTGTTCCCTCATCTTGAACTAGCGGACAATCATCACAGGTATCTGGCGCATCGTCATTGTCAGAATCGGCATTATTTGGCGAATTGGCTCCGCCGGGAGTGATACAGGCCAGTTGGAAATCCACGTTATTTTGGTCGGTGTCCGAGCCATCAGGATTTCTGGATAAGCCGACGCCAATTACCGCTTCCACATCTTCTAATCCGCTTCCAGATCCTTCTACGGCCCCGGCAACATCTCCTTCATAGCTCAACGCATCGATCGTTATACCATTCCATAACAACCGAATCGCATCTGTCTCATCTTGGATATTTCCGGATAATAACAGGTCGCAGTTGGGAACGGTGAGCCCATCCTGGCAAATGACGTAATAATCGCCCGGCGCTAATGACACCGCAGGTAAATCAATAGTCAAGTAAACCGCGCCCCCATTTCCATCGACGAATTCTACAGAGAATAGATCAAGGTCAATCGCTTCCGTATTGTTGTTTCTTAATTCGATAAATTCGGCAGCATCGCCGCCAGGTTGGTCATAGTCTACTTCATTGATCACCACAGAGGGTGCATCGCATACTTGTAGAGAATTGAAAAAGAGATCATTTCCACTTCCTCCTCCTGCGTTGAAGTTGAATAGGCGCACTCTATCAATGGTGGAGTTTCCGCCGGGACTCATTAGGGAGCCCGAAAAGTTGAACGTATTGCTATTCACGAGCGTCGTCACATTGAATTGATAGGTGGTGGGCGAAGTCAGGATAAACTCCAAAGCAAGCCCCTCATTGGTGAAGCCAATTCCGGTTAGATTAGCACCGGAAGCATCATTGATGGTATAAGAAGATTCACCTCCTACAAAAAAGAACTCAAATACATTTTGGTTGCTGCTATTCCTCAACCCAAAACCTACCGTTCCACCGTTATTGATACCACCGTTATCCATTCGCATAAAGAAAGTCTGCCCTGTTGTCAGCGGACTAGCAAAGGGGCGAGTCGCCTCAGATATATTAGAACTATTGGCATAAAAGCCCCAGGCTTCACCATTCGTGTTTATATCTCCATCGCTATTTGAGTCTCCGCTGTTATTCGTTGAACTAGCTACAAAGTTTCCGGCATTGTTATTATTGGAAGCAGGATTAACATTAGTCCAGGGTTGGAAATTACTGCCATCGTTATCTCCATTTTGAATATTATCATTATAAACACCTGCATCAGCCTGGGAAACGCCACCACAAATATCCTCTAACATCACTGATGGGGGGTTAAAGGAAAGGATCTGGGATATGCCGGAGCAATCAAAGAGTCCCTGCCGGGTAGTCGTCACGTTAAACGTAGCAAAATTTCCATTTCGATTAGGAGTACCTGGTCGGTCGGGAGAAAAGGAAAAGGCATTTCCGGCCGGAGCGTATTCCACAAAATCGATGGTCACTTCTGTTCCGGCGCTTTGGTCATAGACAACGATGGTAAAAGCTTCGCCATTACCCATCCCATTAGAAGAGGGAGCACCGAGCACTTCAATGATCATATCGTGTACACCATCCCATTGGGTTGATTGTCCGATACGTCCGATACCGACGATATCGCCATTTCCATTTTTCACGGCTACTTCATCTCCCACTTCAATGGGGTTGCCATTGACCAGCAAATTAGCGGCATCATCAACTCTTAGGGCAATAAAGTGGGGGCAACCGCCGGGGGTAGCATCCATGCTAAAGTGAGGATCGGGAACGCTCGGCGGTTTGGGGTATAAACCGGTCACCGACCACCAGGCATAGTCACGGGGTTGGGCTTTCACGTTAGCTCGTCCATCGGCAAAAGCCTGAGAGGTCTGGAAGAGATAGCCGTCGGAATAGTCTTTCAAGTACTTCTCATTAAAGGGTGAATTGATCCAAACAGCAGCTTCGGATGAGGCGTTATCATTCAAGGCCAGGATCATGCCATCGCTTGCTCCATTAGTGGTACCGTACCGGTTGAATACGAATAAATCACCACCATTGCCCTGAGAGA
The DNA here is from genome assembly GCA_964534315.1 of uncultured Saprospiraceae bacterium. Classification (GTDB taxonomy): domain Bacteria; phylum Bacteroidota; class Bacteroidia; order Chitinophagales; family Saprospiraceae; genus CAZHOV01. The sequence goes on along the minus strand of CAZHOV010000244.1, from coordinate 2,289 downwards.
AAGAAGGGTTTAGACTTTGAATAGGAATAGAACCACCTGAAGCCGTAGCCTCCCGCAAAGCCATTTGCCAGAAAATGGATTCCTCCAGCCCATACCAGAAAATATCTTTCCAGAAAACAGAGGGACGCCCTTCGGCAGCCATAATATAGGGATAGCCCATATCGTCCTTATCCGTTAGGACCGGATCATGGCCTCCATCTGTAAATAGCTGGAGGCAAGAATTTCCGATTTGAAGATTATGGGGATCACTGCAATTGACCACCTGCCAGCCAATACGATCGACGTCATGGTTCTCTACGAAAGTGACGATATCTTCTCCGTCGAGGCCACCGGCTGGATTAAATTTCAATCCGGTACCATTGAGTGACCACATATCGAATCCACCTCCTGTATTATTGCACATATCGCGCAGCGCAAAACGCAGGTTGAAGTCAAAAATAGCCAGGTTAGCGTCTTTAGAGCCAACGCCGAAGTTAGACACAAAACCTTCTACATCGTCGTGATAGCCTTTTAGAGTAGCTAGATCACCATCAAAGAGTTCCCCAACTGCATAAGGCTGGTTACCGTTTGCTAATTCTACCAGGAAAGGAGCTAAAAAGCCCGGTTCAATGTGTTTGACCGCATCGAGACGCAACTCGTCAAAGCCGATCTCATCGAGGAGGTAACGTCCCCAAACGATGAGAGAGTCACCTGCTTTCCCAAGATTATGAGGTCCAAAGAACCAGCCATTGTTGGGAAGATTGGAATCAAGCGTTTGGTCGATAAAATTGAAATAACAGATATCTTCGAAGAAAATCCGGTCGTGGAAAGGGGGAAAGACATCGCAGTGCGGGCCATTATTGGGATGAAAGTCAGCCGCATCCATAGGAAATCGATTACTAGCCGGCGTAAAGAGGGTGAACCGGTCCGTAGGTGGTACACCATCGTCGCAGGCTTCTGGTTCTTCGCCATCTCCCCCACCCCGATGGTTGAGCACCAGGTCGGCCATTACCAGCAGGCCTTCATTGTGCAGAGCTTGAATCATGGCCAGCAATTGGGCTTTATTGCCATGCCTCGTCCGCAAAGATCCTTTTTGGTTGAATTCACCAAAGTCATAATAGTCATAGATTCCAAAGCCCATATCAAAGACATTGGCAAAGCCTTTATTGGCGGGAGGCGTCCAAACTGTTTGGAATCCTGCATCGGCGATATAGGGCGCTACTAAAGCGATGGTATCCCACCAGATTCCGTCATTGGAGGTGATATCTCCGGGATTGGAGTTCCAGTAATAACCTTGGAGGATGACATCTTGGGCTTGTGCTTTCATTACACCAAGCGTGGAAAAAAGCAAGGGAAGTATTACCCAGGTTAGTTGGTTAAGTAGTTGTTTTTTCATGGGTGTTCAAATTTGTAGTCAAATATAACCTTTTCTTGGGAATCTTCCAGGGATTAGTAGCATTAGATGAGCTGGTTTCGGAAGGAGAAATGGTAAGAAGGTGATATCTCTAAGGCTGTTCGCCTCAAGGCCTTTTTGCTGAAAGTACTGCACTATTTGTTCACACTCCTGTCTTCGCGTATTGTACTCACTAGAGGCCAATTCGTGATGCACTTTCGAATTGACCAGCAACCATTGATAAGCTCCCATCTCCAGGTTTACCTTTTTGGATGCTAATGTTTGGCAATCCAGCAAAATCGCTTTGTTGGCTTCTCCAAAGACGCTAGCGTAAGGGTCCATGATCCCACACTGCAACCTTATGTATTCATTTTCTACTTTTTGCGCTAGTTTGGCAATTTCCAGCGGTGCGATATTTAAGTCAAATAAGGCATTTAACCCGGTAAGCAATGCGCAGGATAAAGCGGCAGAGGAACTCAGTCCAGCCCCTATCGGAATATCTCCGGAAAAAGTTCCTTGAAATCCTCTAATCGGATAACCTGCTTTTTGTAGTTGATCAACTACTCCTTTTATATAATTTTCCCAACCTGACGCTTCTTTGTGAAAACTGGTTAACTCAAAAGATGCTTCTTCTTGTAAATCAATGGAGTATACCACTACTTGCCGATCATTCCTTTGTGAAAGTGCAAAGACCATTTCTTTGTCAATCGCTGCGGGTAGAACGAACCCCAGATTATAATCTGTGTGTTCGCCGATGAGGTTGATCCGGCCGGGAGCGCGGGATAGTATCGGCTGGCTGGTAAACTTTGATTGGAAATGACGGAAGATGTCTAGGTGTCTGGGTTTCATGGTACAACGATATAGCGGTTCAGCGGTTCAGCGGTTCAGCGGTTCAACGGTTCAACGGTTCAACGGTT
>CAZHOV010000243.1:0-5665 GCA_964534315.1 uncultured Saprospiraceae bacterium | reverse complement strand
TCGAAACACGAATAGTGTTTTGAAACACCCTCTCCCTTAATCCTCCCAATGAAGAAAATTTGGTGGCTCGTAACACCGAAGGTGTTATGAGCCACCTTCATTGAACCCCCAAAACCGTCTCAACGGATTTTTAAAAGGAACAAACAAGTTAACCCGTTATTCGCATTAGTAGGCACCATCCACCTTTGGTGCTACGTTGTTCAATGGACCAGCAGTGATTCACCATCTTGAAAATCCATAAATCTTGCAAATCCAGATTTAGACAATAAATAATTCCTATTTTTATTCTTAATAAACAACTAAACCAGTACATGCTTCTATGAAGGTATTTAACTATTGGAAAAAGCAGTCCACCACAAGAAAAATAGCTGCGGGTATTTTTCTTGTGGTGCTATTGCTTTTCTGGTTTGCTCTCCCTAATCCTCTTTTTAAAGATCCTACCAGTATCGTTATCGAAGACAATCAGGGAAATCTCCTGGGGGCTCGTATTGCTAAGGATGGTCAATGGCGATTCCCGATGGCGGACTCCCTACCTGAAAAGTATGTCAAAGCGCTTTTGACCTTTGAAGATAAACGTTTTTACTATCACCCTGGCGTGGATCCCATCAGTTTAGTGCGGGCGGTCGGACAAAACCTTCGGGCGGGTAGGGTCGTGAGCGGGGGGAGTACCATCAGTATGCAGGTCATCCGCTTGTCGCGAAGGAACAAGCCTCGCACTGTTTGGGAGAAGCTGATCGAGCTTTTTCTGGCCACTCGTCTGGATATGGGGTATACCAAGCAGGAAATCCTGAGGCTTTATGCTTCTCATGCGCCTTTCGGAGGGAATGTGGTAGGTATTGAAGCGGCCTCCTGGCGCTATTTTGGTAAACGCCCCCGCCTGCTCACCTGGGCTGAAGCAGCTACCCTGGCCGTTCTACCCAATAGCCCTGCCCTCATCCACCCGGGGAGAAACAGAGCTCAATTGCGGGAAAAACGAGACAGGCTCTTGGATCGAATGCGGAAAGCCGGCATCATCGATAGCCTTAGCTGTGAACTGGCCAAAGAGGAGTCTTTGCCGCAAAAGCCGCTACCATTACCCCAACTGGCTCCCCACCTGCTCGACCGGGCTCAGCAGGAATATTTTTCACAACAAAAAAATCCCAAAACCCGACTCACGACAACGATCGACCGGAGGCTTCAGGCTAAGGCCACCGATGTACTTGAAAAACACCTGACCCATCTGAAAGGCAATGAAATCCATAATGCCGCAGCGATCATTATAGAAGTTGAAACAGGCAATGTTCTCGCTTATGTGGGCAATGTTATCGGTACAGGGGCCGAGCATGGGGAACAAGTGGATATTATTGCTGCGCCCAGAAGTACGGGAAGTATTTTAAAACCCATCCTTTTTGCACATCTGTTATACGATGGTCTTTTGCTTCCTGAAAGTCTTGTAGCTGACGTACCTACTTCTATGAGTGGGTATCGGCCTGAAAACTACAACCAGAATTATGATGGGGTTATCCCCCTTAAGCGAGCTTTAGTCAGGTCCCTTAATGTACCTTTTGTGCGTTTATTACAGGATTATGGGTTGGAGAAATTTCACCGCGATCTTGAAAAGCTGGGAATGACTACGTTGTTTTTTCCACCTAGCCACTACGGCTTACCGCTTATCCTTGGGGGGGCAGAGGGCAACTTATTCGATATTACCAACATGTATGCTTGTATGGCTAGAAGCCTGGGGCATTTCTATGATTATAGCGGGCGTTATGATCCTGGTGATTACCGATCTCCAAATTACGATCGGTCGTTTACCATTCCAAGGTCGTCAATCGGGGCACAAGTCACTGAGCCTTACCTACTCGATGCAGGCTCCATCTGGCATACCTTTGAGGCGATGCGACAGTTGGAGCGTCCCAATTCGGAAGGGGAGTGGGAGTATTTTCAGTCCGGCCATCCTATCGCCTGGAAAACCGGAACCAGCTATGGTTTTAGAGATGCCTGGGCTGTCGGGGTTACCCCAGAATATGCGATAGGGGTGTGGACGGGTAACGCTGACGGAGAGGGCCGCCCGGGCCTGGTTGGGATCTATACCTCCGCACCTATTTTATTTGATCTGTTTGATTTGGTGCCGGGTACGGCGTGGTTTGACCCGCCATTCGATGATCTGGTAAAGCTGGAAGTATGCAGCAAAAGTGGTTATCGGGCTACTTCGCTTTGTGAGCGGGATACCCTATGGATGCCTACCAGCGGCATAAACGTTGATGCCTGCCCTTACCATCGGCTAGTACATATTGACAGTATGATGCAATACCAATTAAATACCGATTGTGCAAGTTTGGATCAAATGGTGCATAAACCCTGGTTTGTCTTGCCGCCTGTAGAGGAATATTTCTATCGTTTTCGGGATCCAGGCTACCGGCCGCTACCACCGTTGCATCCGGATTGCAGGCAGAAAGGAAATGAGGAGGGGGCTTCTCCGCTTCAGTTGATTTACCCCAAAGATAAAACGACTATTTATATTCCGATCGACCTAGATGGGAAGGAAAGTAGAACGGTTTTTAAAGCAGCTCATCGCAGGCCCGAGACTAAGGTGTTCTGGTACATCGATAAAGAATATCTGGGCAATACCGAACATTTTCATCAAATGGAATTAAATCCTCCCGAAGGAGAACATTTATTGACCTTAGTAGATGCAGAGGGGAACCGGGTGCAGCAGTACTTTGAAATTATCCCCAGGGCCCAATAAAAAAAACCTACACCACAGAAGGGTCAAGGTGTAGGAGAATTAAACATACTATGAGAAAACTTTTTAAATATACGACTTTGATAAAAACGATGCATCCTGTTTTTAGAAAGTGGTACAAAAATGCCTTTATCCGGTATTTAAAATTTAGAAAGTGGTAACCAGAAAGCAGGCTTTTTCAGGGTGAATGATCATAGTTTTTGTTTTTTGTTTTGTCTTTCTCACGGTAAAAAAGCCACTGCACCTATTGAGGGAAGGGTAGGTGCAGGACGGCAAACAAACATACTATGAGAAAACTGGGACCAAGATAAGGATCTCAAATCAGAATTTTAAGGGTTGATTAGGCAGCGGAAAGATATGGGGGGGAAAAGGCAGGAGAGAATCTTTTTACGGTAAATAGAGGCTATATTTTCATTTGAATTTCAATGATAGGAATCTGTATTTCGACACGAGTGCCAAGCGCTTCGCCAGTATCTTCGTTAACCAGGTCGAGGGTTTTAACATAAACTTCGTTATCGTTTCTGTTTTTATGAAGTAGATAGAGTCGTTGTTCTGTAATGTTGGTGCCTTTAGAGTTATGGGGTTTCAAATAAAGGTCTTGACGTTGAAGTTCTCTTGCCTTTTGTCTTCCAATTCCGTTATCTTCCACGATGCAAAGGATGGTATTATCGTCTTTCAAATAGAATTCGAGTTTTACGAGGCCGTTCTTTTTGGTGCGCAGCCCGTGTTCGATGGCATTTTCTACATAGGGTTGAACGATCATGGTGGGGACGCCCATGATATCTTCTTCGATTTCGTCATCTATATTGATTTTAAAATCGAGTTGGTCTTCGAACCGCAGTTTTTGGTTGATGATGAGGTAGTCTTCCAGAAAAGCAAGTTCTTTTTCGAGTGAGATGAATTCGAGTTCTGAATAATCGAGGCTTTGGCGCATCAGCTTGGCAAATTTAGCCAGGTATTTAGCGGCAGAGGTAACTTCGTTAGAAGTGATATAGTGTTGGATAGAGTTGAGGGCATTATACATGAAATGAGGGTTCATCTGGGCCCGGAGTGCTTTAAGCTGTAGGCTAGTAGCTTGTAGGCGGAGAAGTTCTGCTTCTTGTTTCCTTTTTTCCACTTCGTATTTGACTTCCATCTCCAGCATGGCCCGTTTGTTTAATTCTTCCTGGTAGCGGTCAAGCATATCGACATGCAGGAGCAGGTATTCATAGGCATTTTTATAGTCGTCAATTTCTTTGTAGAACTCAGCGATTTCTTTACAGATGATGGAAAGTTGATGCCAGTTTTGGTTTTCTTTGGCGTATTCGAAGGCTTTGATAAGATGCTTCTGAGCAAGTTCATTTTCTTCGATTTCGGCATAGAGCTCGCTGCGCCAGTTTTCGATGACGAACAGGTTGGTCAGGTTACCTTCTGTTTCTTGTTTGTAGAGTTTTTCAGCTCTATCATAGAGTTTCAGGGCTTCCTCGAAGTCGCTTTTGAGGTAGTAGCAATAGCCGAGGTTGGCATAGGCACCGGCCCGTGAAGATTGGCTGCTGTCGTCCGTAATTTTGATTGCTTTTTTGAAGTAGGCTTCAGCTTCTTCAATTTTATTGAGTGCGATATAGCCCCTGCCGATGTTGAGATAGTGCCAAGAAAGTCGGGATTTCATGCCTGTTTTTTGGCAGATTTCCAGCACGTTGAGGTTGGCGCGCACGCTTTTTTCGACATCTCCTATTTGCTGATATATCGTTCCGAGGCCGCTATTGATGATGGTGAGAAAGTAATAGTCTTTTAATTGCAATTGTTGGGTGCCGAGGAGAGAAATTTTTCTTTTGGCTTGCAGCAATAGTTCAATCGCTCTTGGGTAGTTGGAAACATGGAGGTTCAGAATACCCTCCCGGCAGGTGATGCGTGCATTTAAGCGGTCATCGGGAAAGACTTCCAGCAGTTTAGACGCTTTTTCGAGAAGCTGGAACGTGATATCGTATTTAGCCATATTGATGGTCGTTCCGGCATAGTCGATCAGAATTTCAGCCTGTTGTTCGATATTTCCGCGTTCAATGACCAACTCCCGGGCAGCGATAAAATGTTGCTCGGAGGTTTCGTAGTTGTAAAGCTGATTTTCAACCAGGGCGGAATGGATATGGAAATTGAGTTGAATATCCGGATTAGAGACTGCTTGCAGGATAGCAGCCTGTTCTTCCAGTAGGGTAGTTGCTTTTTGGACATTGGTAAAAACAAAATATCCGGCCAATTCGTCTAATAAAAGCAAGCGCTTTTCCGGATCTGATTGGTTGGCAAGTTGCGTTTCGACCTGTTTGAGGTCATTGGTAGAAAAGGGGGACACCATACGAGCAATGAATTAGACCAACAAAGTTGGCCGGGTTAACAGGAAAGTTCAAAATACAAAGAAAAGCTAAAATAGAAAAAGCTGCCGAAAGGGCAGCTTAAGAGGTAAGTTGGTTTAGTCTTTTATTGAGGGACAATATCACCGCAACTGGGATTCCACTTGCCACGGCCTTTACCGCCCTTAATTTTGTTTTGTTCTGTTTTCTTAATCGTTTGCAGCTCTTTCTTTAATTTAGAAAGAGAACTGGAGTTCTTTTTAGGCTTATTACCCATAGCGCGGTATTTTAAGATGGTTAAAACGTCCATGGTATATCCGAGATTTACATCTAAAAATAGATAATAATTCCCAGTTACGCAAATTACAAAACAGGGCGAACCAGCATTTTTTCTCGCAAAGATAAAACAAGAAAACATACTAGCTGTCAGTGTAATATGTAATTTATTAAACGATAAAACATTAGGATGACCCAATGTGTTTTTTCACATTGGTGCAAAAATAGATAAATTATCAATTTTTTTTATTCACATATAAAGTATTGATAATATATCGTAAATTAAAACAGCGATTCTCGGTTTAGCATATTATTCTAGCAAAGGGAAATCTAAAGAAGG
>CAZHOV010000242.1:0-5761 GCA_964534315.1 uncultured Saprospiraceae bacterium | reverse complement strand
ACATTGCACATTGCACATTGCACATTGCACATTGCACATTGCACATTGCACATTGAATAATATGGCACAGACAACATCGAAAATATTAATGATCAGGCCGGTGAGTATGGCTTACAATCCGGAGACGGCGGCGAATAATGCATTTCAGAAAGAGTTGGAGGGGATGGATAGTCGGGATATAATTAAAAAAGGGCAGGAAGAATTTGACCAGATGGTTGGTCAACTTCGAGCGCATGGGGTTGAAGTGGAAGTGGTGGAAGATACGGTTAGTCCTCAAAAACCAGATGCGGTATTTCCAAACAATTGGGTTAGCTTTCACGGTGGGGGGATGGTCATTACTTATCCCATGTTTGCACCTTCCAGACGATTCGAACGGAGATCTGAAATAATTGGGCGGCTGGGTTATAAATTCCGTAAGTGGCTCAAACTGGAAAGCTGGGAAGACCAGGATCAGTATTTGGAAGGTACGGGAAGTATGGTGTTTGATCGGGATAATAAAATCACCTATGCTTGCTTAAGCCCGAGAACGAATGAACGGGTGCTTAAGGATTTTTGCGAAAAAACAGGCTACCAGCCGGTAGTCTTCGAATCGGTCGATAAGGAAGGCAAACAGATTTATCACACCAACGTAGTGATGGCGCTGGGAGACCGGTTTGTGGTGATCTGCCTGGATTCTGTTAGCGAGGGGAAAGAAAAATTACTGGAATCTTTCAAAGCGACCAAAAAAGAGGTGATTGACATTACGATGGATCAGCTCTATGCATTTGCCGGAAATATGCTGCAAGTCCATAGTAAAACCGGGACCTCCATTATCGTCCTCTCTCAAACGGCTTATAATTCGTTAGAACTGCAACAGATCGGGCAACTCCAGCAATTCGGAACGCTATTAACGGTGGCGATACCTACGATTGAAGCGGTAGGAGGCGGTAGCGTTCGGTGTATGATGGCGGAAGTGTTTTGAAAGGTTGATCACTGAGCCGCCTAGCTTGCAGAGGAATATACTTTGCAAGCTAGGCGGCTCTGCAAGCTGATCACTAATTTTTAAAAAACGGCTCGTATTTCGCTTTTTCAGGAATCATAGATTGAATGGCCTTTGCCGCCTCGATAGGACGATCGGTGGCTAGGATATCGGCGCCATTGCGGATAAATGTTTGATAAAGTTGATCTCCCCGAGCTTGGGCGCTCTTATCCAGATTGCCGAGCGTGCCCAGGATACAGGGAATCCCCGTGGCATGTAATTGTTGATAAAGTTCAGGATTGGGTTCCTTGGTACCCGTAAAGGCGATCATATTGGCAACAGGAATACCAGAATCGAGATGGCGTTGCAGTTCTTCCTTATTTCGGATGCTAACTGAAAGCAACAGGTTGGGATTTAAGGAATAGATCTTCTTGGCCGCCCGGTCGTTGTACGTGATGATGAGCGCATAATTTTCCGCTTTCATCTTTTCTACCAAATCCACTACGCTTTCATACGGAACACTTCTCTTAATATCGAGGGTGAGAATCGCTTTATCCTTAGCCCACCGCAGGACTTCCTCCAACGTCGGAATTTTAAAATCAGTGGGAGTACCGTAGTTATCCACCAAGTTGAATTGCTGCAATTCACGATAGGTCAGCTCTGTTACCATTCCGCTGCCGGTGGTGGTCCGATCAATGGTGTTGTCGTGCATGAGGACCAGAATGCTGTCTTTAGTCAGGGCAATATCACATTCGATCAGAGCAGGGTTTTGAGCCAGGACAAAGTCAAAGGTTTCTATGCAATTTTCGGGAAACTCCTTGTATACCTTTCCTCCTCTATGGGCACTGACCAGGGGCGTATTGGTTTCTAGTTGTTGCTGGAAAAAGGCGTAAAGAGCGGTTGGATTGGTGGTTGTTTGCGCTTTGGGTTGCTTTTCACTTTTGCAGCTTCCCAGAAAGACCAGAAAAAGGAGTAAAAAAAACTTAATTGAAAAAATTCTCATGTTATTTTGGTTAAATTGTTTTGATACTTTCTAAGTGTAAATATAGCGCCAAAGATTGCTATTTTTTTCTTACCAAAAGTTGAAATTATCCTCTACTTTTGTAGTAACAACGAATACCTTTCCGGAATCGACCCTATTTGACGAACTCGATATTTTTTCCTGAATAATTAACCTAATTTCTAAACCTCAACAAAGTTTTTCATGAAGCAGTTTTTATTCGCTTTCGTATTAATGGCCTGTTCAGGCTTTTTGTTTGCCCAAACTACACATATTGTTACGCTACAAGGAGTAGAATTTACTCCTGCTGATATTACGATCAGCGTAGGCGATATAGTCGAGTGGCAAAATCAAAGTGGTTTCCATAATGTCAACGGCAATATTTCCGGAAATCCGGAGTCTTTTTCCAGCGGAGCTCCTACTTCTGATTTATTTACGTTCACGCATACGTTTACGATTCCAGGCGTGTACAATTATGTATGCGATATTCATGCCGGTCAGGGCATGGAAGGTACCGTGACAGTGACCGGTGGAGCCACCGGAAGTATGCTTATTACCGGGGTTATAGACGGCCCGCTTTCCGGAGGGACGCCAAAAGCCTTAGAGTTATACGTTTTAGAAGATATTCCTGATTTGAGTATTTTTGGTATTGGTTCAGCAAATAACGGAACCGGATCGAACGGAGTAGAGTTTACTTTTCCTGCAGTATCTGCCAATGAAGGAGATTGTATCTTCATAGCATCAGATAGCATGCAATTTGAGTCTTTCTTTGGCTTTTTTCCAGATTATGTGGATGATGGTGCTCTGGCTATCAATGGAGATGATGCCCTCGAATTATTTAAGGATGATGTAGTAGTAGATGTTTTTGGAGAAATTGATGTGGATGGTACCGGTCAACCCTGGGAATATTTGGATGGCTGGGCTTACCGCCAGGATGGTACCGGGCCGGACGGTAACGTATTTGATATTAGTAATTGGACCTTCAGCGGCATCAATGAATTAGATGGGGAAACTTCAAATTCTACTGCAATGGTCCCCTTTCCCAATTGTACTTTTTTTTCCATTCCTCCCATGTTTATCGACGCCGTAAATGATGTTGACGAAACAGAGGTAAATACTCCTGTTGCTATTGATGTGCTGGCAAATGATATCCTACCAAATGGTATTTCCTCTCTCGAAATTGTTACCTTTCCGGCCAACGGCATAGCCTCTCCTAATGCCTTGATCGAAATTGCCTATGAGCCCGACATGGATTATTGCGGAGAAGATTCGTTTACCTATGAAATCTGCGATGGTCAAAGCTGTGATACGGCCTTGGTGACTCTTACCATTGAATGTCCGTCAAACTTTCCCACATACAGTATCGGTACAGTTACGGCTGATAGCGATAATGATTTCAACGTTGATTCAATAGGGATTGATTGTGAATTACACGGTACGGTGTATGGTATTAATATTCGGGGAAATGATGGAGGGTTTCAGTTCACGATCATTGATGGTAATAACGATGGTATCGGAGTTTTCAATGGAAATGATGATCTGGGCTACACTGTTCAGGAGGGAGATTCTATCGCTGTGGTCGGAACTATCACCCAATTTAGGGGATTGGCCCAAATTGAGGCTGAAGAAGTGACGTTAATTGCACAAGATAGAGACTTATTTGATCCTACAGTTGTTTCTGCTTTAGGGGAAGATACAGAATCCCACCTTATCCGCATCAATAATCTTACCGTGACCGAGTCGGACACCGCCAATTCAGGGATTAACTACACCGTTTTCGATGGCGCTAACGAATATGTACTACGAATTGATAAGGATGTTACGGATATTTTCAGTATTTCCTTCCCGGGCAATGGGGTTATCTTTGACGCTATCGGTATTGGCGGGCAGTTCAATCCGAGTACAGATCCTCCATTTGATGCAGGCTATCAGTTTTTGCCGCGTTATTTGGAAGATATAATCATCGTATCCTCAACCAATACTCCCGAATGGGCAAACGACGTAACGATATTTCCAAATCCGGTTAGTGAGAGCCTAAATGTTCAAAGCACCGTTGAATTGGACCAAGTGATCGTAAGAAACGTATTGGGGCAGGTTGTTGAATGGGTAGATGCGCCCCAAACGAACGTCGTTATAAACATGAATAATTTTGAAAATGGAGTTTACCTGTTGACCCTAATTGTTGACGGTGAAATCATTACCAGAAAGGTAGTGAAACAGTAAAATTAAATTATTTAAAAAAAACATGAGTCATCCCGAATTTTACAATTATAGGATGATTCATGTTTTTTACTTTTTTTGCTTAGTTTTCAAAAGGTTAAGCGCTTTTTTGAAGCAAAAACTGACACCTTTTGAACTATTTTTAAAGGGGGAATACCCTGATTTTTAAAAAAAATCAGGGTATTCCCCCTTTAAAAATCCCCAGAAAGGGCTGTAATTTTAAGCTAAAAAATAAGCTTAAGACCGCTATTCTAAGCAAAAAAAGCCCATGAGGCGTCTCGATCCCGCATTAAAGATAATGCGGGACGGGATGAACTGTGTAAAAAACCTAAATTGTATAATTTTTGAAACAAAATCGTTTTATTTGGAATAAATTTAATAAAAAACGCAAATGAAAAAGAAAGTACGCATCTTATCAATCGACGGGGGAGGAATCCGTGGGATTATCCCGGCCACCATTATCAATTACCTGGAAGAGCAGCTTCAAAGAAGGGAAGGAGAGGATAAGCGAATCGCCGATTATTTTGATTTGATTGCCGGAACGAGTACCGGCGGTATTCTCACCTGTGCTTATTTGATTAGCGATGGCACTGATCGGCCCAAATACACGGCTCGTACAGCTCTGGATATTTATATGGAGCGGGGTGACAAAATCTTTGATATTACCTTTAAGCAAAGACTGTCTTCGGCCATGGGGATGATAGACGAAAAATATGCCGTCAAAGAATTGGAAAAGGCGCTTGAGGATTATTTTGGAGATGCGACGCTGATCGATATGGTAAAACCATGTATGGTTACGGCCTATGATATTCGAAACCGGAAGGCAAAGTTTTTTACCAGTGCCGAGGCACATAGCGAAATACAGAATTTTTACATCAAAGATGTTGCCCGGGCCACTTCTGCCGCACCCACTTACTTTGAGCCTGTGCGGATTAGATCAGAGTTAGGCACCCCATACAGCCTGATCGATGGTGGTTTATTTGCCAATAATCCGGCTATGTGTGCCTATTCAGAAGCCCGGAAAATGAAATTCTCCGAAGCCCTAAGAGATAATACCAAACCAGACGAGCCAACAGCTAATGATATGATCGTGGTATCGATCGGCACCGGTTCGGTAAAAGAACCCTACCACTTTAAGGATATGAAAAATAAAGGGCAAATTGGCTGGGCCAAACCAATCATTGATATCCTCATGTCCAGTAACTCCGAAACCGTGCATTATCAACTCAAACAACTTTTCGATTCACTGCCCGATAAGGCAAGTCGAGATAATTACTATCGATTTGATCCCGACCTCCTCAATGCTAAAGCAGACATGGACAATGCCGCCCGGCCAAACCTTGAAGCGCTACACGAAGCGGGTTTATACTGGATCGAGAAAAATGCTGAAGTACTCGAAGAAATTATGGATAAATTAGTGGAAAATAAGTAACCAGGTATCCAGGTATCGAGGTACCCTGCCCCCCGAAACCTCGAAACCCTGAAACCCTGAAACCCTGAAACCCTGAAACCCTGAAACTCTGAAACCCTGAAACCCTGAAACCCTGAAACCCTGAAACCCTGAAACCCTGAAACCCTGAAAC
>CAZHOV010000241.1:0-5824 GCA_964534315.1 uncultured Saprospiraceae bacterium | reverse complement strand
TACACACAAATACCTGCTTATGAGCGTATTATGTTGATAGCAGATGTTCAACAATTAGGGTAGGAGGGGGAATGTTTTTTGAAAATGTAGTGTTATGCATTTCAAACTCTAAAAACTCAAAAGAATGCTATACTTTATTCTAATGTCCAACGGCGGCACTTACACGATCAATGCTATAACAAAAGACACCAAAGGCAATCCGGTTACAGATGCTGTTATTAATTTAACAGGTAACGGTCAACATGCCTCTACTGCTTCTGGGCCTAATGGCGAATTCTCGTTCACAGGTATTCCTGCAGGTACTTATACACTGACTGCACAAAATAGTACACTCAGTGCACAACGACAAGTGGTTTTGCCGGATCAGGCTTCTCAGATCATTGTAATGGAAATGAGCGGCTAAATGACCTTAAGGATGATAATCTTCTTCTATTTTTTTGATTAGCCAATAGCGGAGATAAACATGTTCTTTTTCTTGAATTTCCTTTATTAATTCGGAAACAGATTTTTTCTGGTTTTTCATTTCCCGGAGAAAGTAGATTAGATTTTGACCTTCTTCTCTGACCATACTGTTGTTGATGGAGTTGTTTTGGCGTAAATACATACTAAAGCTTTGGTTATAGTCAGATAGATAGTTGCCGGTACCTTCTGTTTCGTAAATACAAGCTAATAGGTAGCTTCTGCATGTAAATGAAATGAGCGGATCGGAAAAATTTAGAGGATACAATAACTCCTTAGCTGACTGATAATGTCCGGCATAAAAAAATTGAAGGGCAAAGGCCATATTAATGACGTCGGTCCTGTTTGCTTCCGGCAGATTCGCTGCATATTTGACCATAAATAGGTTGGCCCAGGCATGCTGTTTAGCCAGAATACCCTGCTTAATAGGGAAAATATATCTGCTAACGGTTATCGTATTATCATAGGTCAGAATTCCCCCTTCCTCTCCCAATTGGATAAGCTCAATAGTTGGTTGCACGAAAGCGTAACGCTGCTTACTTCGGGCGGTAGAATAATTATACAAGTAAGCAAATAGTATTACTTTATCTTCATGCGGAAGAAATTCGAAACTTTCAAAAAAGAGTCGCTTCAGCGTAAAAAGGTTTCATCAGTAGGAGATTCTTTTTGAAAAAGCAGCAAATTATAATACAGCTGACTGAGGTTGTTGAAAGAGGGGGTTACCTTCATGAACGCTAACGCTTCGTCCAATAACACAGTGATGATCTCTTCGTTAATAATATAACTTCGGCTGATGGATTCAATTCCATATTTCAATCGCGAAACTAAAAAAAGTTCATTGGTCGCCTTGACTAATTGCTCTAAATTGTCTCTTTCTTTAAATTTATCAGAATAGGTGCTATAGTATTCCATATGTCTGAGTCTGGATTCCCAGAAGAAATCCCAGGGAGTGCGGCGGTCTTTCTTTTTTTCATATTGGTTAATGTTGTTGTGGATAATACGCTGCTCTTCCTCTTCCATATTTTTGGCTCTCAATTGTTGGAGTAAGAGCCAATCGTATATTTCCGGATATCGGTTTAATTCCTCCATAACCAGGAAGTCCTGCAACCACCTCGTGAGGTCTGACGAGGTATTGAGCAGATTTTTCCAGTCTTTTTTGTCTTTTGTATCCTTGTAAGGTCTTTTGAAAGCAACTTTAAATACCCGGGCGGTTTCCAGATCTTCAGGATGATCATATGCAGGGTGATAATTTATTACATAGTTAAAAAAACGGTGAGCTATTTTTTTTCTCGGATGTAAAGCCTTCAGATATTTTTTAAAGGCTCTAAGGTCTTCTTTATCAAAGTGTTTAAGGTAGGTGAAGAGTCGGTTGGATTCCATGAATTGTCTCGATGAATATGGCTAAATGGCAGCAAAAATAGCTTAAAAAAGTAAAAAATACGGGGAAACTCCAAAAAAATCTTATTGAAATCTACGAAAATTACTTAGATATTGAATTTGTTAATCATTTTGACCCTGTATAACTCAAAGCCAATAGCATAATTAGTTAAAAAAGAAGCTATGTCGATTATACTATTTTCACCTATTCAAACAAAAAAACTAAATCCCCAACCATTCAAAACAATTGCTTAGTAACCAGGTGGCTCTAAACACAACTGTGTTTGGAGCCACTAATTTCAAAAAAATACCCCAATTAACAATGAATTTCCCACTATTGAGCTTGAAAACTCAAACATTGCAAGTGGCTTAACTAATTGATTAGGATAAGCCGCTTTTTTATTTATTGAGCATTACTTCAATGCCCGTCCAATTGTCCGCGACGCCCTGAGCGATAAGCGCTCCTGATTTTTTTTGGTAAAACCTGGCAGTGTAATCGTCAGGATTGATCTCGATCACTTTTTTGAATTTGATCAAGGCTTCTTCAAAGTCTTTTGAATAGTATTTCTGTAATCCCAGGTCAAAATCCGCTTTCGTTTGTTTTTTTAAGGCTATCATTTCTTCGGATTCGCCGTCAAAAAATTCGTAAATCTCAAGTGCCTTTTTCTTACCCTTTACCTGTACCTTACCAATATACCGATAATTAAATTGTTCGGGTTCTTTTAACTTTCGAAAAACATCTTCGCTGGCCAGCAACGATACGTTGAAATGTTTGGTCAGGCCTTCCATCCTGGAAGCTGTATTGACGGTGTCTGAAACCACCCCAGCTCCCATACGGTCTTCATCTCCAATGATTCCCAGCATCAAAGAACCGGTATGCATACCAATCCCTATTTTTAGTGGAACCCGGTCTTTTTCGATGCGGTGTTGATTATAGGTGGTGATCATCCGAAGGTATGCAATAGAGGCTTTGATCGCATCTTCCGGGTCTTTTAGAAACAACGCCATGATGCCGTCTCCCAAAAATTGATGCACCAGTCCATTATGACCATTGATGATCGGAACAATCCTTTTCAGATAAGCATTCAGGAATTTGAAGTTTTCTTTGACCGTCATGCTCTCCGAAAGCGTGGTATAAGAACGTATATCGGCAAATAAAACCGTCACTTCTTGCTCTACCTGATCCCCTAGTTTGACATCCAGCACATTGTCTTTACCCAACACTTTAAAAAATTCTTTGGGAACGAACCGGCTGTAAGATTTATTAATGTGCAATAAATTGATGTGTGTACCGAGTCTGGCCAGTAACTCCTTTTTGGAGATGGGTTTGACCAGGTAATCATTGGCTTTGTAGGTGAGGGCCTGCACCAAATCCGACACCTGGTTTTTGGCGGTCACCATCAAAATGGGTAACTCGTTGGGCGGGTAGGTTTCCCGGATGCGTTTGCACACTTCATAACCCGACATGCCCGGCATCATAATATCTAACAAGACGACATCGAATTTTTTACCGTCTTCGATTTGCTTCAGGGCGTCCGGCCCATTCAGTACATGGGTGAGTAGGAAGTGCTCTTCTGACAGGTAATTGGACAAGACTTGCTGATTCACCGGATCGTCATCGACAATCAGGATGTTGTATTTGTGATTGTCTTCTTCGGCCGGTAATACTGCCGGTTGATCAGGCAACGTATTTTCAATTTCTGGTATTTCATAGGTCCGCAGCATGGTCAGCGCTTCGGTATTTGCGGGAAGGGCTATTCCATCTGCTTTGAGCAGGGTGAAAATAAAAGCACTCCCGGTGCCGGTTTCTTTATTAGCCGGAGATATTGCCCGGATCCGTCCTCCATGTAGTTCTACGAGCTGACGTGAAATGGTCAGGCCTAAACCAGACCCCGTGTAGTCGCCTTCCGGCAGGGATTCGGTATGTTCAAAAAACTCGAAGATTTGGTCGAGCTTATCTTCGGGGATACCGATGCCGGTATCTTCAACGGAAATCTCTATTTTACTCCCAACTGCTTGAGCATACACTTTTACGCTGCCATGGTGGGTGAATTTGATCGCATTGCCGACCAGGTTGAGCAATATCTGCTGGAGGCGATTTTCGTCGGCTAGCACTGGAGGTAATTCTGCATCGACCTCATTTAGAAGCTTCAGATCCTTGCCCTTGACCAGCGGCTCGCTGATCTTGAAGACGACTTCTGTGATCAATCGCAAGTCGATAGGTTTCAGGGTTAGTTCAATTTCGCGCGTTCTCAACTTAGAAAAGTCGAGGATGTCATTGACCAGATTGGAAAGCCGCTTTCCGGAAGCGATAATCATGGCCAGGTTTTTCTTTTGCTTTTCCTGTTCTACTTCTTCATACAAAGATTCGGACAAGCCAATGATTCCGTGTAGGGGCGTGCGCAATTCGTGGGATGTATTGGCCAGAAATTGGTCTTTGAGCGAATCGACACGGCGCAGATGTTTGTTGATCCGTTGTTCGTGCTCTATTTTTTGTTTCGACAATTCCCGTTGGAAGTTGATGAACCGGTAGCCTAATCCGTAGGTAAACAATACAATTTCCCCAAACAAGCCAAGGTAGATACTCATCATATTAATCTGGCCGGTGGTTATGACCAGGAAAGCATTAATACCCACGGTAATCATAATGAGTAGCGTTCCGGCAATAAGGTAATTAGCTGCGCGGTTTTTGAGTTTAAACAGATACCATAAGAAGCCGGCGATGAGAATATAGTACTCCAGGATCAGGGATAGGGCAAAAATCTGATCGCTAAATACTTCATTGATGGTAAAGAAGTAAAAGAGAATAAGGAAGACTAAGATGGCTGCTCTGGCGATCATTAGTCCGCCGAGTCGTCTGTGCCAGCGCGGAGAGGTAGATTTCAGGTTCATGTAGGATCGTAAAAACTGCAGGTAGGCCAGATCCATCAGGCTCAGGGAAATATAGTTGATATGATTTTTGATAAGCGGATAGGTTTTTACCAAAGCAATATTGTGCAAGATCTTGTGGGCATCAAATAAGAAAACAGCGATGCCTAGCAAATAAAAGCCATGAAACAAGAACGCGTTATCGCGGGTAGCCAGTGCCATGACGATGCTAAAGATGGCCATGGTAAACAGGAATCCAAGGAATATTCCTTCCCATATACGTCTGGTATTCGAAGACCAGGTTTCAAATTTTTCGTTGCGCTCCAGGGAGACATCAAATACCGGCGGGTATTGTTTGACGCTTTCATAACGGATATAGACGGTAGTTTCGTCGGTTGTTTGTAAAGGGTAGGGCACCCGGTTGAGGTGAACGCCGGTTTTAAGGACTTCTTCTTGCACCGGTACCAGGTCGCCTGTTTTGAAAGTTGAGAACTGCCCTTGCTGATCGGCATAAAAAACGGTGACATAATCGCTCCTGCCGATATAGAGCTTCCATCCTTCGAAGAAACCAGGGTGCAGCTTGTTTTGGATACGAAATTTTACCCAATAGACATGGTTGGGGTTGATAGAGATATTTTTAGTTCCGTTGGTCAGGTAAGGCACATAGTCGGCTTCTATAGTCAGGCTGCTCGCTTCATTGATCGTAAGCTCGCCCTGAGGATCTTCCAGCACGTCGAGGTAGGGGAGGAGGTTATAGGAATCCGCTATGGTATCGATTTGGGCTACCCGTGTCGATTGGGCGAAGCCAGGAAGATAGAGCAGGCCTCCCGCCAGGAAAAGGAAGAGAATTGTTCTGCATTTGATTTGTAATGGCATCGTTCTGGGTTTTGTTTTCAATTAACGAGATGGGGATAGGTGTAAGATAGGGAGAAAGTTTTTTATTTGGTAGGTTTTAGGGTAAGAAAAAACGCCGTAGCGCCAAAACGCCTTAGCGAAGGGGGCAATGGTTTAACGGTACAACGGTACAACGGTTCAGCGGTTCAAAAGGGTACAGCGGTTCAAGGGGGTGCAGGGGTACAACAGTTCAGCGGTGCAAAAGGGTGCAGCGGTTCAAGGGGGT
>CAZHOV010000240.1:0-5904 GCA_964534315.1 uncultured Saprospiraceae bacterium | reverse complement strand
CAAAAATCATAATCTTTCGCTTGCGAAAGATCAGTAATTAAAATCAGGCTAATAATCGATAGTCACAGCAAATAAAAAAAGATATGAGTTTAGAACAAAAAATCAACCAGGACCTGAAAACTGCCATGAAGGCTAAAGATCAGGTAAGTTTGAGAGGAATCCGCGCCATCAAATCCGCTATTCTGTTGGCTAAAACAGACGGATCAGGCCAAGAGCTTAATGAAGAGAAGGAAATAAAACTACTCCAAAAATTAATCAAACAACGCAAAGATTCTCTCGCTATCTACGAAAAAGAAAACCGGGAAGACTTGGCATCAAAAGAACGCGAAGAAATCGAAGTGATCCAGCAATACCTTCCTGAGCAACTGTCGGAAGAAGAACTGGAAAAGCTAATTCGCGATATCGTCGAGCAAACCGGTGCGTCTTCCATGAAAGATATGGGAAAAGTAATGGGAATGGCCTCCAAACAACTTGCTGGTAAAGCCGATGGGAAAACCATTTCGAGCGTTGTAAAAAAATTGTTGAGTTAATCTAAACCAGCCGCCCTATTCATTAATTTGGTTATTTTTCCTTATTTTTACACCAAAAAATGAACACCAGTTCATCTTTTTTACAACAACTTATTCACCCGCTAAAGGAAAGCCCTCATATCCAACTAACTCATTGTCGGAAACACCCGCCGCTTTCCGATGACCAAATCCGGTTTTTTGAGGAGCTTAACCAGGTGAGCCTTCCACCTATTTATGTTTCATTGCTTAGAGAAACCAATGGCCTGGAATTGCGCTGGAAGTTTGCCAATCCTCTTCCGGATTCTACAAAATTTCCGGACGTTGCCCTTTTGTCTGATGTTGACGGATGTTTGAATATCAGCCCATTAGAGCCAAATCGTCAGCTCACTTCTGCTTCACACTGTATTTTTGAAAAGATCAACGATCATTTCACAGGCGCTCTGCTTAAGTCTCATGATAAACTAGATGTAATCTTTGGTAACCCGTCAGCTGGTTCCCAAAAAATAAGCCTGGAGCACTATTTGTTTTTCCTGATTGCCAGTAAAGGCTTTTTGCCTTGGCGGCATCATTGGTTTGCCCATAAAAACAAGTCTTTTCGAATACTCCCGGACAAAGCGTTTTGGGAAAACTTTAAATTATCCTTGCAGCTGCCAGAGCTGATCCATCAATTCCCGCTTTGCGATCAACCCGGCTCTCCTCCGTCCGGTATTCGACGTTCCTTAATTTATCGATTAGCACAGAACGGAAAACGAATAACTTCGCGACAGAAGGAGATCATTCAAAATCAACATCTTGAATTTCTAAGTAGCGGAGGAGCAGGCGGAAAGTGGCAAATCCTCCAAATTCAAGGGATTACTACAGCTATCTATGTTAAAAAAGGAAAAGTGGCCGGTAAACAAGCTTCATTTGAGCATAGCAGGATTCCAGAACGGGTATCGTTCAAAAAAACTACTTTCCCCTTCACCAATTTTTGTGGAGCTTACGCTCCAACAATTGATTTTTCCGAATCCGAATTAAGCTATAGCGTCTTCATAGACGCTTTCCTGCCCCAGGCCAATTTTGAACACGCAGCATTGCAACACGTTGATTTTTCAAGAGCCAACCTCCAAGGCACTTCCTTCAAAAATGCCAATCTGGAGCACTGCGATTTTGAGCAGTGCAACCTCGAACATGCCGATTTTTCCGGGGCAAACCTCCGTAATTCCCGCTTTCCCGGAGCGTTCTTAAACGACGTAACTTGTTGATTATAAAAAAATTACAAGAGCTATCAGCTAACCAATTTCCTAACGGTATAGAGGCTGCCTCATAAGTCGTTGAGCCATCCTCTATACCGAAACCCCATAATCCCTCAAAGCATCGTTTAACGAAACTTTTTTATCCGTACTGGCTTTGCGCTCTCCGATAATCAACGCACAAGCTACCTGGTACTCTCCTGCCGGAAATTGCTTGGTATAAGACCCCGGAATAACCACTGACCTTGCCGGAACCCTTCCCTTATGCACTAGCGGCTCCTCTCCTGTCACATCAATAATGCGCGTTGATTGCGTCAGTACAACGTTTGCTCCTAACACAACTTCCTTTTCCACCCGCACACCTTCTACCACAACACATCTCGAACCAATAAACGCATTATCTTCAATGATGGTCGGACTCGCCTGGGGCGGCTCTAAAACGCCACCAATTCCAACCCCCCCACTAAGGTGCACATACCGCCCGATCTGAGCGCAACTGCCCACCGTGGCCCAGGTATCCACCATGGTACCACTCCCTACATAAGCCCCAATATTTACGTAACTGGGCATCATGATGACGCCCTGCTCCAAAAAGGCTCCATAGCGAGCTATGGCGTGAGGAGCTACTCGTACCCCCTGCTCTTTGTAATGTCTTTTCAAGGGGATCTTATCGTGAAACTCAAAGGGCCCGACTTCGATCGTCTCCATTTGACTGACCGGAAAGTATAGGATCACGGCTTTTTTGATCCAATCATGTACCAGCCATTTCCCCTCCTCCGTAGGTTCTGCAATCCGGATCTCCCCCTTATCCAGCAGATCAATAACTTGTAAGATAGACTCTTGGGTCGATTTCTCCTGAAGCAAATCGCGATTTTCCCAGGCCTGTTCGATTATTTCCTTTATGTTTTGCATCTTAGTAAAACTTTTGCCGCTAAAATAGGGTTGTTTATGGGAAAGCAACACTTTTGAGCGAAGTTTTTCATTCAGAAATGTTTAAAAAATAACTTGTGGAAGTCAATACCAAATTAGATATACGCAAATTAGAATTGTCCGAATTGCAGGAATGGTTTCTCGCTCACGGAGAAAAAAAATTCCGCGCTAAACAGGTTTATGAATGGTTGTGGAATAAAGGGGCCCATTCTTTCGAAGCTATGACCAATCTTTCTAAAACGACACGCCAACGACTGGATGAAGCGTTCTCCATCCTTCCGCTACAAGAAGATAAACGGCAGATCAGCTCCGACGGGACCATCAAATTTCGATACCGTCTGCACGATGGCAACCTAATCGAATCCGTCCTTATCCCTGTACCTAAAGAAAATAGATATACCGTTTGTGTTTCCTCCCAAGTAGGCTGCAGCTTGTCTTGTAAGTTTTGTGCAACCGGCAAAATGAAACGCGTCCGAAACTTGGACGCTGCAGAAATCTATGATCAAGTATTTCTCGTCAATAAAGTTGCGGAAGAGGTGTATGATCATCCCCTTACCAATATTGTCTACATGGGAATGGGTGAACCCTTACTTGCTTACAAACCTGTCCTCAAAAGTATACAGCAAATAACATCAGGCCTGGTTATGTCGCCCAAGCGCATTACGGTAAGTACAGCAGGCATCGGAAAAATGATCAAAAAACTGGCTGATGATGCTACCAAAGTTAACCTGGCACTCTCCCTGCATGCTGCTGACGATGAAAAGCGAAACGAGATCATGCCCATCAACGAGCAAAATAACCTGGAAACCCTGATGGAAGCTATGGAATATTTCTTCCAAAAAACCAGAAACAGGATCAGCTACGAATATATCGCCTTCCAAAATTTCAACGATTCGATTGAAGATGCCAAAAACCTGTTGCGCCTCTGTAGCCGGTTTCCGGTAAGAGTCAACATAATTGAATATAACCCCATCGACGGAGCTTCCTTCGAAAAATCCGCACAACACCGGATCGACGAATTTGCACAATATTTAACCAAACGAGATGTTATGGTAACCATACGCAGAAGCCGTGGCAAAGATATTGACGCTGCCTGCGGTCAATTGGCCAATAAAGATTAGCAATTGGCTGTTGAAGATTTTTAAACCGTTACCTTCAATTATTTATCGGATGAAATTCCAGTCACTTTTCTTACTTCCTTTTTTTATTTTGATTACTACCGCCGTTTTTTCACAAGAAAAATCTTTTGTAACTAAAAAAACCGCTAAATCAAAAGCAGTCAAATTTTTTAAGCAGGGCTTTGAGATGACGATGAATTATAAAGACGATCAAGCCATTAAATACTTTGAAAAAGCCCTAAAAATTGAACCTAATTTTATAGACGTTCATATACGCCTCGGAGGTATTTATAACGAAAGAAATCAATATGCCAAATCAGAAGAAGCTCTTGAAAGAGTAAACGAACTGGCGCCTGACTATCAGAAAAATGTTCCTTTTTTATTGGGAATTGTAGAAATGAAGCAGGAAAAATATGGCGAAGCCGCCGAACATTTTCAACAATACCTGGACGCCGGCCCCAAAAATGAACGCACCAAAGAGAAAGCTTCCCGATTTGCTCAAAACTGCTTGTTCATATCAAAAGCACTGGCCAATCCGGTCCCTTTTCAACCAGAAAATCTAGGCCCTAATGTCAATACAGAAAATGCCGAGTACCTGCCCTCCATCACAGCAGATGGTGAAAACCTGATCTTTACCCGGCTGCTCAATAGACAAAATGAAGATTTTTTCATTAGCCAAAAAGATGGAGATTCCTGGAAAGAAGCCGTCCCAATGGAAGACATCAATACCCTTCAAAATGAAGGGGCCCAAACAGTTTCTGCCGATGGCAGGCTGCTCGTTTTTACTGCCTGCAATCGTGGCGATGGTTATGGAAGCTGTGATCTCTACTTTTCGGAAGTGCGTTCAGGCAGATGGACGCCACCCGCCAATATCGGAAGACCTCTAAATACCGGAGCCTGGGAGTCACAACCCTCCCTAAGTGCCGATGGTAAAACGCTCTACTTCTCCAGCGACCGCAAAGGAAGCAAAGGGGGACGCGACATCTGGTATTCCACCAGAAAAGCCGACGGTAGCTGGGAGCAACCTGTAAATCTGAAAGGACCAATCAATACCAGTCAAAGTGAAGAATCACCCTTCATCCATCCGGATAATCAAACGCTTTATTTCATGTCTAACGGTCACCCTGGAATGGGGTCACAAGATTTATTTTTATCGAGACGCAACGAGAAAGGCGTATTTGGCACCCCACAAAACCTGGGCTACCCAATCAATACCGAGGGGCACGAAGGTGCCTTATTTGTAGACCTCGAAGGAAGAATGGCCTATTTTTCTACAGACCGCGAATTCGACTATGAAAATAGCGGCGAAACCAAACGCAGGCGCAATCATACCGATATTTACCGATTCGAATTGCACGAAGCAGCCAAACCTCAACCGGTCACATATGTCAAAGCAGAAGTAATTGATGCCAATACCTACTTCCCCCTCGTTGCCAATATAGAATTTATTGACCTCGAAACCGGCAATACCTTCTCTAATGCCTTCACCAATCAAAAAGGCGAATTCCTCGTTTGCCTGCCATTAGGGAAAGACTATGCCCTAAATGTTTCTAAGGAAGATTATCTATTTCATTCCGAAAATTTTTCCCTTTCTCAACAGCAAAAACGGGAAGATCCGTTCTTATTGACGATTAAGTTACAACCTATCTCAAAAGACGAAGCTGCCTCAAATGTTCCTTCAAAACCGGTAGTCCTCAAAAATGTCTTCTTCGAATCCGGCAGCGCTGAGCTACTCCCCACATCTGTTTCCGAACTAAACCGGCTAAAAACGCTGCTGGAAAGCAACCCCTCTCTGTCTATTCGCATCAATGGCCACACCGACAACATAGGCAATGATCAAGATAATAAGACTCTTTCTCAAAATCGGGCTAAAGCAGTCTATGATTTTCTCATCGCCCAGGGTATAAAAGCAGCACGTCTAAGCTACCAGGGCTTCGGAGAAACGAAACCTATCGACACCAATGAAACCGAGGAAGGACGACAAAATAACCGGAGAACGGAATTTGAGGTGGTGAGGTAAAAGAAGAGAGAGACAGGGTCTCAGGGTCTCAGGGTATCCGGGTCTCAGGGGTTCAGGGTCTCAGGGTCTCAGGGTCTCAGGGTCTCAGGGTCTCA
>CAZHOV010000239.1:0-6093 GCA_964534315.1 uncultured Saprospiraceae bacterium | reverse complement strand
ACCTCGACACCTCGATACCTCGACACCTCGACACCTCGATACCTCGACACCTCGATACCTCGATACCTCTTTACCTGTCTACCTTAATCGTTCCGAAGGAGACTTGGATATTGACGCTGACGCCGGTCATTTCTCTGGTTGGGCGGTATTGGGCGCGTTTCATTTGGTCGGAATTTTCGAGCCAGTTGAGGTTCATATTGGGAGGCGTGGAGATGCCACCGTATTGGGCAACGAGCGTGTAGCTTTGAGAGGCCGGAGCCGTGTGGAAGAACTGGACATCGGATTTCTCCGCTGCGATGTCCAAATTTACCAGGCTCTCGTCGGCAAAGATGCGGATGAGGGCATAGTTAGCGTTGATATCATAAGAGCCTTTTGCTTCGTAAAGCGTGATGTCGGAGCGGTGTGAATTAATGGTAACTTGTCCGTCTAAATCGTGGCCTTCAATATCTCCGAATTGCGTGTCGATCCAGATATCGCCGGTGAGGCGATCCAGGTGGATTTTGCAAAACTCACTGTCGATCTTGAGTTGGTTCATCAGATCCCGTATATTGATCTTGCCGTAATTATTTTCGACAAATACCGGGCATTGTGGGGGCAGGTAAATGCTATAATAGGCTTTTAGGTTAGAGACCGGATAGTTTTCGTTGTCTTTCTGAATAGTATTTTGGAGGACGACCATATTGTCAAAATCATCTAAGTAGTATTCTAGTTTTTCCAGGTCAATCTCGGCCTGTTTTTTTTCCGGATGCCTGGCAATCAGGTCTAACACAACCTTTATCTCGTCTTTTTCCCAGGATCGGACTTCAACGACTGCTTTTTCTCCTTTTATGTTGAGGTTAATTCCTTCTCGATAAGTGAAGTTTTTTTCAATGGTTTTTGTAACGACTTGGAGGGTAGTTTGCGCACCGACCAGCAGGGGCATTAAAAACAAGATCAGGCTGCAACCTGCCGTTACGATTTTGGAACATTTATGCATACCGTTATTCATGATATTGATCGTTTAAATTTGGAGCAGCAAACTACCAGGGGCGGCTCCATTATAGCCGAATAGGCGTTACAGGGTTTTTTACCAATTAGCTTACATGAGCTCGACAATCTGTTTCAATACTTCTGATCGTTCCCGTTCGATTCTGCTCAGCAGTGTGAGCAGGTCAGGATCATCCGAGTAGTTGCCCATAGCTTTCATCAATTTGGTTTTAGCGGTTTTTAGGTCTTCCAGCTCTTGTTTCAACACCCTGAACTCATGGGTATTGCAAAGCCAGGGATGTTGTTCGCACCATTGGTGAACCAGTTGAAAAGATTCAGCGTCGGTTTCTGCAAATTCTTGTAAGTGTAATTCTTCAATGACTTCTTCTGAATAGGTGTATTTTATGGTAGCATCGTCATGAAACCACAGCCACCAACTGAGACAGATAGCAACTCCTACAAGTAAAACCGCTGCTACTGCTCTCCAGGCAAATATGCTCCTTGAACGGGGCTGATGATTGATGATCAACTCCAGTTGAATATCATTCCAAAGATCTTCGGGAGGAGAATACTCGGGTAGCTCTCCGATCACTTCGTGCAGAGAGGCCGGCTGATCCAGGGAAGCTTCAATATTTTCCCAGATCTTTTCTGGCGGTTCATATGTTGGAAGTTGCTTCTTCAAATCCATTACTTCCTGTTTTTTAGATTTTTCTTATGTGACAATTCAGCTTTACGCTATTTTAGGGTTTTCAATAATTTTTTCAGCTTTTTTTTAGCGTGAAAAAGTTGTGATTTAGAGGTGCCTACCGAGATACCTAGCAGGTCGGCCACTTCTTTATGGGAATAGCCTTCCACTTCGATTAGCACAAAAACTGTACGGTAACCTTCCGGAAGGCTTTTGATCGCTTTTTCAAGGTACTCGGCTTCCAGATAATGCCCCCAGTCTATATAATTATGATCTCCAATATGCTCAATTGGTTCAAAAAAGACTTTATTTTTCACTTCTTTGATAGCAGCTCTGACCACGATCGTCTTGATCCAGGCACCCAGGGTCGAGTCGCCCCTAAATTTCTTCAGCCCCCGAAACACTTGCACGAATGCATTTTGCAAAACGTCATTGGCCAGCTCAAAATCACCGGTTATACGATAAGCCAGGGTATACATTGCTTTTTTATACCGATCATACAGGCCCTTTTGGGCCAATCGGTCTTCCTTCAAGCAAGCCTGAATTAATTCGCTTTCCGTCATTGTGGTTTTAGATGCCATAGGTAGCTAATCGTAAATTAAGGAGACGTTATTTCTCTAAATGGTTGTATTGGCAATTAGCAATTAGCAATGTGCAATGTGCAATGAAGAATTAGTTAATGGCTGAAAAAATCGAAGATTTTTTCAGCCATTAACTAATTCTTATATCTACTTTTTTTGTGAAGCTCTGGAAATCAATCTTTATGATTTCTCATTACTTACTTGTCAAACCTCTTATCAATCCACCGTTTTAAGGTGGGGCAACAGCCTCCTCCTTATGTTCTCAACCTTTTCTCCTGCTCGTTCGGACGTACTCGTCCCAACCTGAATAGCCAGGCGAACGTTTACGTTTAGGGATCATTTGGTTTGCCCCACCATTAAAATGGTGGGTTGATAATTGTGTTCTTGCCAGGTAGTTTTCATTTTGGACCTAGCTTTAGCTGGTGGGGCCCTTCATTCTTTATTGCACATTACTCATTACTCATTACTCATTACTCATTACTCATTGCACATTACTCATTGCACATTCCTCACTGCTTTTCCGTCGTTGTTTTCGACACCAGTTCCATGGCGGCTTCCATTTCGCCCATGTTGGGCATATTGAGTAGCATGGTTCCGCCCATTTTTTGACCGATGACGCTTTTCAGGGTGTAGCCGGTTTTTTCATCAACTTCGATGGTGCCGGATTGGGTGCCTTTGAGGTTGTAGGTGATTTTCATGCCCATCATTTCTACTGGTTCGTCTGTGGGGATGGAGGCAACCTCGCCGGTCATTTCGATAATGGCTTTGCCGCCGCTGCGTTTTTTGAGGGTATAGGTATTATTGGAAATAAACCCCATAGACGCCGACATCGTGTCGTTAGTTGTCCAGGTTTCTCCTACTTTAACGGGATTTGGCGGTAAGAATTTTGAGAAGGAAGCAAAATTCTCTTTTAGCGTCTCATCACCAAACTGGGTTTCCAGCGAGCCCATGATTTGTTCCATATTGGGCATATTGGCATTTTCTTTGATGTTTTCGAACATTTCGCTAGCCCCTGAGAAGGTGGTAACTTTGCCATTTTTATCAACCATCAAATCAAATTTATGATCGACCATGGGGCCATATAGCTGATCAAATTGGCCGCTGCCATCTGCATTTTCAGAATCGTATTGCATGCTAAACATGGGGGAAGAGGTTTCCACTTTTAATCCTTTGATTACAACATCCAAATCGGTGCTACCATCTTCTTTTTTATCTTGCACCTGGTACTCGTAATCCATCACCTGCATCTGGATGGTCTTTTGCTGCTGGCCCATAACGCTGACATCTGTTTCGGTCTCTTGTGTTTGTTTGTACGAAAACGTGTCATCGTCTTCCCATCCCGGATTAAAGGTAAGGGGCTGAGGTCCGGAACAGCTGAGAAATAGAAGTGTCATTAATACACTGAATAAAGTTAGATTTTTCATTGTCTATTTGTTTTAGTAAAAAATTATTGTTAAACGTTAAAGAACTATATTTACCCAAAATCTTGCAAAATTTTTAGACAAATATCAAAATCAAATATAGTACATGCCAATAGAAAGAATAAGCATTCAGGAAACGAACTTCCATTTTGACGCGCAAACGGACTTTTACAGAGGTAAAGTTCGCGATGTTTACTATGTCGGAGACCAGCTCATTGCCATTGCCACCGATCGCATTTCCGCCTTTGATCACATTCTCCCTCGTCCTATTCCATTCAAGGGGCAGGTGCTCAATCAGCTTGCTGCCTATTTTCTTGAATCGACCAAAGATATCTTGCCCAACTGGGTGGAAGCCGTCCCCGACCCTAATGTTACCATAGGCATTGCCTGCGAACCCATCAAAATTGAAATGGTCATAAGAGGGTACCTGACGGGTCATGCCTGGCGGACCTACAAATCGGGAAAGCGGGAACTCTGTGGTGTCCCTTTGCCGGAAGGACTGAACGAACACGACCGGTTTGAAGAACCCATCATCACGCCGGCCACCAAAGCAGAGGAGGGACATGATGAGGATATCTCCAAAGAAGAAATTATCAAAAGGGAAATCGTGACTGCCTCCGAATACCAGCAACTAGAAGAATATACCCATGCTTTATTCAAAAGAGGTACTGAAATGGCTGCCAAGCAAGGTTTAATCCTGGTAGATACCAAATATGAATTTGGCAAAAAAGGTGAGAAAATCTATCTGATTGATGAAATCCATACGCCCGACAGTTCCCGCTATTTTTATTTGGAGGGGTATGAGGAGCGTCAGGCTCAGGGGCAGCCTCAGAAGCAGCTTTCCAAAGAATTTGTCAGAGAGTGGCTGATGGACCACGGCTTCCAGGGGTTAGAAGACCAGCTAATGCCCATGATGCCCGATTCGTTTATCGAAGAAGTATCCAAGCGGTATATCGAGTTGTACGAAATTGTAACGGGACAATCCTTTCAGAAAGTTGAAGATATTAATCCTGTTGACAGGATAAAGAGGAATATTGAGGCTTGGTTGAAATAAATGGATTTTTCCTGTTCACTGTTTTCTGTTCCCTGTTCACATTATTCAACATAATCTTCCAGGTATTTAAAATGTTTCCCCAGATTTCCATCCTCTGCGACGGTAGCCCGTTCGATGACGGGATGTTTTTCCTTTAATAACGGTTCCAGAACATTTTTAATAAACTGATCACCAAAGGCTTTCGAGGCATCTCTAGGCAGTTCGTTGGGTAGATTGTCGACGGTCATCATATCGATAACATGATCTTGGAAAGGCGTTGCTTCCTTTTCGGTGTGGGGGTTATAGCCAAACACCGGTTCGGCGATGGTGGAGGCGCGTAGGGTGGAGGGAATAGAGGAGATCGGGGCGATATCGCAGGTAACATCGGCGATCACTTTGATATGGAAGTCGATGCTCTTCATTTCGTCTTTGGTGAAAAATACCGGCGCCCGATTGTCCCAATAGATGCCGTTGATCATAACATCCGTGACTTTAGTATAGGGTTTAAAAATACTTTCGTACAATTCGGGATGTTGATAAAAATGTTCCTTTTCGAATCCTTTTTGGTCTTTGCGGCGGGCATAGTCGATGCAGGCCAATTGAGTGTAGGCAGGTTCATCGAACGTTTTTTTCAGGAATTCGTCGGGTGCTGCTTTGCGGAAATTCATGTCTTGCAGCACTTTCACTGCTCCTGTCGCCACCCGGCCGTTACCGGTGACAACTACTTTCATGGGAGGCAAGTTGAGTTCTTTATAGATGGAGAGCGCTTCCGCATAATCGTAGCAGTCTTTCATTCGCTTCAAAACATACAGGCCGGTGCGGTTCCCATAGGTATAGATGGCATTATGAGCGCCGACGATACCGGCAAAGAAGCCGAAGGCGATGAGTCGGCGACCCAAATCGTCGGTCAGCACTTCATAATCGACGAGCCGTATATTTTTTTTGAGGATGGTTTGGAGAAGTTTTCTATTGTAAGATTGTTTTTTGATGGTATGAGAGAACATGAAGTAGGTCTTATCGGGGATAAGTTGGTCGACCGGCACTTCTTTAACTCCGAAGAGGTGGGTGCATTTGGAGAGGTTTTCAGCCAGTTCGATCCCTTCGTTGGTATATTCTTCATTGGTATAGCAGCGGGAAGCAGAAGGTTCCACGAGTATTTTTACGGGGTAGTTTTGTTGGATAAAAGCACATTGTTTCGGGGTTAGCGGAACGCGCGAATCCGGCGGGATCTTGCCTTCCTTAATCAGTCCTATAGTGATCATTTTAGGTAGTATTTTTTATGAGGGGTAAAGATAATAAAAAACAGAGGAAACGTTAGGATGGTTTAACGGTGCGACGGTGCGACGGTGCAGCGGTATAACGGCAGATTGTGCAAAAATGGAGAAAAAAAGCGAACTTTGAAAAAAA
>CAZHOV010000238.1:0-6093 GCA_964534315.1 uncultured Saprospiraceae bacterium | reverse complement strand
GTAAGAGCACCCTCTTTCCGCTGATGCCGGCTGCATCTACTACCAGTGGATTATTGGTTACGGCCTTTGACATGTTGTGCTGCCTTGACCTCCACGAATAGCCTCTTATGCAGTTCTCCGAAATGCTTCGGAGCAGGCTCTGTTCGTCCGTACCAGTATTTGTAATCCCGCTTACTTTTGACCCGGAGTCACCTCGCGCGCCCTTGCGGCTCGCAGCTTCCTCACCATCTATTCACGAGGCAAGCTAATGTAATAGATAAAATCCGTTCTCGGTGGGTCCTTCAATCCAGCCTGACGTCCCATTGTGATCAATTGTCCCCGGTGATAGGTGCTGTGATTCATGCAGTGATGGATCATATCTACAATAACCGTATATCCATCTCCGCGCGACGTTGGACGTTTGGCTTGCAGATCTGCAAGTGACATTGATTTCACATGATTGCTGAAATTTTCAGAAGCCTGTAACCAACCGACCAGCAGATCCTCTTTGCTTCCCTTAAAATCCCGGGCAGGAGAGTTATCGGCAGATTCATCTTTTACCGTCTGCAGCCAGAGATACTCGGCATTCCAGATGTGTAAGATGGTTTCTTTAAGGCTTGAAAAGCTAGATTCGATTTCTCGGTCCAGATCCTCTTCAGAAGCAGCGCCCAACCATTCAGCAAATTGCTGATTGGCCCAGTGATTATAAGCGACATACCGCTGTATCATGGTAGTGAGATCATCTCCAACGGGTTCAATAGATGACTCCATAGTTGCATGCGTATTGCTATTATTATTTTCTCCGTAAATTCGTTCATTGGGCATCACTGCCACGGTTAACAAAAACTGGATAACGAGTATGGCATGTAGCAACATATTTTATGATTTTTTGCTTTATTTTAATAGCTTAAAGATAAAAAGAAAATTGATGAAGAATAAATAGCATTAGAGCTGCAACTTATTTGAGGGTACTTCATCTCAGATTTACAATACTATTTTAAAAGCTTAAGTAGTAAGGCAAAAAAATTGGTATAAAAAATCTTTTTGAGTTCGGTCATTATTTCCTGCGTTCATTCCAGGTATTCAATCACTTAGTCTATAATGGCCGAACAGATTTATTATACAAGCAATTTTGATTTGCCGCTTAATTACA
Source organism: uncultured Saprospiraceae bacterium (assembly GCA_964534315.1). Classification (GTDB taxonomy): domain Bacteria; phylum Bacteroidota; class Bacteroidia; order Chitinophagales; family Saprospiraceae; genus CAZHOV01. The sequence continues at coordinate 4,961 of CAZHOV010000238.1, read as the reverse complement.
TTGTATTAGTGTAAAATTGCTGGTAAGTCTTGTCAAAGTCCGGTAACTATAAAGAAGAAAAATGAAATGCAAAAATTGTGGGCATATCGTTAATGGAAAATTTTGCAGTCACTGTGGTCAAAAATCAACGATCGGGAGAATTAACTTTTCGAACTTCACCCAAGAAATTTCAGAAAGTGTTTTTCAAATCAATAAAGGCTTTTTTATACGCTTAGAGAATTATTTGTAAGGCCCGGAAAAAGCCTAAATGAATTTTTAAATGGAAAAAGAAAAAGTCATTTTAAGCCCGTTTCTTACTTGATCATTTTGTCAACCGTTTATTTTCTTATTACCCGAATCACCAACCAAAACACTTTAATAGGGGACATCATTACGGGTTGGCTTAAAGGGGCAACTGGACAAGCGCCAAATGAAAGCATTCCTGAAATTGCCAACTGGTTTTTAACAAACTATGCTTATTTGACGTTGTTTTTGGTCCCCGTATTTTCATTCGCATCTTACCTTTCTTTTTTTAAATTCCGCAAAACCTATCTTGAACACGTAGTTATCAACTCCTATATCACAGGACAGCAAGCCATTATTTATTCCTTCTTTGCCATCATAGGGACCTTTCTTAGAAGTGAAGTCATAGAGGTGTTTCCAATAATAATGGCAATTTCTTATACGTTCTGGGTATTCTGGTATTTTTTCAGGAATGGAAACCGCATGATGAACCTCTTACGCTCGACCATGACCTATATTTTATATTCGATATTTAGCTTAGGGTTATTGGCACTCTTAGTGTGAATTTGAAATGACGGACACAGAAGTAGCACTATTGATTCGCTCTTAAATTTAATAGAAACCAATATTTCAAAAAAGGAAAAAGTAGATCTCATCATTTCCGATGTGATGATGCCTCAGATGGATGGTTATGCACTAGTAGAACACCTTAAAGGCTCTCCGGCTCATTTCCGTATCCCAATTATTTTGTTGATGGCATTAGGTGGAGAAGAGCACAAATTAAAAGGATTGATGCTGGGTGTAAACGATTACCTTTCCAAACCATTTTTGCTATCGTAAAAAGGATAACTGCCGTTTTCATACCCGCCATTTTCGCTCTGTTCAGTTCACCTTCAATTATGTTCAATTCACTTCGATTGTCAATTAAATATTCCTCTAAACCCTCATTTTTGTTGATGTAAAGCGGCACATCAAAATTGCTTATTGAAAATTGTTTTACTCAAAATAACATTGCATAAAAAAATGAAAGCTGTTAATATTAAATTACTCATCCTATTGGGAATACTAGCTTTTTTAACGGGTTGTTCGGATGATGAGGAAGTTATCGCCCCCTCAACCGAGCCCTCAACCGAGCCCTTTATTTACCGGATTCCTGTGGTGGTGCATGTGGTCCATAACGGTGAACCGGTAGGCACTGGACCCAACATTTCGCAAGCGCAAGTGCAATCGCAAATTGACGTGCTTAATGAAGATTTCAGAAGAATTCCAGGTACCAATGGATTTAATCCCACAGGTGTAGACACTCAGATTGAGTTTTTCCTGGCCCCCACGGATCCTGATGGGAACACTCTTTCAGAGCCGGGCATTCATCGTTACAATGGTGGTCTTCCGATATGGCCAACCGGGTTTTTCACTTCAGTAGATTCCCAACTAAAACCAGCAACCTTTTGGGATCCTAATCGATATTTCAATATTTGGACGGTGAATTTCGGCGGATTTGTAGGCAGGAATTTATTGGGCTACGCACAATTTCCTTCCAACTCGGGTTTGCCTGGGCTAAATGTGAATGGAGGAGATGCAGAAACCGACGGAATAGTTGTTGGCTATAAATATTTTGGCAGTTCCGAAAAAGGCAACTTCCCTGATTTAAACCCCACCTATAATTTAGGAAGAACCGCCACCCACGAGGTTGGCCACTGGCTGGGCTTGCGCCACATTTGGGGCGATGGCGATTGCACCGTTGATGATTTTTGTAATGACACCCCAACCTCCGACGAACCGAATTACGCTTGCGAAGACCATATCTCTTGTGGCTCGCAGGATATGATCGAAAACTACATGGATTACACCGAAGACCAGTGCATGAGTTTATTTACTCAAGACCAAAAAGACCGCATGATTCAAGTATTAGAAAATAGCGTACGAAGGAACACCTTATATAATTAATTAAAAACTAAAAAAATGAAAATAGTTAACATTCAATTACTTGCTGTATTAGCAATATTAGCCCTTTTTATCAGCTGTTCAGATGATGATAACGATATGGATGACACCGTAGTTATTACGGTTGACGACGCTGCCGAACTTGTTGCAGCATCTATGGCAATTACGACCTATGGCGCCGTTAATAACATGAACTATGTCTCTGATCAGATCGTGGATATCTTAGATTGTGATGAATCTGAAAGCGAAACCAGAACAAATACAGAAACATCAATTAATGGAGAAGTGATGGTCTCTTTCACTATTTCTGAAAGCTATTCGTTAGCCTGTTCAGATGAGGAAGAAGAAATCACCTATAATTTTTCAGCAGACCAAACCACAACTTCCATTCGGATAGATACCGATCATAATATAACCGGAGATTGGATAATTACAGGAGCTGAGTCCACCTCTTCTGTTTTAATCTACAACGGAAGCTACTCCAGAGGGGGTGAATGGACCTACAGCAATAAAGACAATCACACGGATAATACAACCACTTCATTTGTATATAACAATGTAAAAGCTAATAAAGACGACGGGGAAATTTTTGAAGGTACGTCAACTTTTGAACTCAATGGTACGAGTACCGTATACGAACCATACTCTTATGATGGAAATATTGTTTTTCAAGCAGATAATACTTGCATAGCAACTTTTGGCACAGGTGAACAATATGAAATTGATTTAGATACAGGTGATGTAACACCTTTATAAAAAAAGGGCCATCACTTGGCTTTCGGATTGTATATATATACCTTTACACATGAGTCGAGGGTGTCTCATAACACCTTTGGTGTTACGAGCCACCAAACTTTCTTCTTTGACAAAGCTGTTTTTCCTAAAAAAATCAAAGATTTTTTTAGGAAAAACAGCTTTGTCAAAATAAAAAATCCTCCTTGGGATGGCTAATTTACTAATGAGACAGCCCCGACTCATGTTTCCGAATAACTTGTAAATCAGATCATAAAATCAATACGATGAAGATATTTGCTATCAGTCTATTACTGGCCCTTTCTACTGGCTTTTGCTATGCCCAATGCGACATAAACCAGGTTGAAATTAGAGTCGAAATTACTACCGACGTGTACGGAGGCGAAACCTCTTGGACCATTTCAGATCTGGCTGGCACCATTATTTTGTCAGGTGGTCAGGGAGGCGTTTATCAAAACAACACCAGCTACTCAGATAGCATCTGTGTCGCTGCTGACGGCTGTTTTTTCTTCGAGATATACGATACTTACGGAGATGGAATTTTTGCCCCAAATGGATATGAGGTGTATGTCGATGAGTTGCTTGTGGCAAGCGGTGCCGATGATATTGAAAGCTACGCCATTGCAACCGTTTACTGCCCTGAAGCCTGTAACATGGCACTCAGTGCACTAAATGATCTGCAAGGGCACATTAACGGAAACATTACACTTTCGAATAGCGAATTGCTGGAGGTTAGAGATATCTTCAACCAATTTCCGGAATGTCTGTCAGCAAGTGAGGACATGATATTACTTTGCAAAAGTGTAGTTGAAGATTTTGATGATCAGATTGGGGCGCTTTTCACGACGCCCAATACACAAAACAACTTCTTCAAGGATCCTGCAGCCGCTCCCGGCCTGGAGGTGGAACGCGCTATGGTAGCCCTCCAGCAAGGGATCATTGAGCATGTTTTCACACCTGAAGTTTACGAAATTTATCCCCAGCATATCAATGGCTGGAAGTTCAATTCCTGCTACAATTTCCCGGGGTATGTAGACCCGCCCATCGATTCATCTGTGAGCAATTCCATGTTGATCCTCGCAAATTTTGAGGACCCGGACGGGATGAACCCCTATTTTAACATTAATGGAGATGATACCGAACATGCCTTGCGCCCAACCGGACTGTACCTTGCTCCCGGAAGTGTAGCCAGCGTTACGGTACCAGAAAGCCTGGTTGGAAAGGATTATTACGTTAGAGTGGGATCCCACGAATGGGATTTGAGCAACAAGCACGTCTTTAGACGCCTGGACAGGATCTCAAGAAAATTCCCGATCAGTTCAACCATCACCGAAGTATTTAATCCCCTGGGAGGAGCCATTTCTATTCTTGTTCCCTATGGAGCCACCGAAGGAATCGTAGAAGTAAGTGTGAATAACGGCGTTGAAGCGCCTTTCTTTTCGCTGAAGTCTTTTTATGAAACCCCTGACGTCGATGCTGAAATGGACAAGCCTGGTCCATGGGCCGTATTTGAGACGGACAATGTGATGTACACCATTCCCAAACATTCCATCGTCCCCGGGCAGTACGATCTTATGCAAACGCTGCAAGATTGGGAAATGGCTGTTCGAGGAGTGAATTCCATCATGGCCAGACAAATCATTCCCGACAAACACAATATGTACATGATTGCAGATGTAATTATTAGAGGGAATGCGTATTCAATTGGTTATCCAATGTCTAACACCCCCCTAGACTATACCGATGTACCTGGTCCGGCTTATTTTATTGACGGCCCCAGCCCCAATGATGAAACCAATTTTCACGAAACCGGGCATGCTCTTGCCATGTCCAAGTTTCCGGGAGAAGTGGAAGCCATCGTGAACTTTCCATACATCATGGCCTTAAACTATGGCCTCAACGTAGATTTAGATGAAGCAGTGAATTATAGCTTTGTGCCCAATACTTTTGATATTGACAAAACGGCCACCCACAGAATGGTTTCCAACACCTTTGGAACGGAAAGAAACATCTCCAACACCACAATGGATGAGGTGAGGTAC
>CAZHOV010000237.1:0-6106 GCA_964534315.1 uncultured Saprospiraceae bacterium | reverse complement strand
AAAGGAAAGAAAAATTTAGCAATTAGGCAAGATGGGGTGGGGTTGATGGATACAATCTACAAACAATGACAAGGTCTTTTACCCAACCTCTAGCTTTACCTTCCGGAATCTTTATATTTTCGACAATATTTTTATTTCTTCCCTTTATCCTGCTCGCTCAATCGGGAGATACTCAAAACAGATTGCTTGAAACGGCCGACTCGCTTCGGCTTGGCGGCCAATATGATGAGGCAATCGGAGAATATAGGCAAGTACTCCGGGAAGTGAAAAATAAAAAAGAAGCCGCCTTCTGGCAGAAAGCATATTGGGGAATAGGAGAAAGCTTTCGCAAGAAAGCGCTTCCGGATTCAGCGATTTTCTGGCTGAACGAAGGTGTGGCTCTGGGGGAACAGTATGACTCTCTGGATCCGTATTTATCAGGGATAACACATAAATCACTGGGCTTAACTTTTTTCAGGTCGGATAAAGAGAAGGCAGCCTTTGAATTTGAAAAAGCAGGCTTTGAGTTTGAAAAAATGGGGAAGGCTGGACTGGAGAGTCTGTGTAAAGTCCTGCATAACCAAGCCATTTGTCTTTACCGGCTGGGACAATACACCAAGGCATTGAAGGTACGGAAATACGAACTAAAACAGCGAAAATTACTGGCCCAAGCAGGAGCGGAAGACAAAATATGCCGTTGTTTTTCCGAAATAGGCAATTGTTATTACCGCTTGTGGAAAATAGAAATAGCCAGAAGCTATTATGAAAGGGCAATTGATTGTGCCGAAAGATACGGTCCACAGAATAAAATTCTTGGATTTAAAAACAATCTGATTGCTACGGACATGGAACTTGGCCTCTACCGGCAAGCCATTGAAAGTTTGCAGGAATTAAACCAGGAAACTCAAAACTTACAGGATCTAAGGATTTTGGAGCTTAACTATTATAACCTGGGAGATTACTATCTGAAAACCGGGGATTATGCTTCTGGTGAAAGGTATTTGCTAAAGGCTCTTTCGATTGCACAAAAAGAAGAGTATCAGGATAATTACGCTATACTACGTATTTTTAACAGGCTCGGAACAGCTGCCTATTTACAGGGAGATCACGATAAAGCCGAAAATTACTTTTTAGCAATTTTAGATCACCAACAGGTTGAACCCTTTTTTTTAATAAGTGTCTACCAAAATTTAACTCAGATCTATATTCAAAGAAAGCAATGGGAAAAAGCTGAAAAGTTTTTGAAGCAAGAAGGTCACCTGTTGAACACCTCACAAGGATGGGATTCGGGCTATATACAATTTTCAATGGGAATCATCACCATCGGGAAAGGTGATTTTGATAAAGGGATTAAGCTTGCGCAGAAAGGAATTGAATGGAAAAAGGACTTTTTTGGGAAAAAGAATCCCCGGGTAATCCAGAATTATATTGACCTGGGCATGTGCCTGGAAGGAATAGGCAAACTGAAAGAGGCTCTATCACTATACCAGGAGGCCTTACAGATCCTGGGGAAAAATTACTCGCCTGAAAACATCCTTGAAACCCCTTCCTCCTTCGAATCCGAAGATTATTTTTTAATTATCCGGATCCTTCAACGTAAGGCAACCACGCTTCATCAAATGGCTGAGCAAAAGAACTTACCCTTTCTGAAAGCTGCCTTCCATACCGCAACCACGGCCCAAAGTTATGTCGATTCACTTCGCTTTTCCCGGCAGTCGGAGGAGAATCGCTATAAGTTATCTCACTCTTTAAAAAGAATTAATCAATTAATGGGTAAAATCGTGCACGAACTAGAGGACGATCCGGAAGCCGGGCAATTTGCAAGAAAACTTTACCTTCATTGTCAACGTACCAAATCTGCTCTTTTGCAGCAATCCATCGGCGCCAACGCATCCCTCCTTCTTGCAGGCTTACCCGATAGTCTGAAAATCAAGGAGCAAGCTCTGAGATATGCTTTGATCAAACAAAAAGCCCTGTTGGATGAAGAGAACGATCCGGAGAAAAGCAATGCCCTCAAAGCCGAAATCGCAGATCTAAAGCTAAAAGCTGACCGTTTTTCTCAAACCATAAAAGAAACCTTTCCCGGGTATTATGAACTTCAATACCACCCCATATACCTTAAAGTAGAGGAAGTTCAAAATCAACTCCTTTCTGATCAGGCTCTAATCGAATATTTTGTGGGCGATTCCTCCATTTATATCTTTCTGCTGAGTTCTCAACAATTTCAATATATCCAACAACCTATTACAGAAACCTTCCGGAACAACCTCCATACTCTCCACCGCCAGTTTCACGAACATTCCCATACCCTACTCAGTGATCAGCAAAAGCAGGAACGCTACAAATCGTTCACCCGGGCGGCTTACCAACTTTACGGGACATTGCTGGAACCGTTTCTCGAGTTGGCAAATCCCGGGCAACTTATCATTATCCCGGACGGCAAACTGGGCTATTTGCCTTTCCACCTGCTCCTTAAGGAACCAGCCTCAAGAGAACAGATGCAACGGCAGGATTACCGATCGCTGAGCTATCTTTTTAAACACTATCCCATTCAATTGGAATACTCAGCAGCCCTTTTATTCCGGGAAGATCTCAAAAATCTGCAAAGTAAACCTGAAACCTCGTACTCGGGATTTGCCCCAGTATATGAAGGTAAGGCGCTGACTACCAACCGAATGATTGACAGCCTTTCCCTTCGACAATTATACCCCGAAGTTGCCCGAAGTGGTCTTGTCGGTCTGACTTTCAATCGACCTGAAGTAGAAAGAGCCGCTGCCCATTTCCCCGGAAGCAAGATCTTTACGGCAGAATCCGCCACTGAAAGCAATTTCAAACAGTATGGGCCTGAGGCCAATATTCTGCATCTGGCCATGCACGGCCTGACGAATGACGAAAACCCTTTGTTCTCCCAACTGGTCTTTACCCAAAGTACAACTGAAGGCAAGGAGGATGGCTTTCTCCACGCTTATGAGCTATATAACACCCGCCTAAAAGCCGAATTGGCGGTACTCAGCGCTTGTAATACAGGTTCCGGCGCCTTAGCAGATGGAGAGGGTATTCTAAGCCTGGCACGCGCCTTCAAATACGCCGGATGTCCAAACATCGCCATGAGCCTTTGGAAAGCGGATGATGAGGTTACCAGTCAGATCATGGAAGTTTTTTTTGCGCAACTCAAAGAGGGAAAGGGAAAATCGGAAAGTCTGCGCCTGGCGCAAATCAATTATCTGCAAAACGAAGCCCCTGCCAATAAAACACATCCCTACTACTGGGCCCCCTTCGTTATGATCGGAGATGATGAACCATTACGGTCGGTGCGAAAGGGATGGCCGTGGTGGGGCTGGGTAGGTCTGATTATTGGGGCGGGTTTAATAGGCTGGGGAGTCTGGAGACGTCGAAGAGCCATAACGCCGTAGAGCTGAAACGCCTTACATTCATTTCAATCTTCTTAAAATTTCTTTGGCTTCCCGGCTCTTGTAGCCGTTTGCATCGCTAATCTCTTTTAGTAGTATTCTGGCTTGATTGACATCTACTTTCAGGAAGGCCAGAGCGATATTCCTTTTAGCTTCATTTGAGGAATCTGCTATTTTTCCCAAGGGGGTATATACCTTCTTTAAATTATGGATCCTTTATGTAGAGTAATCCGAGTTGCAATTAATAGGTGGGTGTATAATCCTTATTGGTGTAACGAAATGAATGGGGGTTTCCTATGGATGTTTTGTTTTTCATAAAAGCAAATTAAAAAAAAATTGAGGAGAGCGGGGTTACTATTGGATGGGAGGTGGTATAAACTCGTGAAAATAAAAACAAGGTGCTATAAGACACTTTCTAGTAACTCGAGTACTATTTTATTCTTCACAAAATACCAAATGAATGCCCCCCGCATGATTGGTATTTCCAGACAATGGGAATGTCGATCATAAAGGGAAGGCTAAATCGGATTTCTGTTTTGGAAATTTTACAGGATAGCCGGATTATTAACAAAATGGATTAATGATTTTCGCAAGGACTCGATAAACGCAAGTTATCCAATAGGATGGGAAGTTATCTCTTAATGATTGATAACTCATCTCAGCACCTTTATCTTGCTACTATAATTAATTCAAGCAATATGTTGAATAACATTTTCCTGACTTCCTGTACCAAATAGACAGCAAAATAAATCACACATTTTATAATTCTTACAAAATCAAAATCATGAAAAAGTTTACTTACTCTTTATTTTTCGGATTGTTGCTTTGTGCAACTCTGACCTCCTACGCTCAGGTTCCCGCGGGTATTCAATACCAGGCCGTAGCACGGGATGCTGGCGGGAATTGCCTGCAAAATGAAACCATAAGCCTGCAAATGAGTATCCTGGACGGCGCACCAGACGGGCCCGTGGTGTATCAGGAACGCTTCGAAGGTAATGTACAAACCAATGCCGCCGGCCACTTTTCGGTGATGCTGGGCAGTGGTACGCCCCAAACCACCGGGCAGGTGACAGATTTCTCCGACATCCGTTGGTTAAATTCCAATTATTACCTACAGGTAGAGTACGCCCCGGGTAGTACGACCGCTTTTGTAGAGGTAGGTACGGCTCCTTTCCTGACAGTCCCCTATGCCCTGAATGCAGCTAATGGGAAGCAATATTCAGATAATCTGGAAGATGAATATTTACAGTTTTTCGCTGGTAATGGGAATGAGAATGTCAGAATTGGAGGAATGGGAAATCCCGATTATTTCGGCTTTTTATCCACCTACGACGACAATGGAGAAGTAAGAGGTACTTTTAGAAGTCAATCGACTTGGGATGGCGCCGGAAGATTGCGCCTGGAAGGGCCAAATGATAGTAGAAATATCGAACTAGGAATTGCTTCTTCCACATTTAACAATAACGGGTCTATTGGCGTGTACGATCAAAATGACGAGCGCCAGGTCCGGTGTTACGTTAATTCTAGTAATCTGGGTGTTGTCGAAGCGGATGTGAAAAACTTCGTCATTCCCCATCCTGAGAAGCCGGGCAAGGAGATCGTATATGCCTGTATAGAAGGCCCCGAAGTGGCTGCCTATGAGCGTGGTATGGGACAACTGAAAGATGGTGAGGCAGAAGTGTTCTTTTCCAAGACTTTTCGGCTGGTAGCCAATCCGCAGACCATGACGGTTGTGGTGACGCCCTATTCTGCCGATTCCAAAGGGCTTGCGATAGTGGAACAGACTGCTACCGGTTTTAAGGTGCGTGAATTGTATCAAGGGCAGGGGAATTACTCATTCAGTTGGGAAGTAAAAGCTGTGCGCAAAGGTTATGAAGACTTCAAAAGTGTAAGAGATCAACCTGAAGATCCAAACACAGACCCCGAAAAGGATAATTAATTTTTTATTGAGTGAGTTTCACAACACCTTTGGTGTTACGAGCCACCAAACTTTATTATTTGAGAGCGCTATTTTTGATTTTTTGAAAAACAGCGCTCTCATAAAAATCACTAAGAAGCCGGTCCATAGACTTATGAGACAGCGGTAAATCCATAATCAAAAAAAAAGACCATGTATCGATTATATCTATTTCTTTTAATCTGGGCGCTGCCTTCAGCTATGCACGCTCAAATTGACCAGTACATCATTGGAAATTTAGGTGGGGAAATCAGCAGTACTGATGAGGCGTTTTCCCTCGTCCAATCGGTTGGTGATCCAATAGCCGGATTTATTGCCGGCTCAGAGATCAGCGCTTCTCAAGGATTTGTGCAGTGTTTTATCTGTGACGACTGCATCAAAATTGTGAATGTGTCCGACCTGCCGGAACTCTCCGATTTAGCGGTCTACCCCAACCCCACTACCCACGGCCTCACCCTTGAGGGCAATATCTATCAGGTTCGCTACTACCAAATTGTTGACATGCCGGGGCGTTCTCTCGGTCTGCACCCGCTGCAGGGGAACCGGATTGACCTGCAAGACCTGCAGCCGGGCCTGTACGTTATACAGCTTTTGGATGAGGGAAAGCGGTTGATGGCAACTGTGAAAATCGTAAAACAATAGATAAGACACCTTTCAGAATTAACTCGAGTAATATTTATTTTTTTTTGCAAAATACCAAATGAATTACAGCGATTCTCGGTTTAGCATATTATTCTAGCAAAGGGAAATCTAAAGAAGG
>CAZHOV010000236.1:0-6171 GCA_964534315.1 uncultured Saprospiraceae bacterium | reverse complement strand
TGGACACCTGGACACCTGGACACCTGGACACCTGGACACCTGGACACCTGGACACCCGGAAACCCGGAAACCTTGTTAAATCTTCGTTAAGCCATCGAAATGCATATCATCTGAAGTTACCTGTACGTTTCATTTTTAACCAAAACAATCTAAGATCATGAAAAAGCTTTTAATTCTAGCTATCGCCCTCTTTTCTTTTCAAATGGTAGATGCCCAGTTTAAATTTGGTGTTAAGGCGGGTTTGGCCACCACTGATATTGATCCGGATCAACTGTTGATCACTAGCGTGAGTGAAGCCGAAGAGTTTGGTTTGGCTGTGCAGGATGCCAAATTAGGAGTTCACATGGGGGTATTTATGCGTTTCGGAAGAACGATCTTTTTCCAACCCGAAATTCTATTTAATACCAGCAAGGTCACCTACGAGTTCAGTGATTTCTCACAGGGAGAAACTTATACTAATCTTTTTAGTGAACGCTATAATACCTTAGATATCCCTTTATTGCTTGGTTTAAAACTCGGACCGCTACGTATCAACGGAGGGCCGGTAGGACACGTATTCCTGAGCAATACCTCTGACTTATTAGATGTGGAAGGCTACGGGCAAGATTTCAAAGATTTGACGATTGGTTATCAGGCCGGAGTAGGACTTGACATCTGGAAAATATTAATCGATCTCCGCTATGAAGGAAACTTCAGCAAATTTGGTAACCACATCGAATTCTTCGGCAACGAATATAAATTTGATCAGACTCCCGCCCGGATTGTAGCGTCTATCGGGTTTGCGTTTTAAGTTAATGAAAAGGAATGAAAATAAAATGGGAATAAAAAAAATGATGGGGTTGGAACTTAAAGTATTTCGTTTGCTTTTTTTATTAATAAGTTTCATTCCTTTTCATTCCTTCAAACGTATCGCTTCACAATGCTCATCACCGAAGCAGTATAGCTCCCGCCAAACAAATTGACATGTACCAATAGATAATAGAGTTGGTACAGATCCATGCGGTCTTCCCATTCCTTTTCCAAAGGATATTGTTCATCATAGCTATCGTAAAAGTTTGGGGTAAAGCCTCCAAATAGTTTTGACATACCCAGGTCCATCTCGCGGTTAGCATAACTTACGGAGGGGTCAATTAAATAGGGTTCGTTGTTTTGGCTACATAGAAAGTTTCCGCTCCACAAATCGCCGTGAATCAATGTTGGCGGTTCCGGAGGAAACAGATCAGGAAATTTATAATATAATTTTTCAAACAGGCTAAGAGTTCCTTTGGGCAGAAGGGAGTCATTATAAGCCATTCTAACCTGAGGCTCAATGCGTTCCTGACGGTAAAACCCGGCCCAATTATCATGAAAATCATTGGACTGTGGAAGTGAGCCAATAAAATTAGAATGGTCCAGGCCAAAATTTTCTTGCGTATTTTCTTTGTGCAATTGAGCTAAAGAAGCGCCAAAGTCCTTCCAGAAGGTATCGGACGCAGGGCGTTTATTTTCGACAAATTCAAGAATCAAAAAGGCATAATCTTCAGCTGATTGTTGGTATATAACTTCAGGAACCGCAATTTGCCCACCAGCACCTAAAAGCTCCAATCCTTTTTTTTCCGTCTCAAACATTCGCTGGGCATCGACGCCTATATTGTATTTCAAAAACAAGGAGCGATCTTTCAGGATCAACTTCCTGGCTTCATTGATATCGCCACCACTGACAGCGGTGATATCCTGGATATCAGGAAAAAGAGATTGTATGTTGGATAGGATGGGGGAGGGAAGCATGTTTTTAAATATGAATGATGAAATATGAAGGATGAAAATAGTATTCATACTTCATATTTCCTACTTCATATTTTATTTACAGTCTGTTTTTATTCACAATAGCCAATAATTCGTCTCGGTAATTTTTACCGATCGGGATATGTTTGGCTTGTCCTTTTTCGATGACTTCGACCATATTGCCGACTACAGCATTGATTTTATCAACAGCGACGATATAGGAGCGGTGAATTCTTCGGAACAGATTGGAAGGTAATTTGGCTTCCAGGCTTTTCATTGTTTGGAGGGTAATGACGCGGCCGGTATCGGTTCGAATGATGACATAGTCTTTCAACCCTTCAATATAGAGGATATCGTCGTATTTTATTTTGACGAGCTTCTTATCAGCTTTTACAAAAATAAAGTCTTCTTTATCGGCTTCTCCGCTTTCTCCGCCTCCTTTAGCTGCATTTTGGAGTTCGACCTGTTCGATTGCTTTATTAGCTGCTTTCATAAAGCGTTCCAGAGAGATGGGCTTGAGTAGATAGTCGATCGCATCAAGTTCAAATCCTTCCAGGGCATAATTAGCATAAGCCGTAGTAAAGACGACAATTGGAGGCTTAGAAAGGGTTTTTAAAAAATCGATACCCGTTAGTTGAGGCATTTGGATATCAAGAAACATCAGATCAATCTCATGTTCTTTTAGAGCTGCATTCGCTTCAATCGCATTATTACATTTAGCGACCAGATTAAGCTCAGGGATCTTTTCGATATAAGTTTCCAAAACATCCAACGCTAAAGGCTCGTCATCAACAATTATTGTATTTACCATAGGTGTGATTTTGATTAACAACCTCAAAAGTTATCAAAATACGCAAAATTCCCGAATAAAATCGGTCAATCAAGGGAAAAAGACGACGGGGAACGCCGTAGCGCCATAACGCTGGAACGAAAAGAATAATTTTAAGCATTACGGCGTCACGGCGCTAAGGCGTCACAACGACTCCATCACCATCTCCCAAAGTGTTTCGTAGGGGATGATCTCGATTTCGTAGGATTGATTAGCCACTTCGAGTGGCACTTCTTGAAGTTTGTCCAGATATTTAGCGGTTTTTTTCTGGATAATTGCTTTATCGAAGCTACAGGCTGGGATTTGGAGTAACATCCGGATAAAGATGTTGCTTCTTAGGGTATCGTCTTCTTTGAGGTACCGGGAGCAGTATTTTTTTATGGCTTCGATCCGTTCGATCGACTCGTCGTATTTTTCGTAAGAGATCAGGAACAGGATTTGAATGATGAGGATGGGAATATTCATGCCCCGTTTATCCTTGGAGAAGGTGGGGACTTCATTTAGGAATTTCCCTAGCCGGAAACGTTTGGGTTTTTGATCGTCAGGCAGATCGATTTGCTCAATATATAAGAGATATTTGACGTAGGCGTCGTAGATGCGCCAGGTTTCGATGAGCGTATTGGGTAAAAATTTAAAGCGTTTATTTTCGAATACGGTATTGACGACTTCGTGGGCTTTTGAGTATTCCTGAGTGTGCATCGAGAGAATGAAGTAGAGTTCTTGCGCTTTAAACCAATTGATTCTCCCCGGAGATAGCATGGAGATACACTCTTCTGCTATTGTTCTACCTTCTTTATATTGCTTGAGTTGCGTATGGCAGGCCAGTTGTTGGTACATAAAAGTGGCCAGGGCAACTTTAGAAAGAAAAGGCTTATCATTAAAGAACTTAATAGCTTCCTGGCACACCTTAATAGTAGAGCGATAGTCATTTATACTCATGTATTTGATCACCTCTACCAGGAAGGCATAAAAGTGCAGATTGTGTTGGGTATATTTTTCGGTATATACCTTTAATTGTTTGGAATAGCTGGTGGCCTGAGCAAAAACATCTTGTTTGGTAGCCTTGGAATTGGCGTATTTTAAGGCCAGGAGCTGGTAATATTCTTCCGCCAGGGTTTCGGCGTATTGTATTTCTTTGCTTGCTTCCACGAGTTGGTTGTATTGGTTAAAGCGATCTTCATCTCCTTCAAAGAGCGAATAATGCATCCGGAGAATTCGACTGACATCTAATATAAGGTCGGTGAATTCAAAGATTTTAGCTTGTTTGAGTACCCGATGGGCTAAGTTTATAGCTGACTTACGGGCTTCACGACCAAGGAGGATTTTGGCAGCAGCCCATTCTTTGCTACAGTTGTAATAAGCCCGCTGGTATTCATTAAAACTAGCGCGTTTTACATCAATAAAGAAGACCGTATTGATCAGCCTGTTTTTGAGGTTACTTTTTAACTTTTTGTAGTTTTCGTCTTTTGAATCTGAGTCGTAAATGGATTTAGCGGCTTCATCGTCATTGGAAAACTTTCCGGTTAGTAAGCCTTCGTAAAGCCGATTCAGTTTGGAGTCAACGTCCAGGTTCTCTCCGATGATCTTAATAGAGTTGGCTTTTTGCCTGGAAACGATTTGTACAAGTTCTTTCAGTTCTTGCATAATTAAGGGTTTCGTTCATGTTTTGTTTACTGTAAAAGCATAGCGTGCTTCTACAGTTTGTGTGAGCGAAAGTCTAAAATCATAATAAAAAGTATGAGAAGTGATAATCACTCCTCAGCTGTCATATCGGCTGGAGGGATGGATAAACGTTTATGTTTGTTTTGTTAGTAAACCTTGTGTCATTATTGGGCAGCTCAAGCAGATATTCATCTGAAAGCTAATAAAGGTTAAAATCTCACTTGTCAGCGAAAGGAGCATTCAACTTTACAGTTCATTAAAAAGACAATAGTGTTTTTTTATGAACTTACATAAATGACACCCAAAAGTGCTAAAAAAAATTTAATTATCCAACTTTTTTCAAAACACAACTTAGGCTGCCTGATTGATTTAGTTTAATCTAATTCTTTTATTGTTGATTTTCAGTCTTTTATAAAAAGATGGTTTAGTCTGAAAATAGGATACATAAAAGATTTTTTTAAAGGTAATTTTTTGTGATGTAAATAAACTTGTTGGTCAAGATACTTACATATTTATTTTTCTTAAAGTTGAAAAATGAGGGGTAGCGATAGGGGGGTGACTGTCCGTGCTTTTTTTTTAAGCTCTTCCTACATTTGTACTGAAGCCGTTCAATTATTTACAGACAAAACAATTAACAGACTATGAACTCTGTACAACCACAACCAAGAACGGCTATTGGATTCTATAGGAATGATAATGGCCGAACCAGACAGAACGACGACATCATAATTACAGATGTCAATGGTGTCTGAAAATTTACATCCCCGCAATTTGACCAAGGATACTCTTTTTCACATTGCGGGGATTTTTTGATTAACACAGAAATTCCCCCACACTTATGAACATTCACCCGCTTCGCGATAGCTCCTTCGAGCTATTCGTGATGACAGTAGACGTACATTTTGGAGTCCCAAGTAGGAATTGTGCAGGAATAGGAATTTGCAAAGTAGATAAAAACCCTAATAATGTGTTACCAATATTGCCTTTTAAACGAGCTCACGCAAATGTATTTTTGGATGAAGTAAATGGAACGATCTGCTTTGCTTTTCAAAAATGCAATCTGCATTCTCTGACGGACAAACTGATGTTTTCTAAAGATTACTTTCAGGTCAATGAAACCATTACCTTACCTGGTTGGTTGACAGAAGCCTTCGGGATGCCCGAAGTAACGATTGAAAAAGGAATTTATCCGTTAGAAACATTTGAGAATTCTTATATCGTTTCGTTTCCATTGGAAAATACCTCCGGAGATTCCATGTTAGACAAGTTCTCCCAAAATAAAAAGCTAAAAAATGATTCGCCAATGGAAGGAGGTATAAGTTGAGGTTACACAGAACCGGAAAAGTGTCCGCTTTTTTCTTAGTTGAACAAATTATCTTTGTTGTGAACAAGAAACAAAAAAATAAATAGTAAAGTCCTCATTTTATTTCTCTCCATATAATTCGACGTTTAATAAAATTAGTGAAACCGGGCATCCTATCCTCCTGAGATGCCCGGTTTTTTTTGTAGGAAGATTAAAAGAAAAAAGAGATAATTAATATTTAGACGACCTTAAGCTGTGTCCTTTCCTGCTGATTGAGACGTCTTCGTCTCGATCCCACCTGCTGGTTGAGACGTCTTCGTCTCAACCCCAGTTTCAGGATGCCTCTGGCATCCTATAAACCAAAGGAAGGATAGCTAGTGGTTCAAGACGTAAATTATTGATAGTTTAGGCTAGGTCATAGTCTTCGCATTTACAGCTAATTAATTAAAAGAATAAAAATTGAATTAAGAAATAGTTTAATATGATTTGGTAAATGCGGGGTCACGAATCGAAAGATTTGTCTCAAAAAATGATTTAGATTCCTGTTACATTTGTTATGCAGCGATTCTCGGTTTAGAATAAAATTTGGTTAAAAGATCAAAAAATATTAATC
>CAZHOV010000235.1:0-6219 GCA_964534315.1 uncultured Saprospiraceae bacterium | reverse complement strand
GTGGGAAAATAGGAAAATGGGAAAATGGGAAAGTTGGAAAATGGGAAAGTTGGAAAATGGGAAAATAGGAAAGTAGGAAAATGGGAAAATAGGAAAGTTGGAAAGTTGGAAATCTGCTATATCCGTGGCCCATCCTCTTAGAACAGGAACAAGGAAGCAGGAGAAAGGTAATACAGCAATTCAACAATTAAACACTTCAACAAAATACTAGAAAGATGACCACACTAGATTTAAATTTTCTCGGCCACAAAGACACCATAGCTTCCTTTATTTACGAGACTAGTGAGGGTCCTGTTTTAATAGAGACGGGCCCCTACTCTACTTTTTCCAAATTAGAAAAAGCTGTAAATGAAGCTGGTTTTAAGTTAAAAGAGATCAAACATGTTTTTCTGACCCATATTCATTTCGACCATGCGGGGGCAGCCTGGGCGATGGCCAAGCAGGGAGCTACCGTCTATGTGCATCCCAAAGGAGCGCCTCATCTGATCGCACCGGAAAAGCTGGTAGAGTCTGCCCGCCGCATTTACAAGGATGATATGGACCGGCTTTGGGGAGAGATTCAACCCATAAAAAAGGAATCAGTCAGAATAGTCGAGCATGACGAAGTTATTACCATCGGAAATACATCGATTCATGCCTGGCATACCCCCGGTCATGCTAAACATCATATAGCCTGGCAAATAGGTGATCAGTTATTTTCAGGAGATGTGGGTGGTGTAAAGATAGAGGGCGGGCCTGTCGTTCCTCCTTGTCCTCCGCCGGATATCAACATTGAGCACTGGAAGGAATCTATTGCATTAATTCGCAAATTAGATTTGAAGGCGATGTATCTTACTCACTTCGGAAAGGTAGAAAACATTCAGGAGCACCTGGATGAATTAGAAAAGGCGTTAGATGCCTGGACCAGATGGATGCGACCACAATTTGAAGCGGGGCGGCCTGTAGAGGAGATCACGCCGGAGTTTACTACATTTGTTCGAAAAGGATTGATTGAAAAGGGGGTAGAAGGCGAACAATTGTTAAGATATGAAGGCGCTAACCCCAGTTGGATGAGCGTTGCGGGACTATTGCGCTACTGGAAAAAGAAGCTTCAACAAGATTAAGAAGCGGGAAAGAAGCGTTTCCCGCTTTCGATAATTCGTTTGATAAATTCGATATCCGGAAGTACTATTTCTTTTGCGCCCTCTTTGTCTTCCATCAATTCCTGCTCCGTTGATGTCTTAGTCGCCTCAACCGGATTTGTGGTATTGATAAAAATAAAAGCTGACAAGCTTAGCGCAAATAAGACAGCCAGAAGGACAACTTTTAATTTATTACTTTTCATTTTGTTGGCTTTAATTTAAACCGATACAAGTATTTTCTTTGAAAGTCACTACAAAAATAAAAAATATCGATTAGATTTCTTGTTTTTTAGATAGATAACCTCAAAATATAGACAATTATTTCACTTCAAAGTTGCAAATTCTTTTCAAAAAGAATTTTTTTAGAAATGTAGTGTATTTTTCAGTATTTCTATTTTTTTCAAAATTTTAGCAACCCTTTTTTTATTTAAAACGTCAATTTCATTCGAACAAATTATTATACAAGCAATTTTGATTTGCCGCTTAAAAGTCAGTTATTTGACGTTAGGTTAATTTTTATTTACGTTAACTTAACTTTTATTTTTAAAAATTTTAAATTACCCACAGAATATTCTCATTAGTTAACTAAAAACGCGAAAGTTTATGAAAAATTTTTACCAAAAGTTTTTTGGTATGTTGCTGATTTTTACTTTTTCAGCTGCACTACTTTTTGGACAGATTCCTACAGAATCTCCGCTTCCCGTTGATGTAAGCATTGTTGGTTCCAACTCAGGCCCCATTCTAGTTGATGATTATGGCAGTACGGTAGATGAGGGAAGTGATATCCCCTGGAGCATTCCGTTCCTCACCCAAACCCTTACCGGCGAATTAGTCTGGGCGCGTGACGACGGAATGTATGATCCAGACATGACGGGTATGCCTTCAGCTGATTCGCTTAATTGTAGCTGGGGAACTACCATGGACAATGTAGCTGGAAAAATAGCAGCAGTAAGAAGAGGGGCCTGCTTTTTTAGTCAAAAGGTTTACAACGCTCAAGAAGCAGGTGCCGTTGCAGTAGTTCTCTTGAACAATGATGTTGATAATCCGGACCAAATTATCAATATGCTAGGAGGTGACTCCGCTGCTGCAGTAACTATCCCGGTTATTTCTTTAACCTACAATAACTCTATCCCGGTAGCAGAGGCGCTGGATGCAGGAGATGTTGTTACTGTGACTTTCGAGGTAAACCCATTTCTTGATGCTATTGGACCGACAGCGTTCCAAATTCCGAGTTCGCAAGTGACTACGTTTGACTCCATCCGGGTTTCTTTATTTAATTCGGATCCAGATGAATCTATTTTTGATGTAGATGGTAAGGTTGATATTATTGAGCCCGATGGGAATATAACCACATTGGACGCCGTTTGGCCGATAATTGAAGCAGAAAATATTGAAACAGCTACCTTTCCTCCATATACACCCGAAGACTTTGGGTTGTATACCATGATTTATACCAATAGTCTAAGTTCTGACACCTTAATCCGAGAATTCTTTATTACGGATTATACCTTTAGTTACGATGATAAATATGCCTACGACCCGGAATCTTATGGAGTTGAAGACTGGATTGCTACCACTCCGGAAGGATTTATCGAAGACGGACTGAGATATGATTATGGAAACTTCTACAACATCGGCCCTGATGGCGGAGTGGCAACCCATGCCACCTTTGCCCTTGCCAACCCGGACACCCTATTCCAGGATGATCCCGACGCAGACCAATTTGCTATAGTATTATACGATTGTGATCCTGACGGTGATGGAAATTGCGGACCAGAAAATGGAGAAACGGATTGGAGTGCCTATGACATTGCCGGTTTCGGGGAATATATTCTCACCGGAGAAGAAGAGCCTTTTGAGCTATTAACGGTCGAACTGGAAGATCCGGTTTCCTTAAAAGAAAATGGCTGCTACACTTTAATGGTCGAATATGACGGTACAGATGCAGGAATCGGAATTCCACCCGAATATGTCTATGGCGGTACACAACAGTACATCGGATTGAGTTCCATCGTATTCACTGATCAGCTTTACAACGGAGGTTGGGCTGGAAATTTCCATGGCTTAATTAGATTGCACCTGGATGGGTTCGATCCGACTATCGTTTCAAGTGCTGCGCCTTTAGATGCAAGCAAGGTAGAAATCATGCCGAATCCGGCAAGCGATTATATCAATATCGTTATGAACCTTGCTAACGAAGCAGCAGTAGTGGAAGTTGGTTTGATGAACGTGATGGGTAGCTTAATAGAGGTTCAACAATTTGACAATGTCAAAGAAACTACGTTGAATTTCGATGTTAGCAACCTGTCTGCTGGTACCTACTTCTTTGCGATCCGTACCCCAGAAGGATTCAGAACAGAAAAGTTTGTGGTAAGTAAGTAAAATATTTAGCCAGATCGAACAATAAAAACCCTCATGAGTTCTTTTCATGGGGGTTTATTTTTTTTAAATTAATATTAAGGTAATTTAATGGACTAAATGTTAATTTCTATTATCTGTTCTTAACTTTTATTTAAAAAATTTTTAACTTGCTCCCAGAATATTCTCTCATTAGTTAACTAAAAACGCGAAAGTTTATGAAAAATTTTTACCAAAAGTTTTTTGGTGCACTGTTGCTATTTACACTAGCAGCAACAACTACATTTGCTCAAATACCTAACGATTCCCCACTCGGCGTGGAGGTAATTATCCAGGGTGACAACTCCGGTACTATTGTATTACAAGATGGTTATAGTTCGATGACTGGTCAGTCAGGGACACCTCCATTTGGATTTCCTTTATTGGAAACGGTAAGTGCTCCTTTGGAGTGGGCGCGTGATGACGGTATGTATGATGCTGACGGCGACGGCATGCCGGATCCTGAATACAGAGACTCCTTTAATTGTAGCTGGGAAACTACCATGGATTTAACCGGCAAAATGGCATTGGTACGCAGAGGTGCTTGTTTCTTTAGCCAAAAGGTTTACAATGCTCAGGAAGCTGGCGCTACCGGCGTGATCATTGTAAATAATAATGCTGACGTTCCTGACGAAGTTATCGGCATGGCTGGTGGAGACTCTGCAGCAGCTGTTACCATTCCTGCTATTTTCATCTCTTTCCGGGATGGAGAAGTACTTGCCGATGCGCTGGATGGTGGCGATGACATTGATGTTACCTTCAGAGTAGAGCCATTTAGTACGCCACTAGGCCCTACAGCATTCCAGATTCCTCAGTCTCAGATCATTCCATTTGATTCTATTCAGGTTTCTTTATTTAATTCCCTTCCAGATGAATCTGTATTTGATGTAGGCGGACAGGTAGATATTATCGATCCTAGTGGAACCGTCACTACACTTACTACACTGTGGCCTATTATCGAGGCTCAGAATTTAGAGCCTGCTGTTTTCCCTTCTTATACACCATCTGAAGAAGGGTTACATACGATGATCTATACCAACGGGCTTTCTTCTGACACCATTGTTCGTGAGTTTTTCATCACTAATTATACCTATGCTATTGATGAAAAGTATGCTTATGATCAAGGTGCTTACGGAAATCCTGACTGGATTGCTCCAGGTTCTGATCAGTTTATTAATGATTTTAACTTGACTTACGACTTCGGTGCTTATTATGACATCGGGCCTGACGGAGCAACTGCTACACACTTTACGTTTGCTCTGGCTAACCCAGATACTCTTTTCCAAGATGATCCGGATGCCGATAAATTCGACCTTGTTCTTTATGACGGTGACCCAGACGGTGATGGTGTTTGTGGTCCTGCACTTGGAGATAATGACTGGAGCAACTACGATATCGCCGCTATTGGGGAATATATCCTTGATGGTACAGAAGAGCCATTTGATCTATTGACAGTGGAACTGGTTGACCCTGTTACACTAAAAGCTGATGGTTGCTATACGCTAATGGTAGAGTACGATGGTGCAAACGCCGGTATCGGTGTACCACCATGGTATGTTGCTGACCAAACAGAAGATTACATCACTAAGTACGAAGGTAGAGGTTCTGTATTGTCTTATGACGGAGCATTATTTATCGACGGATGGGCTGGTGGATGGAGCGGTCTGATGCGCTTACACCTGGATGGTTTCGATCCTACGATCGTTTCTAGCTCAGAGCCATTAGATGCTACTAAAGTACAAGTAATGCCAAACCCTGCTAACGAATACGTCAATATCATTATGAACCTTGACCAGGAAGCGGAAGTTGTGGAAGTTGGATTGATGAATATCATGGGTAACCTAATTGATGTTCAGCAATTTGATAACGTTAGAGAAACAACACTTAGCTTTAACGTAAGTAACCTTCCTGCTGGCACCTACTTCTTTGCGATCCGTACGCCTGAAGGATTCAGAACAGAAAAGTTTGTAGTTAGTAAATAATTTGACAAACGTGAATTATCCCGTCCCCTATCACCTGATGCGGAAACAGGATAATTCATGTTTTTTCTTTTTTGCTTTCTTTTAGCAGGTCTAACGCTGGTTTTAGACAAAGGATTTACGACCTGCAAATAAATATTTAAACAGGAAGCCTGAATTTTCTTCAAAATTCAGGCTTCTTGTTTAAGGATTACTTCCCAAAGTGTAAATTCTAAACCTCACCTGATATACGCTCGACCTACTCTAATTTTACGAGTTTATCTGCCAAAAGTCTTATTGAAGGTGTCAGTCGCTATGCGCCTGATCAATTGGT
Source organism: uncultured Saprospiraceae bacterium (assembly GCA_964534315.1). GTDB lineage: Bacteria > Bacteroidota > Bacteroidia > Chitinophagales > Saprospiraceae > CAZHOV01. Next base: position 409 of record CAZHOV010000235.1, on the reverse strand, counting down.
CCTATATTGGCTACGGAGGTTGTAATCGCTACGCGCTTACCTTAAATAGGATAGCCTCTTATCCAATTAAATTTGAACTTGTACATTTAGATGATCAAGATCTGCGCTTACTTGGAAACAATGGCTTCTTCTGCGATAGAAATGGAACTTTTGCAATAGATCGATGATCAAGATCTGCGCTTACTTGGAAACAATGGCTTCTTCTGCGAATCTGTTTTGAGCTTCGGTAGTTTAATGTTGACGGGAGGTTGGGATATTTACATTTTGATCATCAATATTTTAAAAAAAACTATCCGGCCAACGTAGGCTTTCAGGGAGAAAGGGGACGGGCGAGGCTTTTTATTTTTATTAAGAAACGTGAGGTTCGGCGTAGCCGACCAAAAAAAGTTTAAAATTAGTTAATCCAATT
>CAZHOV010000234.1:0-6243 GCA_964534315.1 uncultured Saprospiraceae bacterium | reverse complement strand
AGGAACAGGTAAATGTAAAGGTACTTTATGACTTCTATGTGGTATCTCTGAAGGACAAAAATTAAAGTATGGAATATGGCCGAAACTCCTTTGCCTTTGATGAAGGGGCTCGTCCAACCCCGAGCTTTCAGGGGCAGGCTGAAACGTATGCTCCTATCAGCGCATATATTCTTTTGAGTTAGCCACCATTAGAAATACCAAATGTTATACTCTCAACAACAAACACCCAAGAAAATTGAATACTTATCCGAGGTTTGTGTAAGCACGACAATAAGGATTCTTGTTAATTTTGGAGATGTGACGCTTATCCATGTGATAAAAGAAGAATTATGACAATCGCAATTTCTATTACTCTTGAAGTTATTATACCGGTACTACTTGGACGGACAGCTAAAGAAAAACTTGTAGTCTCTAAGGTGTCAAAACCATCTATATTATTTAAATATTACGAACAATTATCATCCTTTTAAATAGACCTTAAACATGCTATCATGTTGAATAAAATCACATACTTGTCAATTCTTTTCATCGTCTTGTTATTAGTAAAAGCTAAAGCACAATACTGCACAGGAGATAATCGATTTACAGAAGAAATATATTTTGCTAATAGTGATATTACATTAGTAACCGATTTAGTTTACGGAAATGCCAACGATTATGAGGGAAATTCACAGGACTTGCTAATGGACATTCGCTATCCTTCGGGAGCTAATGAGACCTTTAGCAAAAGACCATTTATATTAATGATTCATGGTGGTGGTTATACAAGTGGTAGCAAAGAAGATAAAACTATAGCAAGTAGGGTAATGGCAAGAAGAGGCTTTGTTACAGCTGCTATAAATTACCGTTTGGGTTACGATGATACGCAGCCTGATGATGGGCTATTTCAAGCTGCTTATCGTTCACAGCAAGACGCTTTTGCTGCATTACGGTATATAATAGAACATGCCAACACCTACGGCATTGATACCAATTGGATATTTATAGAAGGAAGAAGTGCAGGTGCAGGGACTGCTTTAAATTGTATTTTTGCTGATCAATCAGAATGGGAAACTACCGTGCCTGGTATTACAGCTCAATGGGGGTCATTAAATTCTTCTGGAAATGGATTAGATCATAACTTCGATATCAAAGGAGTGACAAGTGATTGTGGCGCTACCAGTTTAATGGCAATAGACTCATCAGATATGGTACCAATGATAATGTTTCATGGCGAGTTCGATCATTTAGCACCTATTGATACAGCTGAAGGACTGGCTGGTTCAAGGTTTGTTTACGAACAATTAGTAGAGAATAGAGTGTGTTCTGAATTAAACGTAGATCTTGATGGAGGTCATTGTCCTCATCCGCGAGATTATAGAATACAAAGGACTGCTTGTTTTTTTAAAAGTATTTTTTGTAGTGCTTGCACCAGTGTTCAGCTTACAGAAGAAATACCCGCTGCTTGCACTGGACTAACCCTTGAAACAAGTGGGACAAATGTGAAACAACAACTTATTGAAATTTATCCCAATCCCGTCTCCAGCCAGTTAACCATAACAGGAATATCTGAGGCTCAGATTCAATTATTAAACGCAGTTGGCCAAGTTCAAACAACCATTCATACCAACCAAAACTTACATACCATAGATGTCTCTGCTTTGCCTGTTGGTTTGTATTTTTTAAAAGTGTTAAGTCCGGATAACAATTCTTTCCAAATTCGAAAAGTTGTCAAGCAATAAAATGACTGTGAACGATGATATAAATAGAAAATCTTAACTAAAGTGGAAATGGAAAAAATTTTAAAAATTAATAGTGTAGCTATGCTTCATGATATTTTGAACATAAGTCCTCCTAAGCACCCATTGATTACCTTGGTGGATTTCTCTTACGTTGATTTAAAGAAAATATCCACTTTAAATAATGTACGTTTATCTTCCTCATTTTACTCTATCACCTTAAAGAAACTTGCCAAAGGAAGTTTAAAATATGGCAGAAATAAGTTGGATTTTCAGGAAGGGTCTTTATTTTTTGCATCACCTCATCAAATTGTAAGTGCAGAGGCACCAGATTTTGATAAAAGTACCTATAACTGGACTCTTTGTTTTCATCCAGATCTAATACATGGAACTGCGCTATCTTCAACTATAAACGAATATTATTTTTGGAAATACAACGCAAATGAAGCCCTCCACCTATCAGAAGACGAGAAGCAGAGTCTCAGTCTTATTGTTGATTCCATCAAAAGTGAAATAAATCGCCCAATTGATAAGCACACCAAAAAAGTCCTGGTTTCTGGCATTGAACTGTTATTAAATCATTGCAACCGCTATTATGGCCGGCAGTTTATAACTCGGGAAAAATACAACAAGGTTGTAATTGATGGTATAAATAATTTTCTATCCGGTTATTTTAATTCGAGTAAGTTGACCAAATTAGGTTTGCCGACCGTATTACAATGTGCGGAACATGTAAATCTTTCCCCAAATTATTTAAGTGATTTACTTCGCAAAGAGACTGGAAAGACCACACAAGAGCATATTCATTACCATCTTCTGGAAATAGCTAAGGATCGTTTATTAGGAACTGATATTTCTATAAAAGAAATTGCGTTTTCTTTAGGTTTCGATTATCCCCATTACTTCACCCGACTGTTTAAATCGAAAGTTGGATGTACCCCGATCGAATACCGTAACCTGACCTGATTCAGGGTTTCGTGTTATCCATCCTGCATTTTGTGTAAGTTGAATCCCTTTGTGCGCACTATCATTGTGTTTCACAAATAAAAATTAGTTATGACTGCACAAGAAGCATACAATCATTTAGAACCTCAGAGATGGTCAAAGACCACTGTAGAGGAGCGATTAAACGTTTTAAGACAAATCCAGAAAAACCTTAGAAAACATGCCAAAGCACTTGGTGAAGCGGACGCCAAAATGAAGAATGATTTGGTCGGCCAAAACATTATAAGTGTCGCTGAAGGTATAGGAGGAACTGTGATGCCCATGGCAAACACCCTCATGGGTATTCAAAAACTGTATGAGTCACTCCTGAAAGGGGAAATGCTCAAACCCCTATCCATTAGGGAAATTGACAAGGATCTTCACGAAGTTCAGGTATTTCCCATTTTCTCGAAAGACAAGCTGGCTGCCGGAAAGCAGAAAGGATATTTGCATGTAGAAGGAAAGCCAACCCAAGTCAGTCCATTGGATAAGCCTGCTGGAGTTATCGCCGTTTCAGGTGCAGGAAATTATAGTTCTTCCATAGAAATGGCTATGGCACTTTTCCTTGAAAATAAAGCCGTGATCCACAAGCCCCATAAACTCAATGAGGCTACGGATGCCATTTGGGAAAAGATTTTTGCCCCACTGATCGACTGTAATGCCTGTGCATTTTGTAGTGCTGACCAGGGAAGAGCCATGACTCAATTAGAAGGATTGCACTCGATTTATTTTACCGGTTCTACAGGAGTAGCTCATGCCATACAAAAAGCAGCAAGTGCACCGCTGGTTTCTGAATGTGGCGGGAATAACCCTTGTATCATTGTTCCAGGGAAATGGACAGAAAAGGACATTCATAGACAAGCCATTCAGTTGGCATCATCAGGAAAGCTAAACGGAGGTGCCGTCTGTGGTCGCCCGCAAACCATTGTTACTTCTAAAAATTGGCCACAGCGCAATGAGTTTCTCAAAGCACTCAAAAAAGCAATAGAAGAAGAAACCTATGCCTGTCCTACTTACTATCCCGGAGTAGATCAAACAAAGGAAGAATTTTTAAAGCACCATCCTACTTCTGAGGTATTACAACCGGAGAACGGAAAAATTAAAAAAAGCGAATTTGTATTCATAACAGACGTAAAAGAAGATGATTTTGCGGTGCAAAATGAAGCCTTTTGCCAAGTATTTAATGAAGTCCCATTGGAAACAACCACTGAAACGGATGACTTTTTAACCAAGGCCACAGCCTTTTGCAATAATAAATTACTGGGTTCTCTGGGATGCATGATACTGGTGGACAATGACACCTTCAGTAACAATGAGTCCAGAATTCAGCAAGCAATAAGAGAATTGAACTACGGTGGGATTGCTGTAAATGATATTCCTCCCAATATCTGGCTAAACGCCTACCTCACATGGGGAGGGTGTGGTGAGACAACTGAAGATTTCGTTTCGGGTGTCGGTAATTTTGGAAATCCAATGAATTTCGAAAATGTAAAAAAGTCAGTAATAATTAATGATTTTAATGCTGCAAGTTTCGAACTCACCAATCGAAAACGTGTAGAACACCTTATTGAAAACGCTTCAATTTATAGTACCGATCAGAGTTGGGGACATTTCCTCAAACTGGCTGGACAAGCAATGGTTGATAACTTCAGAGGCAAAGATTTTTAAACAAAAAACAATGAAAAAAACAGCATTAATAACAGGAGCAAGTAGCGGTATTGGAAGGGAGATGGCCCGCATTCATGCCGAAAAAGGAGGCGACTTAATCGTTGTGGCCAGGAGGCTGGAAAAACTTAAGGAACTCAAAGATGAGCTAGAGCAAAAGCATAAAGTTAAGGTAGTAACTATTGCAAAAGATTTGGGTGCACCAGGAGCTGCTAAGGAAATATTTGATGAGGTGAAAGAAAAAAACATTCAGGTGGATTACCTGATCAATAATGCCGGTTTTGGCCTTAGAGGTAAATTTCACGAGCTAAGTTGGGAGCGGCAAATTGGGATGATCAATCTCAACATGGTTGTACTAACAGAGCTGATGTATTTATTTCTACCACTAATGGTTGCTAGAAACAGCGGTAAAATACTAAACACTTCTTCTACAGCCTCCCTGACGCCCGGACCTTTACAAGCAGTTTATTACGCCACCAAAGCCTATGTTACATTTTTAAGCAATGCGGTGGCTGAAGAATTGCACGATACGAACATTACCGTTACCGCGCTGATGCCCGGCCCGACATCAACGGGGTTTGCCAGCACGGCAGGCTTAGACGGAACGGACGGGTTTAAAAAAACCGCCAGCCCCAGAAGGGTAGCGGAAGATGGCTACAATGCCATGATGAACGGAAAACTAGATGTTATCTCAGGTCTGCCTTTCTCACAAAGAGTATCCCTGTCACTAATTCCCCTATTGCCTAAAAGAATGGTACTTAAACAAATAAGAGCTGTGCAGGAATTAAAGTAGGCTATATTCATTCAATTTGAAAAAAAGCCTGTAGAGAACTACAATCTTAAGACCTCTGTAGCTTTTTGGCATTAAAGTATACTTAAATCAAAAGCATGATGAACGAAAAAATCTTAAAATTAATCGACCCCGAGATGACCGAGGGCATGAAACTACTCCCGCCTCAATTGCTAAATACGGCCGAACAAAATTACCGCTCAATAAGAGAACTGGTCAAACAGATGGAAGCCCTCCCGTTTGAAAGTGAAACGATCTCTATGGAGGAGAAAATGGTGAATGCGGAGGGAAGAGACCTACGCCTGTACATCTACCAACCCAAAGATAAGAGCCAGCACTCGGGTATTTGTTTTTATTGGATACACGGTGGTGGAAATATTACGGGCTCAGCCAGAGAGGATGCAGTTGCCAGGCACTTTATCTCTCATTTACAGTGTACCGTAGTTTCAGTGGAATACAAGCTAGCCCCGGAACACCAGCACCCCGAAGGCATGGAAGACTGCTATGCCGGATTGGTCTGGACTGCCCAACATGCCGAAGAATTGGGCATTGACAAGACCAAAATAGTCATCGGTGGAGGCAGTGCCGGGGGGGGAATGACCGCCCGAACCGTCTTACTAAACCGTGAGCGAAAAGGAGTGGATATCGCCTATCAGATTTTACAATGCCCGATGCTGGACAATACCCATGACACGCCTTCCGGCAATGAGTCTGGTTATTTAGTCTGGGACAGGGAAGATTCTTTTTTCGGCTGGAGAGCCTATCTAGGTAAAGACTACGGAAAAGAGGCAACCCCCTTGCAAAGCCCTTCACGAGCTACGGATTTAAGTGGCCTTCCACCTACATTCGTGTATGTAAGTGCCGTGGAGCTGTTCCGGGATGAAGCCATTGCTTATGCCCAACAACTCATGCGAGATGGAGTGCCCACTGAGCTGTATGTAGCCCCTGGGGTACCGCACGGAGGGGAGGGTTTTGTGCCAACGGCAAAAATTTCCCAAACCATCAATAATCTCTTTGTAGATGCACTGAAGAGAAGGTTCAATTATTAGTAAAACAATTTTAATTACAGGAGCCTCTTCTGGTTTC
>CAZHOV010000233.1:0-6320 GCA_964534315.1 uncultured Saprospiraceae bacterium | reverse complement strand
GGCAGAAATGACAGGTATTTTGGCAGGTTTGTGAGGGTGAAGCTACCGTATATTGCAGGCGAACGATTATGAAAAAGCTATTGCCCCTTTTTTGAGAAGCAGGGGGCTATCTACAAAAAGGACTTGCCGGGTTTATGGATAACGATCCAACGACCAACTACCAGATACCCACTACCAACATGGCAGAAATGACAGGTATTTTGGCAGGTTTGTGAGGGTGAAAACCCCTTACCTTTACATCGCACTACAAACCAAATGGGGATTCATCCCCATACATACGGCTACTGCATATTCCCTTTCACCAAGAGCTTTTCTCGAGGCACTATACACCAAACACCTTTCGGCAAACCGGCCCCCCCTCCGCTGAGCCGAAAGCCAAATGTGGAATTACTTAACTCATTTTTATTAACACACTCAAATTTTCAACCATGAAAAAGCTAATGCTTTCTCTTTTTGCAGTGCTGTTCGCTGCATCTTTCGTTCTGGCTCAGGGCTCGCCCAACAAGAACGATGCCAAAGTTAACCAAGGTGGTAACGACAACGGACAAGAGCTGATGCAAGAAGGCTTCGGTAACGATGCCGACATCCGTCAAGGTGGTGACAGAAACTGGTCGAATGCCACGCAAACCAGCTTGGAGGCTCAAGGTGATGGCCCGGCCAACATCCTTAGTGTCAATCAGTCTGGTAATGACAACGTACAAGAGTCTACTCAGGACGGTTATGACAACAAGCTGGAGGTAAAGCAATCTGGAAATCGTAACTACGCCGGTTTTACTATCCAGAAAAGCTTCAATGAAGGAAATGGAAACGATCACAGGCAGATTCAGGAAGGTAACGATAACGTAGCTACTGCCAGTGTAACCACAGGTACGCACACGGGCGTACAGAAGCAAACCGGTGATCGTAACTTCTCCGACTTGTATCAGCACGCTGTTGGGTCTGACGCCAACATCCTTCAGTCTGGTAATGATAACAGCTCTTTTGTTTCCCAGACCGGTGGCTTTGGCTTTAAAGCTGATGTTGATCAAGGTGGTAACGGCAACTACTCCAATGTTACCCAAACCAACCAAGTACCCTAAGCCTGCACTTTTAGCAGCTTAGACGTTAAAGCAAGGAGAGAAGGTAATCCCAAAAATTACTTTCTCTTCTTCAATTCTTTACACAGCCTACTAAGCGGGTAGGTTAGAATTTTGCTCAAGCTTTGTGGCTGCTATTTTTCTTTTTCAGCTCAGGGGAGGAACTCGTTTTCTTCAGAAAACACCCCTCAGTGCTTCTGTTGTTAATAGGAAGGATCTAAAAAAACTCGTACCATGAAAAACGCCTGCAAGCTTTTGTTGCTCATTCTGTGTTCTCTTCCCGTTTCCCTTTTCGCACAGGCTGATATCGGTACGGCCGAGGAAAACCGGAATATCGAAAATGAGCTATCCGAATCCTTAAATAACGCCCAGGTCATTCAGCGGGGAGACTTTAACTCCTCTGACCTCGATCTTTCAGGCATACACGTACGAGCAACTATCGAACAGGTTGGCTTCAGTCATTTATCTGACATATCTGTTTCTGGGGACGACAACGCCGTCTTCTTGAACCAAGTAGATAACCGGAATTCATTTATTCTTGGCTTGACAGGGACCAATAATACCTTCAATGTCTCTCAAGTTGGATCTCGTAACGAGATCGATATTAACCTCGCAGATGCCAATAACCTGAACAAACTTATACAGCAAAACGGGAATGAAAATCGACTGAATATCGATGTAACAGATCCGGTCGATGGCAGGCTGGTGCCAGTTTCAGTCATACAGGAAAATGGAGGCAACATTACGATCAACTCATTGAATCAGTTTGAATCTTTGTTGGTAAATCCTAACGGGAATTGAGAAAACCTGGTAGCCTCATGAAGGGTAAGATTGTGTCTTTGACTTGTCTTTTATTCAGCTGCTCTACGGCCTTCCATCTTGGTAATGGACAATCCTTGTATAATCAAGCGATGGGTCTGAAGGGGGAGACGGTTATCGAAGAGTATAAAACCGGAGGAAGCGATGATGTACGTATCACTAACTATTGCGAGAATGAAGGCAAAAGCGGGCGCGTACTGACTTTCAAGGTAAAAATAAGGAAAGAAGATAATCGCGGAAACCGAAGCGCAACAACTCAAAGTGGAGAGTTTTCGATTGAGCCGAACGAAAAAAAAGTTTTAAATCAGCAGATAGTCAATAATGCTTCAGGTAGTATAATTCAGGTAGAACTTCAGTTTTTTGAAGATGGAAGTGAGATTCTAACAGACACAACGATCCGAATTTTCCCCGTCAAAGTAGAGTCGAATAAGAAGAACTCCCAGAAGAGGAAAGAAGAGGCTAAGCCTTCAGATCCTCAATTATTCAGCTTGGGGGGATTTGTTTTGGATGAGACCCGGACCCGTGTTGGCCGAGATTTATACGATATTTTTTATAGTGAGTGGTTAAACCTGGATGTAAAGGGAGATTACACTATAAAGTTTGAAGAGCTGCCTTCCAATAGAGGAAGGGGGTCTATCGTGCGGGTTTTCCTGAATGATCAACTCATCGTAGAACAGTTTTTGATGCCTAACTACGAAGCCTTGGAAAGACTGGGTAACGCTTTAGTTCCCTACCTTCAGGAAAGCATTCAGTCTTTGAGTGAAATCCAGGACAACCTTGATAATGAATTGATTGGAACAGACATAGACGTTTATTAAACCAAAAACATCTGTCATGAGCATTTCTCAAACTCTACAAATTCAAGTCGTTTCCATCTTTTTTTTTCTAACGTTGTTTAACTTCGTGAGCCACGGCCAAGATTTCACTTATTCTCCGGTAAATTCTGCCTTTGGGGGGAATGCGCTCAATTACAACTGGATGTTAAATAGCGCCAATCTCCAAAACTCTTTTGAAGAGCCTAGTGACAGCCCTGCATCTCAGCAGCGCTCAGCTCTAGATAGTTTTACTCAGTCTTTAGAGAGGCAGCTTTTGAATCAGATTTCCAGAGAAATTTTCAGCTCTCAGTTTGGATCTAATGGTTTGGAGGAAGGAACTTTTCAGTTTGGGAACTTTCAGGTAGACGTGACACCCGGTGTCGACGGGCTGATCATTTCGATCAATGATTTCGGAACCGGGGGATCCACCCAAATTACGGTTCCCTATTTCTAAGTCAAGCCGAGAAAAGAGCTAGTCTACACACCTCAAAAATTTTACTGAATACTTTCTTTGCCTTCCGGATGTAGAGTTTGGAAGGCCTGGTTGGTGTTTGCCTTCGGGCAGCCCAGCCGGGCTCTTTTCCAGCTCTGTATCCGGGAGCATTCCAAACTCTAAACTTATGTACAAGATAACCAATGTCTTGTTTTTACTAGTGTTGGGGATCTGGCAGATGAATTGCAGTAGGTACCTGCATCAGCCCCTTAACGACCAGTTGGCTCGAATAGGCGAGGACACGGAAATTACCAGGCAGTTGAGAGCCTTGCCCGAGCCGACTGAGCCGCTCTATGCAGCTGTCTACAAATTCAGAGATCAGACCGGCCAGTACCGACCTCTGGAAGTGGGTACGGGATTTTCCACTGTAGTCACGCAAGGAGCGACCAATATTTTAATTAAAGCCTTGGAGGAGTCCGGATGGTTCAAGCCCATTGAGCGCGAGAATATTGGAAACCTGCTCAACGAACGAAAGATCATTCGATCGAGCCGGATCCAATATGAAGGAATTGAAGGGCCTGGGGTTCCGCCCCTTAAATTTGCAAACCTTATCCTTGAAGGTGGTATTGTATCGTATGATGCTAATCTTGTCACCGGAGGAGCTGGTGCCCGGTACTTTGGTGCTGGAGGACAAATAAGGTACAGACAAGATCGGGTCACCGTCTATTTGCGTGTGGTTGCCACCAATACCGGAGAGATATTAAAAACAGTATATACCTCGAAAACTATTCTTTCCCAGGCACTTGACGGAGGTGTTTTCCGGTTCGTAAGCTTTAATCGATTGTTGGAGGTCGAAACGGGGTATACCTACAATGAACCCTCGGATTTAGCCGTTATGGAGGCTATAGAAAAGGCAGTATACTGCCTGATAATGGAGGGAATCAAAGGAGGATTTTGGGACGTCCCTTCTGGAAAGATAAAGGAACGAAATAAATTGATCGCAGAATACGACGCTGAAGTGGCTGCTATGCGTGAAACGAATATGTTTGGACGAAAGGTGTTTTACAAGCCCACAGGATTTGCTTTTCGCGGGGGACTCAACGGAAATTTTTTCAAAGGTGATTTGCCGAATTCTCAGGTAAGACCGGGTTTTGAGCTCGGGTTGGACTTTTTCTTCTCCCCAAGTTTTGGAGTCCAAGCAACTGGTGGGTTTGGCCAGTTTTCAAATAGAGACTTTTACCAAGAGAATATTCTTTTCGGCGACTTGAGTTTGGTTTGGCGTATGCTGCCTTGGGACCGGTTCTCTCCCATTCTTTATGGGGGGGGCGGGCTTTTGTTTGATCAAGACGGTCAAAGAGATGAAATTACTGCACGAAATTACTTCCAAGCCCATGCGGGCGGAGGGTTTGAATACTTTATTTCAGACAGGTTGGCGGTAGATCTGTTGTTCGACTACAATTATTTACTCAATGACCAGATCGAACGGATTGCAAGTGGGCAGTTCAATGATGTGTTCTATCGAGGGCGTTTGGGCTTGAAGTTCTTTTTTGGTTCTTCGAATGGTTCAAATAATTGATCTTAAATTGACGGTTTAAGCTGCCATGAAAAACATCCAAATTCTACTTTTACTTGCTCTTAGTAGCTTTTTTAGCTGTACGGATGATCCCGTGACGCCATCTAACTCTGTAACAATTCAGGGCACCGTATTCGAACAGGCAACTGAAGAGGCGATAATTGAAGCTCGAATAACCGTTCTGAATACGTCTGACTTTGTAGATACAGATTCGACGGGGTTCTTCCGGTTTGACTCACTCAATTTTCGCGAGAATTTTTCACTGCGCGCAGAGAAAGTAGGTTTTCAGGATCAGACCATTTCAGTTGCCTTTAGCTTAGACGGGGGCACAATGCGAGAGGTGGAGATTCCTATGGACCTTGACCTGTCGAACAATCAACCTCCGGAAGTTCCCACGCTACTTAGCCCGACAAACGGAGCCAGTGACATCGCCGTTGACACTTTCCTTCGTTGGACTGCTTCGGATCCAGACCCAGGAGATGAAATCACATACGATGTTTTATTTTACGATGAATTTAATCCTTTAGGCCAAGTATTCACAACGACTGATACCTTCCTTCAGGTTACAAAACTGAAGTTTAACCACCTCTACTTTTGGCAGGTTATCGCGAAAGACGAGGTAAATGACCCAAGTACCAGCTTGGTGAGTAGCTTTAAAACAGAGACCTTTCCCAATGAGTTTCGAATTCATTTTGTTCGTAGAGATCCGGAAACAAGTAATTTTGTGATTCTTGCAGCTGAAAGGCCGGATCAAGGTATTCCCACCGATTCTTTGCGCATCATTCAAATTACAGAGCCTGATAACTCTCGATGGAGGCCTAAGTTGAGTGTTCAGGCAAATCGGGTAGCTTATATTTCGATCGCAGGCGGGGAACACCATTTATTCACTATGAACAGGGATGGATCAGGTCACCAGCAAGTTACAGACAGCCATCCTCTGAATGGAATCCATCCCCTTGAGATCAATTACGATTGGTCTCCGAATGGGGGGCAATTGCTTTATCCCAGCGCAGATAAACTCTACCTGATCAACGAGAATGGCTCGGGGTTACGGGAGTTTGCAACAGCCGATCCTGGCTACTTCTTTGTAGAAGTGGATTGGAGCGATGGGAATTTGGTCGCTGCGCGTATGCAACGGTTTGACCGGTATGCATCCAAGATCGTACTCTATAACATCAACGAGAATGGCACCGGCACTCTGGCCCAAACGTATATCAGTGATGATATCTTCAATTGCTGGTATGCTGGACCGGTTATAGCTCAGGGAGCTTTTAGCGGTAAGGTGATATTTGTAGAGGAAGAGGGATGCCCCGGAGGTAATGGGTTACCCGAAAGTGCACGATTGTTTGCTAAGGAAGTAACAGATAATGTCAATTCCGAAAGCGAGTTTGTGAATGGAAGTGTGATTCCAAATACAAACGACCTCTATCCATGTATTCCGCCGGGGGACGACCTGGTCATGTTTGTCAACCGGCCCAGCGACAATTCTTCCGTAGGCGATATTTATTTCATGTTAATCAACAAAATGTCAAATGACCGGACCCTCGCCTACCGCGACGCCACCATGCCCGACTGGCAGTAGCGGGCCGGTCCTGCCGGCACAG
>CAZHOV010000232.1:0-6390 GCA_964534315.1 uncultured Saprospiraceae bacterium | reverse complement strand
GCTCATAGACTTACGAGACAACCTCGAAAAAACTATCTATCTTTATTTAACAGATTCCTCCTTAATCACTTCAGCATTCTTAGCGGTTAAGTTGAAGGAATCCCAAAAATCATCTACTCCTTCATCAAAATTCTCTTTGATAGCGGGAGGCTGATCTTCATAATTGGTTCCGGTATTGGTTTCCAGTTCGTTGATCATGATATTGGTATATTCTTCTTTAGAATATTCATTGCCCTGCAATTGCCCCGTTGCGATCCAGAAGCTTTGTTGGATGACGGTGGATCGCTCCATATCTTCGTTATGATGGATAGGGGTGGAGATCAGCCCTTCGTTTTTCAGGCTGTCATAAGACTCTTCGATGGCTTCGATTACATCAAAGATATATTCAGCAGCTGCTGACGGATTTTCGTTGAGATCAATCCGGTAGGGGAATTCTTCATCTGTTCCGGGGTAAGTGAGTGTTGGGCCGCTCTCCTCATTCTGATCGGCTACGGTCCAGGGAGAGTCGTCGGTTAACTGTTCGCCCGGATGCGGGTAGGGTTCGGTATCAAAAAAGGTAGTGATGAGCTCATTCGGGATGATCGCTCCGTCGTCTACCGGCTTAAGGTCGACATCCGTACAGAAGCCATAGCCAGGTATGACTACGGTCTCTCCGGGTTCGATGATGACAGGATCGCCTTCGAGGATGACATATCCCTGGCGGGTGTTGCCTTCAGCGTCTTGGCTGGCGCCAATGAGGGTTGGAGGTTGCTTGTAGACGACCGGATGATCTGTGGGGTTGGTAACTTCAATACTGATCACATGACTGGTTGTTCTTCCGGTACCTTCCACCTTAACCGGTTTTTTCTTGGCGATCTCGTGGTAGGGGGTAGGAGTGGATTTGTTATTTGCCTGCTCTTCTTCTATATTGATACAAGGGTTGGGCTCGCAGGAGTTTACACTTCTTAAAAGGTGTCCTTCTTTCTCATAACACCCTTCATCATCTAACATGCTACAATGTACCGATAAGACCGGAGGGCCGCTTCCTCCGGAATAGTCAAAACCCCAGCAACAAACTTTTTGGCATTCAGCCACCCGGCTACAGTCCCAGGAGTCAAAATGGGATGCTATAGGGTATCGATCTTCCCGCACCTCAAAAGTGGCAGTAACCCAGCCATTTTGTTGCCAAGGACTGGCATCATGGCCAGGTAGATTGTACCTTATGGTATCGGTATTTTCGATTCTAATGGTATATCGAGTGATTAGCTGGTAAATTTCAAGGGTGTACTTATCACATTCCCCTCTGTTTCTTACTTGTTCAATATCCCTCCTTAACCCTAATGCTCCGCTTAATTGAATGATATCATCTTCTGATGGCGTACTTGAGGAATAATTAAAAGTCGGAATATTAGTGACAAGATCTATAAAGGGCGATCTCCATGGGAATAAACTTTTTAGTTTATCCTCTACCGCCTCTATTAATTCTCGATCGCTTAAATTACTGGGTATATTGAGCGGTTCGGCCAAACCGGAAAGTTGGTTGGCGAAATTCTCGGATTGGAGATCCGGAAGATCAGGATCCTGCGCCCGGCTATTACCAGTCCATATCCCACAAAAGTGGACTTCCGAAAATATTTTTTCCTGTCGTAATCGTTACCTCTTTATTGTTGTCGTAAGTGGCGGTGTTTTCGTATTCCTGCCCCCTGGCGGAAAAAAACAATAACATCAGTAAACCAATCACGATCAGGATAAAGGTAAAACGTTTATTAAATGGGCAATATAAAGGTTTCATAACGGTTGGTTTTGGTGATAAAAGTTGGGATTAGTTAGTCGAAAAAGCTTTTTCGATCAGCTAATTTTTCCATTATCCACTTTACAGAGAGGGAAATGTAGAAAGAGAGGGAATGAATAAAAGAGGGAAGGTGGCATTTGAGCTACTTTTAAATTTACAAAAAAATCAGCACTTATTCCAGTTTAATACTTTAGGATTTTTTGGGTAAGGATAGTCTGTTGATGAGTAATTTGAATCCATTGGCCACCATCCCATTGAATGATCCGGACGTAGCCGGGAGCTGTCTCACCCAAAAAATATGGACCTGGTGCTCCAATAGCAATGGTGTTTCCGTCCGCACTTTGAGAAATGGAGGTGCCAAAAAGACCAAAGAATTGATCTCTGTATTTTTAATCGTTCCTCGTCTTAAAATCAATCAAAAAAGGTCTTAAAGCATGGCCTTCTCTGGCTCGAAAAACCGGAGTTAGTTGCTGTTGGTATCTTTTGCCTGGTTCTAGCTCCACGTTGTAGGTAAAGGCCGTACCATCTTCGGAAGATCCTGCAAATCCGCGGAGGGGAAGGCCATATGCTTCTCCCAAAGGACCGAACTCGAAACGACCGATCTGGTCATTCATGGGTTTTGAAAATTGAATCGTAAGTTGGGTAATGGAGGGATCTACCATTTGGCTGCCATTGTCAAATTCTTTTATGCCGGTTACCTCTGGCCTGTTCTTTTGATAGGTTGCTTTCAATTCTTCTAAGGGAATAGAAAAATAAACCGAATGCTCTACATATTCTTCTACTGCCTCTGCATCGCCATAGTCCAGCTCGATCATCTCTTTGATCGCTTGCTGTTTGTCATTGGCTTGTTCGTAGCGCTTTTCACAAATAGCATAACCCACATAGTAGCCCAGGTCACGCATTTCAAATTCATTGTTAAAGCTGTTGTACAACCAATAATCGAAATTAGGGCTAAAAAGCTCTTGGGCAAAGCGTTCTTTGATCCGGTCTTCGTTGGCTTTTCCATAAGCTATGGCCGGGGTCGTTGAAGGCTGACCGGTTGATTTTACCGATACAAATTCGGCAACACCTTCGTAAAGACATTGAGACAACAGATCATAACCTCCCTGAGGACGCTGTTGGGTGTGGACATATTCATGGATGTTCAACAAGACAACATCATGAATTGGGTTACTATCAAAAAACGGACGCAAGCTGCCTTTTAACCAATCCGGAAACTCTTCTGTTACTGCGCTGCTATCGGCCATAGCTATTTCAGAGCCAATCAACACAAAACTATCGAGGGTAGTACCGCCCGACATTAAGGCGCCAATGGTAAAATAGATTTTTGCCGGTTCTAAATCCGGATATAAAGATTTTAATTTTCCAATCTCATTTTCAATTTCAGCAGCAAATCGGTCTGTTTTAAACGTATTTTTTCTGACGGATGCCCAGAATTTCGGGTAACTATTGATCGCCTGTATATAAGAGGCAGGAGTATAGCGCTTGCGTTCCATAAAGGCTTTTAGACCCGGAGTACCTTTTTCCAGGAATAATTGTTGTAAATATTGATATTGGAGCGTAGAGTCGGTAGTGGTGATGATGCTATCGTAGGCATTCCAGAAGTTAGCAATGTCGGTATTGATCACCGCATTGGACGTTTTCTGAGGTTGGCAGTTGATAAATAACAGGATAGAAACGAAGGGTAAGAAAATACGAAATAAGCTCATGTTGGATGTTTAATACTTTTATTTATTTGAAAATTCACACAAATGCCAAAGCACTCCGGAGGGATCATGCATAAATAGTACTCGCCCCCATTCAAATTCTTTTATACCATCAAAGCGCACTTGTTTATATTTTTCTTGTAATCCTTTCGACAGGATATCCTGCTCACATTTTTCGATATCATCCACTTCAAGGAAGATCATAGAATTATTCACCCAGTCTTTGACGTAGTAGTCTTGTAGAAAAAAACTGTTTTGGTCATTGAGTTTAAAGTGAGAAAGTTTGGGATCGATAATGATCTCTTTAAAGCCCAGGTCTTTATAAAAAGAGCGGGATTCGTTAAAGGCTTTAGCACCAATGAAAGTGCGGATGGAAAGAGGGGAGTAAGTCATTGATCTGATTTTTTTTGAACGAATTTAAACACCTGGTTTAATTTTTCTACGCAATTTAAAAATTCATTAGGTTTAATCCCAGGTTTTAAAACGGATTTTCCGGCATTCGAAGACGATAAATTCAGCTAAAATAACTAACAAGCCAGTGACTAATAATTGACCAACGGTCGCTCCATCCCAAAGGACAAAGATGCGGTTGCTGAATCCCCGTCCTTCCGCCCAACTCCAAGAAAAGGGGTTTAAAACAAAGGAGGTGATCTCCCCTCCATTGATTAGATAAGTAATCGCATGTCCAAGTTCATGTAGGGCGATAGCGAGGTTGAAGGAGATCGCAAAACTGCCTGAAAGAGCGAGGACTGCCTGGATTTTGGCCTTAGATTTTCTTTCCCTCCACATAATATTGAATTCATGGTAATTCTTGCCGCAAAATAGAATCGACTACCATTTGCTGATTTAGAGCTGCCGTGTAGATGTAGTAGTTTTCCTGTTCATAGGCTTTTAAAATCCAGATATTATTTCTGAATTCGAGACTTTTTAAGGTTTCATATGAATAGACTTCCAGACTCTCAATATCCACCTCATCGACCAGGGCATAGATCATTTTTTCTACCTTCAAGTCTTGTATCCTGTTAGATAAGTATTCCAGGGAATTCTGATAGTAATCCAGGTTGATTAACTCCTCCGTAAAATCGGTATTGTCATCAGCATAGGATGCGATATACTTGTTTAAATATTTATTAGCGAATGTATAAAAACGATTCCTTCCAAGGAAAGCTAAATAAGATTCTACCTGACTTGGGTAGTTTTCGATTTTTTTAGTTTTGAGAAAAGTATGAAATTCAACTAGTTTTTCTATCAGCGTATCTCTATACAAACTATCCATTGCCAGGTCGTTTAGATTCCGCTGGTTTTCTTCCTTTAACTGCATCAACAACTGATACCTGGTCGTTTCCTTTTTCTTTTGTTCATTATAATTATTCACCTGCAAGGCGATCAATATACCCAATATGATCAAAACCATCTCTCCCAGAGCATAAAGTAAATATTTCATAGCATTATTTCCACCGACGGATTTTTTCCTGAATTTCCGAAAAAAGGAGATCATAAGCGGATATATTCTTTTACTATTCTTCCATCGCCGCTTTCCCTCCGACAATCGGTAGTGTTAGGGTCGTTGCGTCCAAGTCGATGGTTAACTTGGTGCCGGGCTCGGGCCAAAGGGTAAATTGGCGGTCGCTGGAAAAGATCATTAAGCCGATTTGCTGTCCGGCGGGGATGATTTGATCATCGGGTTGCAGCTCAAATTCCAGTTCGTAAAACTGGCCAGGTACCAGCGGACTGCTTTCTGTTAAGGATTCATGGTTTTGAGGGTCTGCCCAACCCCGGGTGATAATATTATCGGTAATTTTGGTATTGCGTCCCTCTTGCCACGGTAAAGAGACGAGCCAGACTGATAGATTAGCAGCGGGCTTACTGCTGGCAAGCTTAATCTTTATTTTAGCTAAACCAGAAATATGGACAGGTTTCTTCAACGTTGGCGTCACGTATAACAGCCGGTGGTCGGTATGTTCGGCTTGGGCCAGGGTGGCACCTGAGAAGGAATAGTTATCTTCCAGTGTTTCCGTACCTTGTTTTTCCGTTTTTTCAGTACTTAAGCCTCCTTTTGTGGGTGCTCCGGCCTCCAGGTAAAAAGTAACATCGGAAGCATCGGGATGAGGATAGTCTGGGTAGGGAGTCGGCTCACTTCGGCTATCATTTTCTCTCACAATCCAAGATTTTGGATCCTTTTCCACCTTATTCTTTACACCATGTAAATACCGGGTAAACCATCGATTCATAATCTCCATCGGGGGAGGGCCTCCATGGCCACCTTGATGATAGTAAATCTGAGTAGGCACCCCTTTTTCTTTGGCTGCTTTATAGATGCGGTAGCTGTGCTCCGGCATCACATTCCAGTCGTTGAAACCATGAGACATGAGAAGGGCTGTATTGAAAGGTTCCATATCATTGAGGTAATCTCTGCCCGCCCAAAATTCGTTATAATCGCCGGTTAGGCGGTCCATACCTTCTTTCATTTCCTTATCGCGGACAGTAGCATTATGGTAAGTCTTTTGCTCCGAATTTCCACCGCTATGAATAAAATCATACAACACATCGACATCTTCCCCAAGGTATCCGCCCGGACTTCTGATCAGGCCATTAGAGCGGTAATAATGGTAATAAGAGGTGTTGGGAGCAATAGGAATGATTGCTTCCAGTCCTTCGACGCCGGTGGTAGCTGCTGCAACTGGTAGGGTACCATTATAGGAGGTACCGATCATTCCTACTTTTCCGGTACTCCAGTAGGCCTCAACTTCCTCATCTCCATCAGGGGTAGTGTAGCCTTTTGCCCGCCCGCAAAGCCAGTCGATAACAGCCTTAGGAGCCAGCGATTCATTATCTCCTCCAACGGTGGGAGCACCCTGAGAGAGCCCAGTACCCGGAGAAGAAGAATGAACGACGATATATCCCCGTGGTACC
>CAZHOV010000231.1:0-6661 GCA_964534315.1 uncultured Saprospiraceae bacterium | reverse complement strand
AATATGTTTTATTTCACTTTTTAAAAAAAACTACGTTTTCCGTAGTTTTCAATAATTTCCTATTTTCCCACTTTCCCACTTTCCTACTTTCCTATTTTCCTACTTTCCCACTTTCCCATTTTCCTACTTTCCCATTTTCCTACTTTCCCATTTTCCCACTTTCCTATTTTCCTACTTTCCTATTTTCCCACTTTCCTACTTTCCCATTTTCCCACTTTCCTATTTTCCTACTTTCCTACTTTCCTACTTTCCTATTTTCCCACTTTCCTATTTTCCTATTTTCCCACTTTCCTACTTTCCTACTTTCCTACTTTCCTACTTTCCCACTTTCCTACTTTCCTACTTTCCTATTTTCCCACTTTCCTACTTTCCTACTTTCCTTTACAACTTGTTTTAAGTCCAGAAGGTTGAGCGCATTTTCATTTATACCTGAAATTTTATTATTCACGAATACGGCGGTTTCGTCATAAAATAAGAAAATGACGGGGGCTTCTTCCACCAGTAATTTATCCATTTCGTGGTAGAGTGTCATGCGTCTTGCATCATCATTTTCTTTGAGCGCTTTTTCGTAAAGAGCATCAAAAGCTACATTTTTGAATCGGGTGTAGTTAGGCGGGGATGGATTTTCGCCGTAAAATACCGTCAGGAAGCTTTCACCATCCGGATAATCGGCAATCCAGGAGCCTCTGAAAAAAGCGGCCTGGCCGTTTGCCATGCGCTGCCTTAATGTTGCGGATTCGACCACTTCAATTTCTACTTTAACGCCCAGGTCTTCCCACTGGCGAGTGATAAAAGTGCAAAGATCAAGATAGTCTTTATTGGTACTCAACGTAATGGTTGGCATCCCTTCCCCACCCGGATAACCAGCCTCCTTTAACAGTTGACGGGCTCTTTCGGGTTGGTAGGTATATCCTTTTACGATTTGAGGATTATGGGATGGTAGTCCTCGTGGAATAAATCCGGCATTGGCGGCCTGGCCTACGTTATTGCGCAACGTTTGTAGCATCTTTTTACGGTCAAAACCATAATTTAGTGCTTGGCGGACCTCTTTCTTTAAAAGGGGATTTGCTTCGTCCTTTCCAAACTCGAGATTGACCCCAAGGTATTCCATATTCAGATAAGGAGCTTTGATAAACTTAAGTTGGTCTTGAAAATCAGTTTTCAATTCTCCCGAGGATGAAAGCAGGTCGTTGACATAAGAGGATTCCAGGCCCGACATATAGTCGAGATTCCCTTGTTTCAATTCAAGGTAGGCAGTTTTACGGTCGTTTAGAAATTTTACTAAGACGCCATCGAGTAGCGGAAGTTGCTTATTTTGATAACGTTCAAAGTAGGCTGGGTTTTTCTCTAAAATAAGGGATTGATTTTCAACAATATTGACAAATCGGAAGGGGCCGGTGCCAACGGGGTGTACCCGAAAATCTTTGCCGTAATACTCCGCCACTTCCTTAGGGATGACAGAGCAATATTGCATCGTCAGGATTCCAAGCATAGGACGGAACGGTTTACTCAAAACCAGCTGAAACGTTGTATCATTAATAGCTCTAAAGGGCTGTTCATCCGCTATTTTATCTTTAAACACCCAACTTCCCGGAGAATTGACACCTGGATCAAGCAGGCGTTCAAAGCTGTATTGGATGTCAACGGCTACCATTTTTCTGCCTTTTCCCCCTTCAAATTGAGGGTCGTCATGAAAAAAAACATCATCCCTGAGGATAAACTCATAGGTCATTCCATCTTCCGAAATCGACCATTTTTTCGCTAAACAGGGTTGTATATTCAAGCCCTCATCCAATTGAACCAACGTATTAAACAGGTGATGTACTGCCCAGATATTATTCTGACTACGGGCAAAGGCCGGATCGAGCGAAGTGATGGTATTTGGTTGATTATAGCGAAAGATGGATTTCTTAGATTGCTGTTTAGATTCATCTCCACAGGAAATCAAGACGAATGTGGAAACAAGTATTATTACCATTCGAATAAAGTAATTCATAAAAGCACTATTTTTTTAATCAAAATCCAAATTTAATGAATAATGAAGGAAATCAAACCCCTTACCAATTTCCTATCTTCCAACGCTCCTAATTTCCTATTCTCCGATTTTTTTTTGACACAAAGCTTACTTTTGAACTCTTGTTTGTTTAAACGAAAAGTGTACTTTTGTGCCAAAAATGGAAAAACGAGTAATTTTTATTTTAATCATTTCTACATTTGTTCTTTTTTGGGCTTGTCAACCAGCCGCTAATCAAGGAGGAGAAGGTACGGTAGAAGCAGCAACTACTGAAGAAACAAAGAAGGACACTTTGACCTACGAAAAAGAAGAACATTTTAAAAATCTCCAACAACTCACCTTTGGAGGCGACAATGCGGAAGCCTATTTTAGTTTCGACAACTCGAAGTTGGTTTTTCAGGCAGCAAATAAGGATTGGAATGCACCTTGCGATCAAATTTTTGTTATGCCTATTGATGGATATACCGGAGAAAAGCCGTCTATGTTGAGTACCGGTAAAGGAAGAACTACTTGTTCCTTTTTTATGCCCGGCGATCAGTCTATTCTATATGCCTCTACACATCTTGGAGACGAGGCTTGTCCGGAATCCCCCCGAACCATCGACGGCAAGTATGTATGGCCTATCTATGACACTTACAATATCTTTGTTGCCGATCTGGAAGGAAATATTACTAAGCAGCTGACGGATAGTCCGGGTTATGATGCAGAAGCTACTGTTTCTCCCGATGGTAAAAAGATCGTCTTTACCTCTACCCGCTCGGGAGACTTGGAACTTTACACGATGGATATCGACGGAAGTAATGTGCAGCAGGTCACAGACGAATTGGGTTATGACGGTGGCGCTTTCTTTTCTCCGGATAGTAAAAAGCTGGTTTTTAGGGCATCCCGGCCTAAGACCGAGGAAGAAGTAAAAACGTATAAAACCCTGCTAGAAAAAGGCTTCGTACAACCCACTAATTTAGAGATTTTCACTTGCAATCTCGACGGAAGCGATTTGAAGCAAATCACTAACCTGGGCAGCGCCAACTGGGCTCCTTACATGCACCCCTCTGGCGAAAAAATCTTGTTTGCAAGTAACCACCATACGGAGAGCGGAAGGGTATTTAATATTTTTTCTATCAACATTGACGGTACCGGCTTAAAGCAGATCACTTATGACAATACCTTTGACGCCTTTCCCATGTTCTCTTATGATGGTAAATACCTCGTTTTCTCTTCTAACCGAAACAATGGAGGCACCAGAGACACGAATGTATTTATTGCGGAATGGGTGGATTAGCGATGAGGAATGAGGAATGAGGAATGTGCAATGAGGAATGTGCAATGAGCAATGAGGAATGAGGAATAAAACTCAGCATTGTAGTGTATTTAAAAAAAGAAAACAACTTTGGAAAGTAACAATTATCAACCCACTATTTCAATGGTGGGGCAAACCAAATGAAATTCTCGAGGGTGTTTCAAAACACTATTCGCGTTTCGACACACCAAACAGCCCTCCCAAAATAAAAAATTTCTTAGAGGGAGTCTAAAAGTCTAAAAGACTTTTTAGACAGCCTCTACTGGAATACGTGAAGACCTATACTTTCCAGAGCTTTACAGAAGGTAGATATTAGAATGACAAAAGTCACCCCTCTTTTGTGATCGCGATCATATAAGTACTGATAGTCAGGCATTACCTTTGTACAGAGATCATTGAATGCTAACTCAGTGAAAAGAAATACACCTTGTGTGTATTTTCTTTTTAACCTTAAATATGAAAAAATGATCATTTATTTATTCATTAAATTAAAAAACACTTAACATCATGAAGGTAGAACAAATCTATACAGGTTGCTTGGCAGAAGCTGCGTATTACATTGAAAGCAAGGGAGAAGCTGTCATTATTGATCCATTACGTGAGACAGAGCCGTATATGGAAAGAGCAAAGGAAGATAATGCTACTATTAAATATGTATTGGAGACACACTTCCATGCAGACTTCGTATCCGGGCACTTAGATTTGGCTAAGAAGACGGGAGCTACTATTGTGTATGGTCCTACCGCTCAGCCTAATTTCGATGCGCACATCGCTGAAGACAATGAAGTACTAAAGGTTGGAGATGTTTCCATTGCAGTGCTTCACACTCCTGGCCATACTATGGAGTCTACTACTTATCTTTTAAGAGATGAAGAAGGGAAAGATTACGCCATCTTTACAGGAGACACCTTATTTATTGGTGATGTCGGACGCCCTGATTTAGCCGTAAAAACGGATTTATCGAGAGAAGACCTTGCGGGTCACTTGTTTGAATCCTTGAGAAATAAGATTATGCCATTGAACGACGAGGTAATTGTATATCCTGGTCACGGTGCGGGTTCTGCTTGTGGTAAGAAAATGAGTAAAGAAACCTGGTCTACTTTAGGCGCTCAGAAAGAAACCAACTATGCGCTTCGAGCAGACATGGGTAAGGAAGAATTTGTTAAAGAAGTTACGGAAGGGTTGGTTGCTCCTCCACAATACTTCCCTAAGAATGCGGTAATGAACAAGATGGGATATGACAGCATTGACGATATTCGCAAGCGTGGAGTACAGCCGTTGAGCGTGCGCGCTTTTAAAGCTGCCTGGGAAGAAGAAAATGCCTTGGTGATCGATACGCGTCCTCAAGAAGTATTTACTCAAGGATTTATTCCCGGTTCTATCTTTATCGGTATTGACGACAACTTTGCGATGTGGGTAGGTGCCCTTATTACTGATTTGAAGACTCCTATTCTTTTTGTAGCAGAAGAAGGCCGGGAAGATGAAGTTGTTACCCGATTGGCCCGTGTTGGATATGACTATTCAATTGGTTATCTCGAAGGTGGATTTGAAGCCTGGAAAGCAGCCGGAGAAGAGGTAGATACTATTGATGAATTAACGGCAGAAGCGTTTGCATCTAAATTTAATAAGGCTTCCATGAATCTATTGGATGTCCGAAAGGAAAGCGAATATTATACCGAACATGTGCTGGGCGCTCAAAACTTCCCATTGGATTTCATCAATCAGAATATGAATGAAGTGGATCGCGAAAAGTCTTATTACCTACACTGCCAAGGAGGTTACCGTTCTGTTATTGCTGCTTCTATTCTTCGATCAAGAGGATTTGAAAATCTTATCAATATCAAAGGTGGATATGAGGCGCTTACAGAAACACCGGTAGAGCGAAGCGAATATGTTGAACAAGCTACTGAATTATAAAAATGTTGGTATAATTTGTTCGATTTTCATTGGTAGGGTTAATTCTTTTTGAATTAGCCCTATTTCTGTTTCATGGCTTCTCATTGTGACCCCTGTCACGGAAATGAATGATACTTTATCTGTATTTTTGTGGCTGTATTATAGGTAATAAGGCAAAAAAAAATTAAAAATGAATCTATCAAAATTAGTGAATAACCCAGAGGCAACGATAATTGACGTAAGAGAGCCCTGGGAGTTTTTTTTCGGACACGTTAAAGGGTCGAAAAACATTCCTTTGGGAAAAGTTGCCCAGCAGGTTAACGAATTTAAGGCTATGGCTAAACCGATCATCCTGGTTTGCGCTAGTGGAAACCGCAGCGGACAAGCAGCCAACTTTCTTACTCAACAAGGTATTAAAGAGGTCTACAATGGCGGCGGATGGGTAAGCGTAAAGCAAAGTCTGGCGGTTTAAATAG
Source organism: uncultured Saprospiraceae bacterium (assembly GCA_964534315.1). GTDB lineage: Bacteria > Bacteroidota > Bacteroidia > Chitinophagales > Saprospiraceae > CAZHOV01. The sequence continues at coordinate 978 of CAZHOV010000231.1, read as the reverse complement.
CAAATAGAATTGAGAAGAAAATAGGATTGAGAAGAGATAAGAAGGGTCAAATTTTCTTTTTTATATTTAAATTCCGATTTTTGTAGCGAACAAATTATTTAACAATCTAAACTCAACACAATGGATCATCAAGAACAAGTAAAAGCAAACCCGATGCCTAGAATTGGTGATAAAGCGCCGGATTTCGAACAGATGACTACGCATGGGCCGCTTAAATTTTCAGAATACAATAAAGACAGCTGGGTTATTTTATTCTCCCACCCGGCAGATTTTACGCCTGTTTGTACAACGGAGCTATCTGCTTTTGCAGTCGATAAGGAGTTTTTTGCAAAGTATAACACCAAGCTAATTGGCTTAAGTATAGATAGTATTCACTCACATCTTGCCTGGGTCAATAATGTACGCGAAAATACCGGAGTGTACATGGATTTCCCGATCATTGCCGATCTTGACATGAAGGTAGCCAACCTTTATGGGATGTTGCATCCCGGAGAAAGCAGTACAGCTGCGGTCAGAGCGGTATTCTTCATCGACCCGGTAGGTACCATTCGTTTAGTGATGTATTACCCGTTAAATATCGGACGAAACATGGATGAGATCAAGCGCGTATTAATTGCCTTGCAAACCTCTGACATGAACAGCGTAGCTATGCCGGCCAACTGGAAGGAAGGCGATAAGGTAATTGTTCCTCCTCCAAAGAATTTGAAAGAAATGGACGCTCGCATCGCCGATGAAAGTGTAGAAAAAGTAGACTTTTACTTAGCTAAAAAGGACTTATAATTTTGCATTTAATGAAGTTTGTTACAAAGTGCTTTTCGCCGGAAGGTGAAAAGCACTTTTGATTTAACAACCCGCCATCCGGTAATAACGCTGTCGAAAAAAATCATTACCACTCATTGCACATTCCTCATTGCACATTGCACATTAAGGTTGTACGAAATCTTATATAAATAGCATGAAAATCAAAAGCTTATTTTT
>CAZHOV010000230.1:0-6720 GCA_964534315.1 uncultured Saprospiraceae bacterium | reverse complement strand
GATTTTGATAAGGCACTGGAATATTACCAGAATGGAATTGCTATTATGGAAGACATTTATGGCGCGGATCATATTTATCTGACCAGCGTTTATAAAAATCTTGGCGTCGTATACGATCAGAAGGGCGATTTTGATCTTTCCTATGATTATTTCAAAAAGGTATTGGATATCCGGAAGGCTACTTATGGGGAGCAACATTATAAAGTGGCTCTTGCTTATCAGACCCTTGGTAACAACTACATCAACCGGGGGAAGGTCAAAGAATCGCTGGCTTTCTTCGAGCAAGCGTTAGCTATTGCTTTGGAAGTACTGGGAGAAGAACATATTGAGCTGGTTAACTTCTATAATGGTACAGGTCACGCCTACTTTGAATTTGGAGACTTTGAGCGGGCAATCGATTATTTTTCGAAAGGAATGAACATAGTGGATCAATTGGGAGAGAAAGAACATCCTTATCTGATCATGATCTATGCGAACCTCAGTAGTGCCTACGCTGCCAAAGGGCTTTATCCGGAAGCAATTGACTATTACCATCGGGCGGAAGAGGTGAGTTTTGCCAATTATGAGCCCAACCATATAAAGTTCGGATATCTATATTCCAACCTTGGAGCTACTTATCTTGAAAAGGGGGATTATAACCGCGCGTTGGAATATATCAACCGGTCGATGGACATTTTCCAGAAAACCGTCAACCTTGATCACCCCGATGTAGCGACCAATTATTCCAAACTGGGGGCTATCTTCTTCAAATGGGGCGATTACTCCAAGACTATTGAATATTGCACCAAAGCAATCAGTTTGCTGAAAAATCAATTTGGATTTGAACACCAAGGGCTGATCGATCCGCTGGTTAATATGGCTGCCGCTTACCGGTTATTGGGCGACTATGAGTACGCTCAAACGCATTTTGAGGAAGCTCAATCCATAGCAGAAAAGGTGTTCGGCCCCGATTCTCCTAATAGTACCGCTGTTCTCATGGGACTGGCAGATCTGTATTCCGATCAGGGAGCGTTTGACCGGGCGGTGGAGCAATACCAGCTCGCTAACCGGATATATGAAGCAAACTACGGGGAGGTTTTTCCTGAGCGAGGATCGAATCTGGTCAATCTCGGAATCCTTTATTACGACCGGGGAGCATTGGAAAAGGCAAAAGAAAATTTGAATAAAGGAAAATCGGTTTTAGTGAAAAGCTTTGGAACTAACCATCCGGAAGTTGTGCGGGCAGAGCGATTCTTAAGCAAGGTTTATCAGCGAGAGGGGCGATCTTCTAATAGTCTTGCCCTTTTAGATACAGCGCTTCTGCACCTGGGAGTAGAAAATGGAAACTTCGATTATGTAAATAGTTATCAGGAATTGGTGCTGGTATTGAAAGAGCAGGCAAATTTGTTAAAAGCATTATACCAAAAAGAACAGGATCTTTCCAGGCTGAAAGCAGCGCTGGAGACTTATGAGCAGGCCTTTAGAGCAGTCGACGAATTAATGGCCAATTTATCATCGGGAGGAAAAGAATACCTGCGCGCGCAGATCAAGGCAGTTTATGATCAGGCTATTGAAACACAGTTGCTTTACGCCGGTGTTACGGGTGATCAAACCGCCGAAGACCAGGCATTTCAAATTGCTGAACGCTCCAAAGCGTTTCTGCTTTTTGAAGCCATGCAGGAGGCCAAAGCGTTGACCTTTGCCAATGTTCCGGACAGTTTGGTGCAAAGGGGAAATGATCTGCGGGTAGATATTAACTATTATGAAACAAAGAAATTTGAGCGTATCTCCCTGACCGGAACGGATCTGGACAGCCTCGCAACGGTTTATAATGATCGACTTTTGACTTTGAAAGGAGCTTATGCGTCATTAAAAGAACACCTGGAGCAAAATTATCCGGAATATTACCAGCTCCGATTTGCCACTCCCTCCATTTCGATTCAGCAAGTTCAGCAAGAGCTCCTTCAGGAGGATGAGGCTTTACTGGAATATGTAGTCGGAAAAGAACAGTTGTTTTTATTTCTGATCACAAAAGATGATTATAAGATTTTAAACCTTCCGCTGGATTTTCCGCTAACTACTATGGTGGAAAGCCTGCTGGCAGCCGTTCAGAGCAGAAAGACGACAGGGGTGGGCGAATTGATCACCCATTCTCATAAGCTCTACCAACAATTACTGCAACCGCTCGAAGGAAAGTTGCCTGAAAAGCTGATCATCATTCCGGATGGTATCCTCGGGTATCTGCCGTTAGAGGTCTTGCTTAAGGAAAAACCCGCAGCGCGAGCAGGGATTCGGTTTAAAGAACACGCCTATGTGATGAAGCAACATCAGATTAGTTATGCTTATTCGGCCACCTTACTACAGGAGCTCAAGATCAAAGAACATGCAAAAGACGCTACAAAGGAATTTCTTGCTTTTGCTCCTTTTTATGAGGGAGATACGACCTTAATAAACGGGACAACCCGGCGCGGAGGCTTGTACCAGACTGAACTGCCGCCCCTTAAGTATTCTGGTGAAGAGGTAGCTGCCCTTCGGCAAATCTGGTCGGGAGATATGTACCTAAACAAAGAGGCCACCGAAGAGGTGTTTTTAAATATTGCGGATCAATACCGCATCATTCACCTGGCTACGCATAGTAAAGCAAACGACAAAGTAGGCGACTATTCCTTTTTAGCCTTTTCAGAGATCAAGGATAGTGTAGAAAATGAGGTGTTGTTTGTCCGGGACTTGTACAATTTACAATTGCCGACAGAGTTGGTGGTCCTTTCTGCTTGTGAGACGGGAATTGGAGAGCTGCAGCAGGGGGAGGGGATCATCAGTATGGCCAGAGCGTTTACTTATGCGGGCGCCAAAAGTATTGTAACCAGTTTGTGGAGTGTCAATGATGAGAAGACCAAACAACTAATGGTGTCTTTTCACCAATATTTAAAAGAAGGATGGTCTAAAAAAGCGGCTTTGCAGCAGGCTAAAATTGATTTTCTAAATCAATCTAAAGGAATAGAAGGCCACCCTTTTTACTGGGCTGCCTTTATTGCGATCGGGAATATGAACCCGGTAAACCCTGATTAATATCATGAACAAACTATTTATCTACCCCCTGCTATTTTTCATCCTTTTTCAACACTTTTTAAGGGCTCAGCAGGTAGATTCCCTGTTGGCGTTGGGAGATGAAAAGCTGGAGCTTGTCGAACTAGACGAGGCCCTGATTTTGATAAAAGCCGCGGCCCGGCTTAATCAGTTAACCCCGAAGCAACCCGACATCAGAGGGGCCCGGATTAACTTAAAACTCGGTAGAATTTACCTGAATTTTGATAGCTTGTATCAGGCGGAAAAAGTATTGGTGCAAGCCGCAAAGATTTTTGAAAACGAAAACCAGAATGTTGATCTGGCCGACTGTTACTACTATCTGGGAACAGTGTACTGGTATATCGAAAGCGGTGCCAAAGGGTTGGAATATTATGAAAAAGCCCTTGCTACCTTTGAAGCAAAACCCGATGCTACCCATAAGCGCTACCCGATGTATTATGCCGATTACGGAACCGGTCTCATTTCATTAGGGAGGGCAGAGGAGGCGAAGGCTGCTTTGTTAAAAAGTATTAAGTTAAGTAGGGCGATTAATGGGGAGCGCGATAAAATAACGGCCATCTGTTACAATAGCCTGGGAATTTATTACAACTATATTGAAGATTACTATCAGGCCCGGAACACCTTCAAAAAGATGGTAGAGGTGCTGGAGTATCATTACCCGGAAGGGAATCATCCGAATCTGGGTTCTGCTATTGGTAATCTGGCGCTGGTGCTCAAAAACCTGAACGATCATGCACAGGCCCTTTCCTACCTCAACCGGACCTACTCCATATTTGACCGGTTTTTACCTCCAAATCACCGGCAGTTAATTAATGTAAAGATCAGTATTGCGGATGTTTATTTGGAATTGGAAAAGTTTGAGCAAGCTCAAGAGGCCTACCAGGAGATTTTGGATAACGCTGAGTTGTCTCTAGAAAAAGAAGCCGGCGTATTTTTAGGGATAGGGTTGTGCAAGAAAAACCTGGGAGAGGTGGAAGAAAGTATACCTTATCTAAAAAAAGCGGTTGATGTTATTAAAGAGGTTTATGATACGACCGGTATATTTTACCTGAATAGCAGGGAAAACCTTGCAGCGGCTTATGCTAAAAATGGACAATACGAAAAAGGCCTTAGGATCTACGAGCAAGCCAAGAAAGCATATTTGCAATTATTTGGAAAATCCCATATTGCAATAGCCAGAGTCTTTAATAAAATGGCCAAGGTAGAAGAGCTAAGGAAAAACGATGAGATCAGCGACCGGTTACTGGATTCGGCGCTTGCTTTTTTCACAGTTCCGTATAATTTCGAGGAGATCTATTACCCTAAAGAATTCATCAATTTTTTATGGAATAAGGGGGAAAGTCAATTCAGGTTATTCTCCAAAACGCAGGATGTCCAACATCTAAAGGAGGCTTTTCATTACTGCAACTTGACGATCGATTATTTAGATTACCAGCGAGTCCGATTTGCCAATCAGGAATCTAAAAAGTTATTGAATGAAGGTGCTTATAAACTGTTTGACCGGTTAGTGCTCATTAGTTATGAAATGTATAAGGTAACGCAGGAGCTCCGTTTTCTGGAGCAGTGTTTTCAGTACAGTGAAAAGGGGAAAAGCCAGCTACTTCTGGAAAGCATGAAAGAAGCAGAGTTGGTGCTTTACGAGGGCCTTAAAGACAGCCTTCAAACCATCAAAAAAGGAATACAGTTCTATGAATTCAAAATTGGCGAGGCTAACGCTTATGGAGAACCCATTTTTGAATGGGAAAAACAACGGTATGAGTTGGAGCAGCAGTATCAGTCGATGATCGGTGGACTAAAAGCCAAGCATCCGGAATATTTTGAAGAAGTCTTATCCAATAAAAATATTTCGATCGCCACGATTCAGGAAGATTTACTAACGCCTCAAAGCACCATCCTTTCATATCATCTGACAGCAGACAAGGTATTTATTTTTGTGATCAACTACGATGATTTTCAAGTTGTTTCGCTACCGCGCCCCTCCGAATTAGGCGCCTGGGTAAAAGAATTACGCCATCAATTGAAAAACCGGTCTACCCGTCTGGGAAAATTATTTGATGCATCGGGGAATCTGTACGATGTGCTGATCAAACCGGTAGAGCAATATTTAAAGCCTTCCCTGATCATTATCCCACACGATAGATTAGGTTATATTCCTTTTGAAGCATTAATTAAAGAAAAACCGAGCCCCAGGGAGGCTGCCAGGATGCAAAATCATGCGTATTTGATTAAAGATTACCGTATCAGTTATAATTATGCGGTCAAGCTTTTGAAGACAGAGGAGGCTGATCAGCACACTTCATTTAAGGGAACATTGATCAGTTTTGCTCCCTTCTATAAAGGGGATACTACCCAAATTTTGAGGACCTTATCTGAAGATCGGTTATTAACGCTAGAGCTATCATCCTTAGACTATTCAGGGGAAGAGGCGCTGGCCATCAAAGACATTTGGGGCGGAGCTGCACTACTGGGTAAACAAGCTACCAGGGCTAAATTTGAAGAAGAAGCGGAGCGCTACAAGATCATTCACCTGGCTACCCACGGCAAGGCCGATGATCAATCGGGCGACTATTCCTTTATGGCGTTTTCGAAGGAGGGAGAAGAAGCGAATGAAATTTTATTTGTAAGAGATTTATACGCCTTGTCTCTAAATGCTGATCTTGTCGTACTTTCGGCTTGTGAGACAGCTATTGGGGAATTACAAAAGGGAGAAGGTATCATCAGTATGGCCAGGGCCTTCACCTATGCCGGAGCCAAGAGCATCGTGACCAGTCTTTGGAGCGTCAGTGATGACAATCCCTTCGACAGATCAATTGGTTGAGCCAATTCCTGGCTTTTATTGGTACCCTTTTTGGGGTGTTGTTTGCTTTTTACCTCAGCAATCTGGCCGAAAATACCAAAGCCCAGAAGCGTCTAGATATTGCCCAAAATTATATTATAGAGGAGATCAAAACCAATTATCTGCACACCTCCGAACATTTGCAGGAAAATAAACAGCGCCTTGCAGCAATGATTAAGGGAAGAAGTTTTTTTAATGAAGATTTTGAAATGGTGGCGACAGAAGAAGAAATGAACGCTTACCAAGAAGCATTTCCGGATTTTTTTTACGAAACTGAACGAGTACCATTAGACAACAACAACTATCGGTTCAAAGGAGATCTGTCCATCTTTATTCCACAAAAAAAGTTGTCTTCCGTAGCCTGGGAAAATGCGAAGAGCCTGGATGTCTTGCACATGATTGAATATGACCAGGCCTACCTTTTTCAATCTGTTTACTCCTTTCAGGAACAAGTACAAAAAGAGTCTACCGAAAATCTTGAATACTTTCGGCAATTACTGGAACAAGGGGATAAATCTACACCCGAACAACTATTTGACAAACTGATCAATCGTATAGAACTCGCCATAGACTTTGACGATATTCTAATAAAGACTTATGACCATTTATTGGATGAAATAGGGGTGCCGAAGCCGGAATTAACAGAATCCTAATTCAGTTGATCAATGGACTGAGAAAAAGCCGGGTCAACAGATATGGAAAAACTGGATCGGACTGGATTTGGAAATAAACGATCCCCTTGAAGGCAATGTCGAAACCCTACCTAGGGAAACCCTGTTTAATACAGAGTGCTGATATACAGGGAAATAAGAGAAAAA
>CAZHOV010000229.1:0-6804 GCA_964534315.1 uncultured Saprospiraceae bacterium | reverse complement strand
TATTGCACAAGTTCAATTCCCATCGGAGAAGGTGTCGTTGTTTTTCAAGTAAGCGCGTAGCGATTACAACCTGTGTAGCCAAATTTACAGGACCAATTGACCAGGCGCATAGCGACTGGCACCTCTAGGGGTAGATTGATGTATTTTTATTGATGGAATCCACCTATTTATGGGGAACCATCCTTCCGTTAGGTGTCAGTCCCTACGGGCCTGAACTATCTCGGTATATCTTTATCTACAGAAGTTCAAATCGCTACGCGCTTTGGGTTTTAAGGATAAAAAAATTCTTAATAAAAATAAAAAGCCTCTTCCGTCCTCTTTATCTCTGCTGGTGGAGCCGTCCCCGACTCCACCCCCTTCCCCTGCTTACAGGTACCAGGGGCAACCCTAAGATTGCTTCGGACGAAGACGTCCAAAGCAACAGAGGGGGATTCAGTGCGTTCTCTGCCTTTGCACCCTTGAGGGACGGAGCAAACAAAGGCAGAAAAGGTAATTTCCAGGTTATGCTGAATAGTTACTGCACAAGTTCAATTCCCATCGGAGAAGGTGTCCTTGTTTTTTCAAGTAAGCATATATCTTAATAATCTATTTATTGCACAAGTTCAATTCCCATCGGAGAAGGTGTCGTTGTTTTTCAAGTAAGCGCGTAGCGATTACAACCTGTGTAGCCAAATTTACAGGACCAATTGACCAGGCGCATAGCGACTGGCACCTCTAGGGGTAGATTGATGTATTTTTATTGATGGAATCCACCTATTTATGGGGAACCATCCTTCCGTTAGGTGTCAGTCCCTACGGGCCTGAACTATCTCGGTATATCTTTATCTACAGAAGTTCAAATCGCTACGCGCTTTGGGTTTGAAGGATAAAAATTATATTCTTAATAAAATACCTTCTTGCCCATCTGTAACAGGGTAATTTGTCGAAACGAAAGAATTCAAATAAGTGAGGACATCTACTCAACCCTTTTAATAATTCGCTGTTTGAAGGACTAGAAAACAATTTGATTAAAGCAGTAAGGCAAAATTATGAATAAGTTATTTTGATTTGCCGCTTATTTTTAAGGATTTAACAAACTTTACCAATGCGATTCAGTATACTTCTGTTTTTTTTAGTTGCTCAAACCAGTATGAACATCAATTTTGGGACAGATATCGACGGTAGTGACTGGCGTGCTACCAATGACGGCGTCATGGGGGGAAGATCGGAAGGCCGGCTAAGCATGCGTGATAACTCCATCTTCTTTGAAGGCTATGTTTCGCTGGAAAACAACGGAGGCTTTGCCTCTTTCAACGGCCCATATCAGCGCATGGATCTATCAGCTTATGAAAGTGTTTCGATACGATACCGTAGTAAAGGCCAGGCATTCAGTATGGCTCTGGCCAAAGATCGACGTTGGTGGGTGCCCAACTACAAATACAAGCTCAAAGAAAATACGGATGATTGGGAAGTTGCTACCTTCCAATTAGCTGATCTAAGAGAATACTACATGGGGGAGCCCACAGGCAATGCTATTCCGGAAGCCACCCTTAAAAATATTATCCGGATGGGGTTTATCGCTTACAATAAAAAAGCAGGTGCTTTCGAGTTTGAGATCGATTATATTCGATTTGATTGAGCAATCCAAATGGTGAAGCAGCATAAGCGCCTTTATTATTTCTTTTTTCTCTTTTTTTAACTGAAAATTTTCAATTTTCAGTTAAAAAAAGAGAAAAACCATATTTGGAGCTGTCGAAAAACGACTGAAAGGAGTTTTGAGATGGCCCCTATTTAAATATTTTCATGGACATCCTTTACTATCTTGATTTGATCGGAACATTTGTATTTGCGATCAGCGGGACGCTCACTGCAGCTGAAAAAAAACTCGATTTACTGGGAGCCACCATCATCGGTTTTGTAACGGCTATTGGAGGGGGAACTATTCGAGACTTATTATTGGGGGCGCACCCGGTGGGGTGGTTGCAAAACATGGATTATTTACATTCCATTCTTTTAGGGGTGTTGTGTACCATACTCTTTTCAAATGTGCTGAGGCGGCTTAAAAAAACGTTATTCTTGTTCGATACTATAGGAATAGGTGTTTTCACGGTTCTCGGTTTATCGAAAGCCTTGCAAGTGGGTATAGATCCGGTATTTGCCGTATTGATGGGAACGATATCAGCTGTATTTGGCGGAGTAATCAGAGATACGCTTTGCAATGAAATTCCTTTGATCTTTCGTCCTAAAGAGCTTTATGCCTCTGTTTGTATTTTGGGCGGATTTGTTTTCCTGGGCTTACAGTATTTGGATATTGAAGTTTCCTGGCAATATGCAATTACGATTATATTGATCATCACCGTCCGGATCATTTCTATACGATTTGATTTAAAATTACCTACCATAAAAGAGTAAGAAGGGAGTGAAAAATCTAGTTCTCAGACAAGGAGGCGGCCGCTTTAAAGGTAAGCTTTATTTTTTCTCCTTCTGACTCGATGGATACAGATGGTTCGATACCGAGTTGGGCGTTTAATTTATTGGCAATGGCTTCGCTCTCTTGAGCGTTAAGATCTGGAGCGGAGAAGATCAGAACGGTAAAACCTTGTTGTTCAATGATTTTAGCTTTGATCCCGTTTTGGGATTCCAGTTTGCCCAACGCTGCAGCTATAGCCAATATGCAATTGGCGACGATTGCTATGGCCAAGGTGCCATGGGTGTAGATGGTTGGGTCGGCGTAAAATTCAAGCAGGGGAAAGCCTCCAATTGACTTGGTGGTATTTCGGGCAAGGTCCTGAGCAGAGGTTACCACTTCTGACAAGCGTAAAGAACCGCTGTTCAGGGTGAGTTGTTCAAGTGCATTAACACAGTCTTCGCAATCGGCCAGAGACGCCTCTATATCATAGAGCAGATCTTCTGTTAATTGGTTCGCTTTCAAAGCAGCCGCAAAGCTGCTCTTGAATTCATCGGAAAACTTGTTGGAGTCGGAAAAAAGGTGCTTCGTAAGTCCGAGAAAAGAACGAATAGCTGTCACCGCCGAGTAACCTCCATTCACGTGGCGCTGAATAGGTTTGAGGATTTCTGACAATTCGGTAAGGCCTTGTTGAAAGGCATCTTCGGAGAGATCCAGTCGCTTTTGGCGACGAGACCCTGTAATCTCTTTTAAGCGGTCGTTGACACGGGCGGCTAGTTGATTCAGGTGATTCCGGTCTTCGCCTGTAAATTCTCTTTTTTTCACATCGAGCACACAAAGTGAGCCTACGATTGTCTCTTCCACAAAGATCGGAACACCAAGATAAGACCTAAAACCATAGACACTGACGACATGCTGCGGAATGCGGGGATCATTGGGGGCATCATTGACCTCAAAAGGGATGCCATCCCGCACGACAAACTGGCAAAACGAAGCATCCCGGTGCAAGCCTCTGGAAGAGGCAAGTATTGGAGGTAATCCTACAGATGCCTTGAAAAACTGGATATGGTCAAGCACGAGACTCACCATGGCAACGGGACTCGATAAGTCCGATGCCGCCTCTTTCACGATCTCCTGGAGTATCGGATCGTCTGTTTCAGCCAATAAATCGTGGGAAAATGCATTATGTCGGTATGGGCGATATCCCAATGCATCAATCCAATTCATTTTATTTTCGATTTTGGAATTGTAAAATTAGGCGATTAAAAAAAAAATCAGCAAAAGTTATCAAAAGTAAAATCTAATTAATTTTTAACATCTAAAACAACTAAGGTATTTATTTTGTGCGGGTTTTTAGTAAAAAAGTCGTGTCTTTTACCTTTTCTGTACTGATTATCAATAGCGTTTCCATTTGAATAACTTCTCTTTATCCGGTGCGGGCAGATCATTTGATTTATCGGCATAGTTAATTTTAGATATTAAGTATCGCATAGCCTGGATGCGGCTATCCTCTTTTTCTTGGCACCGGATAATTATCCAGGGGCTCAGGGGAGTATGGGTACGCTCGAACATGAGATTCTTGTATTTGGTAAAGTCTGCCCATTTTTCCTGGGCGGCAAGATCAACAGGACTTACTTTCCATTGCATGAGCGGGGAGCTTAGGCGTTGTTGGATACGCTCTTTTTGCTCCTCTATTTTTATAGAGAACCAAAACTTGATGAGGATAATACCATCCTCAATCAGCATTTGTTCAACGAGATTCACGTTAATTTAGTTAATTGCTTGATTTGTTTAATTAACAAACGAGTATCTGGTAAGCATGTAATTTTTTACACCAAATTTATCTTACTTATTCATTTTATTGCAACTTCATAGGGTATCTGTTTTAAGGGTATTACACTGATACGATCGGTCAATGCGTACTTTCGGTCACCTGGGTAAATTACCCACAAATGGTCGAGTCCCAGATCCTCAATGGCCTGATGCATAGATTTGGTTGTTCTGGGGGCATCCTGGTATTTGAACTCTGCTCCAAATTGTAATCCCTGTTCTTGCCAGTACATATCTAGTTCCACACCTCCATGAGAACCATAGAAAAAGACCTCATTGTTTCGTTTGGATAGAGTTGCGGTCAATTCTTCCAAAGCAAAGCCTTCCCAGGAGGCACCTAATTTAGGGTGTGTTTTGAGTCTAGAAAAGGTACTGATGGATTGGAGTGTATGAAATATCCCGGAATCCCTCAAATAAATTTTTGGGCTTTTGATCAATCGCTTTTTAATATTGAAATGCCAGGGCATCAACAAACGCACCATAAAGGTGTCTTCCAATAAAGAAATATAGTGTTTGGCCTTCTTATCTGAAATGCCAAAAGAACGCCCTAATTCACTATAATTTAAGGTCTGTCCATGGTAGTGGCTCAGCATAACCCAGAAGCGAAACATGGTTGAAGAAGCAATCTGTTCTCCAATTAATGCCAGATCCCGTTCCAAAAAAGTTGAAATAAAATTGGACCGCCAAATCGAACTTTCTTCATTTGTTTTTGACAAAAAAGACCTGGGAAATCCGCCTCTAAACCATAATTGTTCGAGTTTTTCAGTGCCTGTCTCAGAAAGGTGGAAACCTTGTAAAAAATGATACCCAATTCGACCAGCTAAAGACTCTCCGCTTTGCTGCTTCAAGTTGGATGAAGCACAGCCTAGGATTAAATATTTCTGATCCGGTTGGTGATCAACCAGATACCTCAATAGTGGAAAGAGATCGGGCTTACGCTGGATTTCATCGATCATGATCAAACCTTTCAACCCTTCCAATGCCAATTGGGGGTTATCCATGGTGACCAGATCACGGGGATCCTCAAGGTCAAAAATATGGTCCGGCTTAAATTCTCTTGCCAAAGTAGTCTTTCCTGCCTGACGAGGACCTAGTATCGCTGTTACAGGGAAGATGTGCAGCAATTGCTGAATAGCCTCGAAATCCTTTTTTCTTTCCAGGTGCATGAAGCAAGTATTATCGAATCAATTTTATTTAAAAAAAATAATCCTTGAAAATTAGGAAAAAAATGACGAATTTTCAAGGAAAAATGTGATTAATGTCAAAACTGATGTATTTATCAAGAAATAATAAACTCCCAAACGACTTTCAAAACTTCCCATACCACGAAGATCAAGAATAAGAATAGTGCGGTCAATATGACGAGGATCAGGATGATCACCCAACAACCGCTCCCCTGGTGTTCGTCCTCTTCATAATATTCTTCAAAAAGTTTAAGATTTCGCCAGTTGGCCCGGTAGGTTAAGTCGAAGAGGTCTCCTAAAATAGGTATCGATCCAACGATGGTATCCAACAATACATTGCCGATCATTTTGATCAGCAACATACCGCTGGCGCCATGTCGGGCCATACCGATCAATAATAGGCCGGAAACTGCGAAACTGGCCATGTCACCAATATAGGGGACCAGGCCGATCAGGAAATCCAGGCCAAACCGGATATTTGTTCCCGGGATGCGGATCTTATTGTCCATCCAATCGGTGACAATATCGATCCATTTGATGTTTTTGTTGATGCTCTGTCTTGGTGATTTCTCTTCCACCTGTGTTTGGCGTATGATTTGGTGATTGGGTGGAAAGATACCAAATCATCCTCAAGGTTTTTGATTTCTGTGTTAAAGATTTCGGGAAAGAAGATAGAGGTTTTTAGCCTGTTGAGAATCAATTGTTTGCGGTAGGAATACAGGAAGTTGCAATTTTTGTCCATCCCTTTGGAAATTTTATCCATGCCCGTAAGCCCCCTCTCCCTATACCTTTGAGATGTATTTCAGATTAGATTTTTTCTTTTTCAAAACTTAACTTTTCACCTAAGAAGCAAACCTATTTTTATCATGAAGACACAATTTACCTTACTGACAGCACTTATGCTGCTGACCTTTATATTCACTACCAATGCCCAAACCTACGTCGATGCAAGCGCCACCGGCAATAACGACGGCACCTCTTGGGCAAATGCTTACACCGAACTCGCCACCGCTTTAGACAACTACAGTGAAGGCGATGAAATCTGGGTGGCGGCCGGCACCTATCTGCCGCAAGAGCCATCTGCCTGGCCGGGCGACCCCAGGCAGATGTTTTATATCTATCAGAATGTAGCCCTATACGGTGGCTTCGATGGCACGGAAACGATGCTATCCGAGCGGGACCCCGCTGCCAACGTGACCATCCTATCCGGCGACCTGAACGGCGATGATGTGGATGATGATTTCGAGACCAACCGGGAAGATAATGCCCTTAACGTGATGGTTATTGACACCCTCACCACGGCGGCTACGGTCATCGATGGCTTTACCTTTGAGGGCGGCCACGCCGATGTTGACGATGACTATTTCCCCAACAAACGGGGCGGAGGTATTTTCACCTGGGGCG
>CAZHOV010000228.1:0-6975 GCA_964534315.1 uncultured Saprospiraceae bacterium | reverse complement strand
GTCGGGGTGGCAGGATTCGAACCTGCGGCCCCCTGCTCCCAAAGCAGGTGCGCTAACCGGACTGCGCTACACCCCGTTTTGAGCTTCAAAGCTCAAAAAATATTTTCAAATCGGATGAGCGACCTGCGGCCCTCCCGAATGCTTTCGGAATGCGCTAACCGGACTGCGCTACACCCCGAGGTCAATTAATAATTAATAATGAGTAATTAGTAATTGATGAATATTTCAAATAAAGAACAATTTTTCAAATCGGATGAGCGACCTGCGGCCCTCCCGAAGGCTTTCGGGATGCGCTAACCGGACTGCGCTACACCCCGAGATCAGTTTTTAGTTGATAGTTAATAGTGAGTAGTTGAAAGAAACTGTTAACTATTAATTATTAACCACTAACTGAAAAGCGATTGCAAATAAACAATTTTTCTTTTTAAAAAACAACCCTTTGGAAGTTTTTTTATTTTTCCTTAGCGGTGACGGGGGGATTCGAACCCCCGAGCCCCATTTCTGAGACTGCCGGTTTAGCAAACCGGTGGTTTCAGCCACTCACCCACGTCACCGAATGTATACCAATGATGGTAAAAACGTAAAAATATGTCAAATTCTGCCGGTTTAGTCCCGCTTTTTTCAAGTTGAACAAGATCATTATTAAAAAAAGCGGGATGGTTTCAGCCACTCACCTTCATCATGAATTTGCAAGTAATTCATGGCACTCACACCTTTATTTTTTTTACAGATACCAAGGTTGGTAAAAAAATATTTTTTCAACTTTCTCCGCTTCCCTTTGAAGCGACTGCAAAATTAGCTAACTATTTCCAAGTATGCAAAAGATATTTCTATAATTTTTACACATTTCGGTTTTCCTAATCTTTTTTCTCTCTTTTTAGTTCCATTTATTGGTTATTGTTTGACAATTATCAATTAATGTCTGTTCTTTTTACAAGAATATCTTATACTTGATTATAATTTATAACATTTAATTCTTCATTCTTCACTCTTCATTCTTAATTATATAAATGACTATCATTATGAAGAACGTTCTTTTACTTTTCCTTTTTTCAATACTATCTTTTACCCTTCTTTTTTCCCAACCTCAAGTCGAACTGATCGAGATCGCAGATGGGTATGATAAACCCGTAGATATTGTTAATGCAGGCGATGACCGGCTTTTTATCGTCGAACAAAAAGGGGTGATCAAAATAATCGATGAAAATGGTGAACAACTTATTGTTCCTTTCCTGAATATAAATCCCCAAGTCACTGATCCAACTGGGTTTAGTGAGCAAGGGCTGCTGGGACTGGTGTTTCACCCGGATTATGAAAACAATGGCTATTTCTATATCAACTACACCGGCAATGACGGAGATACACGCATCTCCAGATTTAGCGTCGATCCGGATGACCCTAACCGGGCGGATGAGGAATCCGAAAAGATATTGTGGACAATCGACCAGCCTTTTTCAAACCATAATGCAGGCGACCTTGCCTTTGGCCCGGATGGCTACTTGTATGTCGGTACCGGCGATGGCGGTAGCGGCGGTGATCCGGGCAATCGAGCTCAAAATGAACTGAATCCGCTCGGTAAAATGTTCCGCATCGATGTGGATAATGGCGATCCTTATGCCATTCCTCCCGACAATCCTTTTATTGATAATGATGATTACCTACCGGAGATTTGGGCTACCGGACTACGTAACCCCTGGCGCTACAGCTTTGACCGGGAAACTGGCGATCTTTGGATCGCAGATGTAGGGCAAAATGCCTGGGAGGAAATCGATTTTCAGCCGGCTTCCAGCACCGGAGGCGAAAATTATGGATGGAGTTGCTATGAAGGAAACAACGTTTTTAACACTTCATCCGACTGCCCGCCTATGAGCGATCTTACTTTTCCCATCCACGAATATCCGCACCCCGGAGGATTTGAGTGTGCCTCTGTAACCGGGGGATTTGTCTACCGGGGACAGGAAGATCCTTTTTTGCAAGGGATTTATATCTATGCAGATTTCTGCTATGAAGAATTTTTCGGTATCGAGCCAGATGGGTCCGGTGGTTGGGATGCCTTCTCTATGGGAGTAGTAAACGGAGCTGATATCAGTACGTTTGGCGAAGATGTGCATGGCGAATTGTATTGCGCTGAACGTGGAGGAGCCGGCCGGATTTTTAGGGTTCTTTCAGAATCTTGTGCAACCATCGATTTTGAAGTGGAAGAGATTATTCCCTCCTGTGGTATGGAAAGCGGGCAGGTGACAATTGCTGTTGCCGGGGGAATGCCTCCCTATATGATCGAAAATTTGATGTTGGATGAGCCTGGTTCTTTCACTATTGAATTGGGGGCAGGGGCTTTTACATATAACCTTGTGGATGGAAATGGGTGCGTTCGCTCCCTCGAATTTGCCATCAATAATTTCCCGGAACCCGCTATTCCGGAGATCGAGTACGACGGCGAAACCTTATCGGTCAGCGACGACTACGATACGTATACCTGGTTTTTTAATGACGTAGAAATTGATGATTCGGATGAGGCCTCTATTCCTTTTCAGGGACAAGGAAACTATACGGTGGAAGTAGTGGATGAAAATGGATGTAGTACCATCTCCGAGCCATTTTTCGCCAGCAGTAATGAAGTGCTGCCATCCTGGGTGAACGCCCTGGAAGTAAATCCCAATCCCTTTAAGGAAAGTATCAATATTTCCTATGCGTTGAAGGGGAAGCATAAGATTCAGGTGCAGATCCTCGACCTGAATGGAAAGGTGGTATTCGCTGAAAAGTGGGATGGATCTGTCGTTAATCAATCTGTTAGATTGACAGATCTGCCGTCAGGTATCTATTTCTTACGTATTAATGCAGGGGCAGATGAGGTGGTCTCGAGGAAGATTGTGAAGCAATAAAAATAGGGAATGAAATCAATTTTGCGGTATTAGCTATTTTCTGAGGGGCCCTCTCCCCGGCCCTCTCCAGAGGAGAGGGAGTTATCCAAGTGTAGGACAACTTCTTTTGGAAAAGATTGGCCCAGGCTATATGAGGTAAAAGCAAAATCTAAGATAAAAACCATGAAAAGTTAGCTTCTTCACTATAATTCCTCCCCTCTGGGGAGGCTAGGTGGGGCTCATAATTTGCGCATATTTTTTTGATTCATTCCAAAAAAACTGCCCCCGGTGATCACGACCAGCCCGGTCACCAATATGGGCACTATAGGCTCAAAACCCAGCAGCCATGGCTCAGGTATCCAGCCGGTATAAAAGGCCAGTACGAGGAATTCGCCGATAAGAATGGAGATGAAACAAGCCCGCGGACTCGTACCTTTCCAACGCAACAAGAAGAGGGTAGGCAAGAATAAGACAGCATAGCCGGAGAAGGCCATTTTTACAATATCGAAAATCCGGGGAAAAGGATCGACGGCGATCGCCAAACCGATCAGTGCGAATAAGACCACCATTACTTTTCCTACTCTGACCTGCTTTTTCAAACTTGCTTTGGGTTGTATGAAAGGCAGATAGATATCTTGAGTAAAGATGGTGCTCAAGGCCAACAACTGAGAATCAACGGTAGACATAAAAGCGGCTAACGCTCCTGTCATGACCAGGGTGGCAAACCAGGGCGAAGTGTGTTCCAGCAACATTTTGGGCAGGATTTGATCAGCTGCCTGGTCGCTTAAATTGGGAAAGGAAAGGTGACCCAGTACGCCGATGGTTACGGGAAGAATAAATAAAAAGCAAGGGATCAGCGCGTAAAGTAGGGTAGTCCTTTTAAACGTAGGGATATCTCTCGAGATGAAAAACCGCATAAAGAGTTGCGGAAACATGGGGACGCAGGCGATCCACAACAAGCAAAAGCTAAACCAGCGGGCCGGCGTAAAATGCTTTCCAATACCCATACGGGTGAAGAGGTCTGAATTGGCGTAGAAAGCGCGCTCGTTCGCTGCTGTTATGCCGCCCAGATCCTGCGCTACATACCATACCGCGGCCACCATCAATACGATCATTAAAATTCCTTGCTTAACATCTGTATTAGCCACCGACCGCATTCCACCGAGGAAAACATAGATAATGATAAAAATCGTAAGTAAGGTTGCTCCTGTCAGGTATGGGATTTCACCATTGGTTAGATTTTCGAGGATATAGCCTGCGCCGATAGGTTGTATAGCCAAATAGGGTAGGGTGAAGAAGGTCATGACGATCAGGTAGGTATACTTGAGGGGCGGATAGTTAGATTCTTTGCCGATCAGTTCAACCGGCGTAATGTAGCCTTTCTGCTTACCGAGATGCCAGACTTTATTGCCGATCAGGTAAAAGGAAATAGCGGCAAAAGCAGTGCCGATGGCCATCATGGCATAGTAGGCATAGCCGATGCGGTATCCTTCTCCCGCGAATCCCAGAAAGAAAAAGGCGCTGAAATTGGTAGCGATGAGGGTGAAAAATAGCGTAGTCGTATTGAGGTTTCGGCTGGCCAAGAAATAGCTTTCTGGCGTTTCCTCTCCAAATTTACGCCCGATGAGGCTGGTGATAAAGGTGACAAAAATATAGGCAATCAGTATGACGTACACGATCCAGTTATCCATTCGACTCCTCGTTTTTCCAATAGTATTTATTAAATAAATAAATGGCCCCGACAAAGATCAGCTGTAAGATGACCACCCAGACGACCCAGTTGGGAAAGCCTCCGATGATCAATTTTACGGGAGCAAACCAGGAGAAATAGTCTTGCGAGAGCAGAAAAATAGCAAAGAAAAGGATAATCCAAGTCGTTGATTTTTTCATTAATAAGGATTTTCAAGATCGTTTTGATTCAATTCTAAAGGTATAAAATAATCTTTTTTGATTTATGGATAAAAGCAAAATTGAAGGTCCTTTTTACCTTGCAATAGACCGCTTTTTTTTGTAAATTAAAGTAAAAATCAAATGAAAAATCAACTTTCTATTCCGCTTTTATTCTTTTTAGTTTTTCTGTTGGGGGGATGTTTTTCTCCTATTAATCTAGTCAATGATAATGCAAGCATTCTTGATCCGGGAGGGGTGCAAGTCAGTGGGATGTATTCTTCCTATAACTTAGGTATTGTTCATGATGATGATAATGGGCACCTGATATTAACCCTCCTGAAAGAAATATATTTAATTACGTCAGTGCGTCACCAGGCGTTAGCTTTGGTTTGGGTTTTAGTAATGATCTTAAAAAATGGGCGATTCGTCCTGAAGTAGGAATTGATGCCTTTCTTTTTTATAGTTTCGGAATTGGCTTTAGTTATACTATTTAACCCGGGAAGAAAAGTTAATCCTTTACTTTACGTTTGATCACCACGATTTTGCATTGCTTGTGGTCAGAACGAATAACCTCCACTTCAAAGGTTTTGGAGAGTTGCTTTTCCATTTTTTTTCCACAATACATTGTTGTATCTCCAACAGCTAGTTCCCAATGAAGCTTGTTTTCTACAGGGAATCCCTTCATTTTGTAGAGTTGGCTATAGAATTTTATATGTGCATTGTAATCTACATCAGAAAGGATGAGTTTGTTATTGACATCAAACCACCTTAAATATTGACCATAAAGGTTTTTGGAGTTGGTTTCTTGGGTATGCAGTGCTTTGTCGACCATACTGTAGTAAGGTAATCCAAAAATTAAGACAAAAAATAAAAGTCTGGAAAGTAGATAAGTATAGCTGTGGGAAGTATTAGGGATTAGTTTTAGAAATCCGTATACGCCAATCCCCGCCCAGATGGCCAAAAAGGGATAGGCGGATGCCAGGTACCATTCAATTTTGACCTTTCCAAAGGTTAAGATAGTTAAATAAGAAACAGAAAGAATGATAGAAAAGACTCCCAGATTTCTTAGTGGATTATTCTGTTGAATTAAAATATAAATACTCAACGGTAAGAGAAGAATCCATGGGAAAAAATTTTGGAAATACAGCATTTTAAAATAAAACCAGAATTCGTGGTTATGATCCGGAGATTTTTGTTTGAAATACCGTCCTCCCCATTCTTCTTGCCAGACAAGATCGAGATAACCCGGTGTGACCCATTCTCTCGCCAAATAATAGGATAGGATAATAAGCAGGCTGACTGTCATGGCGATATAGAAAAAGCGAAATTGAAGGGTGAACAATAATTTCTTTCTCCAAAGCAGGTATAAGAACATGCCTGGAATTAACAAGAATCCCATGACACTTTTTGTTAACACCGCTAGTCCGATAAAAACTCCGGTCAGGAGTATCCATTTTTTCTGAGCGTTCTTATCCGTTGATTCGATGAATAAGAAAAAAGAAAGGGCTGCTAAAAAATTTAAAAAGGCTAAAGGGGCGTCGTAATCTGCGGTTCTACTGATGTGTTCGTCGATAAAACCATGAGAAGTAAGCAGCACCAGACCACAGACAATGCCGAGGGTAAGATTGGATAAATACTTTTTGCAGAAAGCCACAATGGTAAGAATGAGCCCCAGCGCTGCCAATGCGGAGGGGAGTCGAACGGCCAGTTCTCCAGGCCCGAGGATATAGACGAATAGTACCTGAAACCATAACAGGAAGGGAGGTTTGACACTCCAGTTGTCGGGTTTGCCATCGAAGTGGGGTACTAACCATTGCTGGTTTTGATACATTTCCAGCGTGCTGGTGGCCACTCGTGCCTCGTCAAAATTTTTCATGGCCAGGGAGTCGAGATGCAAAAACAAGGGAAAGTAACAGGCCATAAGGAAGATAAGGATATAGAGCATATCCCAATGAAAGAAGGAAGAGCGTGTACGTGACAGATTTGCATTCATGCCGCAAAAGTAGTAAAAAAGGAGAAAACTGCCATCTGTTTACTCTTTGGGGATTTGGTCAAGGAGGAGGAGTTCAACAATTTAAATCCGATGAACAAGGACCATTTTGAACAAAAATAGATGACAGCAATCATTTTGCTTGATTGTTTCGAAAAAAAGTAATAATTTCGCATTCCTTTTTAAAAGAAGGGTCGTTTAGCTCAGTTGGTTTAGAGCGCTGCCTTGACAGGG